>NZ_QSPM01000009.1:82578-86595 GCF_003466445.1 Collinsella sp. TM05-38 | reverse complement strand
ATGGGGGTAGCTAAAATAGCCCCGTCCCAAATTAGCTACCCGTGTGGGTTTGGCTAGGTTCGGGTGCTGTCCGTGCCGTGCGGTAAAATCGTTCAGTCAGAACACGAACCCGCATCGGAGCTCATCACATGGCATTCGTCCATCTGCACAACCACACTGTTTTCTCCATGCTCGACGGCGCAACCCGTATCCAGGATATGGTCAACCGTGCCGTTGAGCTTGGCATGCCCGCCGTGGCCATTACCGACCACGGCTACATGTATGGCGTGCCCGACCTGGCGCTGGCCTGCGACGCCGTCAACCACAACACGCCCGAGTACAAAACCTGGAGCCACGACAAGGCCTTCTTGGAAAAGGACCGCCGCGACGAGCTGGTGGAGCCCGATCCCGAGGAAAACCCGCGCGAGCATGCCCAGTATGTGAAGGACATGGCCATGTGGGACGAGAAGGGCAATATCGACGAGCTCAAGCCGCCTCTGGTTATCAAGCCCATCTTTGGCTGCGAGGTCTACTTTACGCCGGACGAGACGCTCGCCCGCGACCATAAGCCCGAGCTCTACCACATGATCCTTTTGGCCAAGGACCAAGAGGGCTACGTCAACCTGATGCAGACGGTCTCCGAGGCCGCCGTGCAGGGCTTTTACTACAAGCCGCGCGTGACGCTCGACAATCTGCGCCGCCATGCCAAGGGCATGATCTGCACCAGCGCCTGCATCGCGGGCATCATCCCCAAGTACATCGACCGCGGCGACATGGAAGGCGCCATCGAGTGGGCCGAGACCTTCCGCGATACCTTCGACCCCGGCGACTTCTATATCGAGATTCAGGAACACGGCATTACCACCGACAACGGCCTGACTGACGAGCAGATGGACCGCACGCTCATCGATATTGCCAAGCAGGTGGGTGTCAAGGTCATCGCCACCAACGACTTCCACTACCTGCGCCGCGAGGACGCGCCCGTGCAGGACGTCATCATGTGCATCGGTATGAACGCCAAGGTCGACGACCCCAACCGCATGCGCATGACCGGCTCGGAGTTCTATATGAAGACCGAGGAGGAGATGCGGGCGATGTTCCCGTATTGCCCCGAGGCCTGCGACAACACGCTCGAGATCGCTGACAAGTGCTACGTGGAGCTGGACTGGGACTCTATCATCCTGCCGCGCTTCCCGCTGCTCGATCCCGGCGAGACGCATGAGAGCCAGTTCCGCCGCGAGTGCGAGAAGGGCCTGCGCCAGCACTACGGCGATGACTGGGCCACGCGCGAGATCGGCGGCGTCAACATCAAAGAGCGCTTTGAGTACGAATACAAGGTCATTTGCGACAAGGGCTTTGCCGCCTACTTCTTGATCGTTGCTGAGTACGTGCAATGGGCCAAGGACAACGGTATCGGCGTCGGTCCCGGCCGTGGCTCGGCCGCCGGCGCTATCGTCGCCTACGCCATGAACATCACCGCGTTCGACCCGCTCGAGAACGGTCTGATGTTCGAGAGGTTCCTCTCCCCGCAGCGTACCGAGATGCCCGATATCGATATGGACTTCGACGATGAGCGGCGCCTCGAGGTCGTGGAGCACGTTCGCCAGCTCTACGGCCCCGAGAAGGTCACCCACGTCATCACCTACTCGACCATTAAGGCCAAGCAGGCCATCAACGACGCCGCACGCGTTCTGGACTACCCGGTCTATATGGGCCAGCGCCTGTCCAAGATGGTCTCGAGCGACCCCAAGGTCAAGCTCAAGCAGGTGCTCGAAAAGCAACCCGGCAAAGAGGATCTGTTTAACCCCGATTTTGCCGAGGCATATAAAAAGGACGACGACGCCCGACGCATCATCGATACGGCGCTCTCGATCGAGGGCCTCACCCGTGGCGAGGGCGTGCATGCGTGCGCCGTTCTGATCTGCCGCGACCCCGTCAACGAGCACGTGCCTACCAAGCTCGATACCAAGGGCGGCGTCGAGATTACCCAGTACGAGGGCCATACCGTCGCCGACATGGGTCTGCTCAAGATGGACTTCTTGGGCCTGCGTACGCTGACGGTTATCTCCAAGGCCAAGGCAAACATCAAAAAGAACTTCGGCATCGACATCAAAGAGGAAGAGATTCCCTTTGACGATCCCGAGATCTTTAAGCTCATGGGCTCCGGCCACACCGCCGGCGTCTTCCAGGTCGAGTCCGCCGGCATGACGGCCACGATCAAGAACATGAAGCCCACCGAGTACAAGCACGTCGTGGCATTGATCGCTCTGTACCGCCCGGGCCCGCTGGGCGCCGGCATGGTTTCATCCTACATCAACCGTATGAACGGCAAGGAGCCGGCCGTCTCCTATGACGACCGTCTGGACGACATCCTGGGCGAAACCTACGGCACCATGGTCTACCAGGAGCAGGTTATGCTCATCTCCGTCGAGATGTGCGGCTTCTCCAAGGGCGAATCGGACTCGCGTATCCGTAAGCCCGTGGCTAAGAAAAAGATCAAGCTGCTCACGTCGACGGTGCTCCACTGGGAGGATGGCTCGGACGAGACCACCTACGACCACTGGATGAATGGCGCCATCAAGAACAACTACACGCGCGAGGTCGCCCAGAAGATTTGGGACGATGTTCTCGAGTTTGCGTCCTACGCCTTCAACAAGTCGCACTCCGCCGGCTACGCCATTCTGGTTATGCAGACGGCGTGGCTCAAGGCGCACTATCCGCACGAGTACATGGCGGCCGTTCTGACGTCCTATACGGGCAAGACCGACAAGATCGTGCACTACGTCTCGGCATGCCGTCACGACGGCATTCCTGTGCTTTCGCCAGATGTCAACGAGTCCGGTACCGAGTTCACGGCTACTAAGGAGGGCGTGCGCTTTGGTCTGGCCGGCATTCGAGGCGTGGGCACCGGCGTTGCGCAGGCGATTATCGCTGAGCGCGAGGCGGGCGGTCCGTTTAAGACGCTGCACGACTTTGTCGAGCGCGTGGACTCGAGCCAGGCCAACCGCCGCGTGATCGAATCCCTGATCAAGGCAGGCGCCTTCGACTCCACGGGGTATCCGCGTCGCCAGATGATGCACTTTGTGGACAAGAACAACCCCGAGAACATCATCGATGCCGCGGTGAAGCGCCAGAAGGATCGCGCGAGCGGCCAGACGTCGTTTTTCGATATGTTTGGCGACGTTGAGGGCTCGGGCTTCGAGGTGAGCGTGCCCGATCCGGATGGCCAGGAGTGGGACCGCCATCTTAAGCTGAGCCAGGAGAAGGAAGTTCTGGGCATCTATGTTTCGGACCACCCGCTGCGTCCGTTTGAGTATGCACTTAGCAAAGCACGCGACTTCTCGTTCTCGCAGATCGACACCGGCTACGAGGTGCAAAACCCCACGGGCGGTACCATCAACCAGGAGATTCCCGAGGGCAAGGCGCTGTGGTGGGCCGGTATGGTCTCGAGCGTGTCCAAGCGCGTGACCAAAAACGGCGACCCCATGGGCATTGTGCAGCTCGAGGACATGGAAGGCGAGGCCACGGTCGTGGTGTTCCCCAAGACCTACAAGGAGGCCGAGGGGTATCTGTACGGCGAGGTCGATCCCGAGACCGGCGCACAGCTGTCCGATGCGTTTGTTCGCATTAGGGGCAAGCTCGAACGCTCGGACCGCGGCGATCAGATTATCGCGCAGGAGATCGTGCCGCTGGAGCTTAACGAGGAGAACAACAAGCCCAGGGTGTTTGAGGTCATGGTGCCCAACAGCCGCTTTAGCCAGGGCAATATGGCGCGCCTGGCCACGGTGCTCACCACCAACCCGGGCGGCGACCGCGTGGAGATCTTTATTGAGCAGGTGGACGGGCGCGTGTTGCGTGCCGAGGTGCCGGCCAAGGTTAACGCACGCTCGATTCCGCTGCTGGCCGAGGCCAAGGCCATCGTTGGCAACCAAGGCCGCGTGACGGTTATCTAAGGGTGCCTTTGCCGGGGTAGCTAATTTGGGACGGGGCTATTTTAGCTACCCTTTGACTGACGGCGAATGAGTCGGGGTCGGAATG
>NZ_QSPM01000009.1:0-82568 GCF_003466445.1 Collinsella sp. TM05-38 | reverse complement strand
GGGGTCGGAATGCGTCTCAACCGACATATGGGGGTAGCTAAAATAGCCCCGTCCCAAATTAGCTACCCTGTGTGGATTGGAGGAAGTGATGGCACAGGGGACGTTTGTGCAGGCGCTTCGCAAAGAGGCGGCGTTGAGCGGCACCTTTATGAAGGGGCGCTCGCTCATGCTCAATGGCGCCGTGCTGTCGATTGAGGACAGCGGCTCACGCTTCTCCAAAAACGTGACGGTCGAGGGCTCGGTGCGCGGCTCGCGCGGCGACCTGTACAAGACGCACGTGGCGCTCGACATGGACGAGCACGAGGTTGTCGACTACGACTGCGATTGCCCGGCCGCCTTTCGCTATTCCGGCATGTGCAAACACGCTATCGCCACGGCGTTGGCGTATCTGGATGCCAGTGGCGCCGAGCCCGTCGAGGGCTTGCGCACGCCGGTTCGCACGACTACGGTACCGCCCGCACAATCCAAGCAGTCCGCCCGCCCCGCGCCCACCGCATCCGCGGTCAACCCTAACTTTCCCTTCCCGGCGCCCGTTCCCACGAGCCCGAGCCTTATGGCGGCGCTCTCCGATCTGTCGGAAGCGCGCATGGACGAGCTCGTGGTCATGCGTCGCAAGCTCGCCGGCGCCATTGATCCCGATGCTCCCAAAGCGGTACTGGAGCCCTCGTTGGTGCCGTACTACAATCCGCTGTTTGGCGAGCGCTTTAGCTGGGCGCTCGAGTTTCGCATCCGCTGCGGTTCGGTGTCCTATGTGGTTAAGGATATCGACGGCATGGCCGATGCCTATGTGCGCGGCGGCACATTTTCTTACGGCAAGAAGCTTACGTTTGCCCATGTGCCCGAGGCCTTCGATGACGTGTCGACAAAGTTGCTCGACCTTGTCACGATGACGGTTGCCTACCTGAGCGACATCACGAGTTCGCGCTCGGCGTCGTACGACTTTGCCCGCAGCGGTTTTGTCACCGAGCGTCAGTTGCCGCTATCCGAGTATTCCATCGTGTCCGTGCTGGACCTGCTGCGCGGTAGGACCATTTCCTTTGAGCCTGCCTGGTCGCGGGGGACGACGACGCATCGCTCCTACGAGGTGGCGGTCGAGCCGTCGCCGCAGGGAGAAGACGAAGCCCCGACTTGCCGCCCACCGCTCCTCGCCGCAAAGATTGCTCCGGCGGCGGGAGGTAGCTATGACCTGCGCCTGCCGGCCGATATGTATTGCTTCGCCTCGGACAACGTTGCCTACCTGGTCGACACACGCCACGCGCGCCGTACCGACGCGGCGTTTGCCCAACACGCGGCGTCGTTCCTGTCGCGCTTGTTGCCCTGCCGCACGCCGGCCCATGTCGCCGCCGACCAGGTGGGCGAGTTCTGCCGCATGGCGCTGCCGATCTTGCGCGACTACACCGACCTGACCGCTCCCGCCGCCCTTGATGCCGTGGCACCCGAGGCGAGCTTCCATTTTGAGATTGGCGTCGACGATGGGCTCGTGACCTGCATAATTACGGTTACCTACGGCGACTGGTCGGCAGATCTCTTTAGCCTGGGCGCTCCGGGCAGCCCCTTCGAAGAGCGCCGCCCGGGCGTTCCGCCGCGCGACGAGGTGGCGGAGTTTCGCGTTATGGACACGGCGGCCCTGTACTTCGATTTCTACGAGGGCGGCCTGGCGTTTGAGGAGCGCGATGACGAGAGCTTGTTCTGCCTGCTGACCGAGGGCCTGTCTGCCCTGTCCGAGTTGGGCGAGGTTATGCTCAGCGACCGCCTGCGCCAGATCTCGGTGCGCCCTGCACCCAAACTTTCGGTGCGCGCCACCGTTAAGAGCAACTTGCTCGACGTCGAGTTGGGCGCGAGCGGGCTTTCGGCGGCAGACCTTGCCGTCTATCTCGATTCGTACAAGCGTCATCAAACGTTTGCGCGCCTTACGTCCGGCGACATCATTCGCCTGGACGAGGGAGCCCGAGCCGCGTATGGCCTCGCCGAGGACCTGGGTGTCGATGCTGTCGACCTGCTCGACGGTGTGTCGCTTCCCGCGTCGAGTACCCTGTTTGTCGATAGCATGCTTGCGCACACGCCGGCGCTCGAGGCCGATCGCGACGCCGCGTTCCGTCGTACCGTCGAGCGCCTGGACACGCTCGGCAAGATGGACTTTACGGTGCCCGCCTCGCTCAAGGCCACGCTGCGCGGCTATCAGGTCGACGGCTATCAGTGGCTCGGCTCGCTCGAACACCTGGGCCTCGGCGGCATCTTGGCCGACGACATGGGCCTGGGCAAAACGCTCCAGATGATCGCGCATATCCTGGCGCGCGTGGAGGCGGGGGACACCAAGCCCACGCTCGTGGTATGCCCGGCCTCACTCGTGTACAACTGGACTGCCGAGCTGGAGCGCTTTGCGCCCTCGCTCGATGTGTGCGCCATCGTGGGCGCCAAGGCGCAGCGCCGCGTGCAGATTGCCGGCGTGGCAGAGCATAACGTGGTCGTGACGTCGTATGACCTTATGCGCCGCGATATCGACGAGTACGCCGGGCAGGATTTTGCCCGCGTGGTGCTCGACGAGGCCCAGTACATTAAAAACCCGCTCACCCAGGTGGCACGCGCCGCAAAGCGCCTGCCGGCCGGCGTGCGCTTTGCCCTGACGGGCACGCCCATCGAAAATCGCCTATCCGAGCTCTGGAGCATCTTCGACTTTTTGATGCCGGGCCTGCTGGGCACGCGCGAGTCGTTTGCCAAGCGCTTTGAGAGTCCCGTCGAGCATGCCGAGGGCGACAGCGCCGCCCGCCTGCAGGCGCTCGTATCGCCGTTTGTGCTGCGTCGCGTAAAGGAAGACGTGGTGGCCGACCTGCCCGAGAAGATCGAGGATACGGTCATGGCGCAGCTCACCGGCGAGCAGCGCAAGCTCTACCTGGCCAACCAGGACCGCATCGCCCAGCAGGTGCAGCATCGCGAAGCATCCGAGTTTAAGAAAGACAAGCTCAAGGTGCTCGCCGAGCTTACCAAGCTGCGCCAGATCTGCTGCGACCCGCGTCTACACTACGAGGATTACAAGGCGGGGAGCGCCAAACTCGATACGTGCATGGAGCTCGTGTACGGCGCCCTCGACGGCGGGCATCGCATCCTGTTGTTCAGCCAGTTTACGGGCATGCTCGATATCATCGGTAAGCGCTTGGCCAAGGAGGACATCGCTTTCCTTAAGCTCACGGGCGCTTCGTCTAAGGAGAGCCGCGCCAAGATGGTCGCACAGTTCCAAGCGGGCGAGGTTCCGGTCTTTTTGATTTCGCTCAAGGCGGGCGGCGTGGGCCTTAACCTGACGGCGGCCGACGTGGTCATTCACTACGACCCGTGGTGGAACGTGGCCGCACAGGATCAGGCGACCGACCGCGCGCATCGTATTGGCCAGCAACACACCGTGACCGTGTACAAGCTCATCGCCAAGGACACGATCGAGGAACGCATTATGCAGATGCAGGAGTCCAAGCGCGATCTGGTCAACAGCGTGCTCGGCGGCGACGGCATCTCGTCGGCGCTGTTTACCCGCGAAGATGTTCTGACACTGCTCGGCGGCGACGGGCGCTAGCTGCGCGCGGGGTGGGACTGCTGGAGTGGGCAGGACGGTCGACGCATTTTGGCCCGACCGCTTGCCTGATCCGTTATGTGTTCATTTGCTATGCCGTGGATGGTTTGTCTGCATTTGGGCATAAGAACCATCAGGAATATTGGCACATCAGCAAAGGAGAACATCATGGCGAAATTCTTTAAGGACCCCGACGGTAAGCTCATCGCCGCTCTCGGCAACGACGTTGCAACCCCTGCCGGCTGCACGGAGCTGACCGCGAACACCGAGGACGCGGCGCACGAGAAGCACGTGCCCGTCGTCGAGACCGAGCGTGACGGTCACGTGATTCGCGCACGCGTTGGCTCGACGGAGCACCCCATGCTGCCCGAGCACTACATCGAGTGGATTGCCCTTGAGGCCGAAGGCCGCCTGGAGGTCCATTACCTTGAGCCCGGCATGAAGCCCGCGACGTTTTTTGCCGGCGGCTCCAAGACCGGTACCGTCTATGCCTATTGCAACCTGCATGGGCTGTGGTCCGCGACGTTCTAGGAGCGCGCCCCCGCTCGGGGTATCATAGCTAGCATATGCACATGCGAGCGCCGACTGCATCATGCGGCCGGCGCTTTTACTACGACAACGATGGTTTACGACGGAAAGGGCTGAGCCATGAAGCTCGCACTTGCACAGATCGATATGCGCCTGGGTGATATTGAGGGCATTTGCGGTCGCATCGAGGACCAGGCGCGCCTGGCTCATGAGCGCGGCGCGCGCGTGCTGTGCGTGCCAGCTCCGCTCTTTATGGGAGCCCTGCCCGGCGGCCTGGTGGGCGCTGCCGACTTTGAGCACGACGTGCTGACGGGTCTGACCGGTGTTGCCGGGCGTATCCAAGAGCTCGATATGATCTGCATCGTGCCCGCGGCGGTTTCGTTTGAGGGCCAGCCGCTGCTCGACTACATGATGCTTAAGGACGGTCATGTGGTGCCGGCGCGTTCGAGCATTGCCCTGCAGCGTGGCGAGAACAACGATACACGTTGGGCGCCGCCGGTGTTCGACGTGGACGGCGTGCGCATCGCCGTGATTTTTGACTTGGACCGCGAACTCGAGATGCTGCCGACTGGCGTCGACCTCATTGCGTATTTCCAATTCAACGCGTTTGACATGACCGACCGCGAGACTGCTGCCATTGCCGCCGTTCGTAGCGGCGCCTACCGCAAGATCGCATCCAAGCGCAGCGTGTGGTTTGCCTGCATGGCGCCGGTCGGTGCCTATGACGAGTCGGTGTATACCGGCGGTTCGTTTGTGCTCGACGACTGCGGTCGCGTGGTGGCCCAGGCGCCGTGTTTTGAGGAGAGCCTGCTGGTTCAGGAGATTCAGCGCGGCGTGATGCTCGATGCCCTGGAAGATCACGAACTGCCCGAGTTCCGTTCCGAGGAGTGGCTGTGGCAGGCGCTGGTGCTCGCCGTGCGCGACAACGCCCGAGCCCACGGTGCGTCGCGTGCTGTGCTGGCACTCGAGGGTGACTTGCCGTCGTCCCTGCTGGCGGCGCTGGCCGTCGACGCTCTGGGCCCGCGTAATGTGATTGGCCTGGTGCTGGGGCGCAACCGTATTTTTACGCCGGCGCAGGAGGAGGTGGAGGCTGCCCGCTGTGCCGCCGTCCGCGCCATCGCCGAGCGTCTGCACATTCGCACTGTCGAGCGCGATGCGCCGGATGCGGCGCGTGTGCTCGATCGCGACGTGTCGGCGGGCGATGCCGAGCGTCTGCGCTCGCGCACGCTGGGCCTCATGCTGGAGGACACGGCGCTCGAGCTGGGTGCGATGGCGCTGAGCCCGCTTTCCAAGACCGAGTACGCGCTGGCGGCGCCGGCGCTTTGCGGCGGCTATCAGGGCGATTACGCGCCTTTTGGCGATGTGTACCTGTCGACGCTTGAGTTTGTGACGCGTGTGCGCAACCGCACGTCTGCCGTGGTGCCCCAAGAGCTCGTGACGCTCAACGCGGTGGAAGATTGTATGGAGCGAGTGCTGGCGCAGGCGCTCTCGACGCTTGACGGTCCGGTCGATATGCTCGACCGCGCGGCACAGCTGCTCGGCGGGCTTGAGCCGGGTGAGGTCGATGGCGCGCTCGAGGCGCACGTGGACCGCAATCGATCTTTCGACGATATCCCGATGGCCGCTGGCAAGCCTGAGGCCTGCTCGCTGCTGCTGATGCTCGTTCGACAGGGTGAGGCTGCCCGCCGCATGTTGCCGACGGCACCGATCGTCTCGTCCCGCTCGTTTGCCGAGCGCTCTTGGCCGTACATGCTCGCGTGGTCCGACCTGGGGCTTAACGGCAAGGAGCGTATGACGGTTGATTCGCTGGCACGCGCCGAGGTGCGCCGTTTTGCTGACGAGGATACGAGTGAGCGTATGCGCGGCGAGATGATGGGCATACTGGGCGAGCTACTGGGTATTTCGCCCGAGCAGATGGAGGAGCTGCGCTCTGAGGACGGTCAGCGTCGTTTGCACGAGGGAATGAAGAAGTTCGAGGGCGAGGTTCAGGACGCCATCGATAAGATGATGGGCGGTCAGGGCGGCTCGCAAGGTGGTCCCCAGGGTGGCCCGATGCCGCATCCGCCGGTTGATCCCCGACGGTTCCCATTCTTCTCGCAGAACTAAACTGGGGATGGGATTCGCTCCCAACCCCGATACTTCAACTAAGCATCTTGACCCCGTTGTGTTATTCTAGAACAGACGTTCGTGAATGATGCGCGGGGCCTTGCTTTGTGCTGTGCTGGTGACGAGGGGAGGTCGGCTTGGTTATCTTGGGTATCGACCCTGGTTTGGCCCATACGGGTTGGGGGATTATCGAGGAGCGGCGTGGCGAGGTTCGCTGTCGTGCCTATGGCTGCATCGAGACCAGTGCCGGAAGTCCGCTCGCGGTGCGCCTGTCGCATATCGCCCGCGATCTTAAGGATGTCGTCGAGCGCTATCGCCCCGATACCGCGGCTGTCGAGAGCATCTACTTTGGCGCCAACGTCCGCTCGGCCATCCCCACGGCGCATGCCCGCGGTGCTGCGCTCGTGGCGCTTTCGGAGTGCGCGCTCGAGATTGGCGAGTACACGCCCATGCAGATCAAACAGGCTGTGGTGGGCACCGGCGCCGCGGACAAGCGGCAGGTCGCCTACATGGTACGCACGCTCACGCAGCTCGACCACGACCCGCATCCCGACCATGCCGCCGATGCCCTGGCCTGCGCCATCTGCCATGTAAACCTCAGCCGCACCCGGGTGCTTACCGGTGGCGAGTTCTATCAACAGAGAGGAACCGGATACTGATGATTTCCCAGCTCCACGGCACGCTTGTCGAAGCCACGATGAGCTCTGCTGTCGTCGATGTGTCGGGCGTTGGCTTTGAGCTCGGCATCTCGGGCAGCACTGCGGCCACGTTGCCGACGTCCGGCGGCGAGGTCCGCCTCTACACGCGTATGCAGGTGCGCGAGGACGCCATGACACTTTTCGGTTTTTCCTCCAAGGACGAGCGCACGATGTTCGACCGGCTCGTGTCCGTCTCGGGCGTTGGCCCGCGCTTGGCGCTCGCCGTGCTTTCCACCTATACGGTGGGACAGCTGTATTCGCTGGTGATGGCCGAGGACGACAAGGGCATGGCCAAGGTGCCCGGCGTGGGCAAAAAGACCGCCCAGCGCCTCATCTTGGAGCTCAAGAGCACCTTTGCCAAGGACAAGGGCTTTGTGCCGGTCGACGTGATTCCCGGCCAGGTCGCAATGCCGGTGCCCGCCGCCGCTCCCTCGGCGATTGATGACGCTCGCGCGGCGCTTCTCTCCATGGGCTTTAGCCCGCAGGAGACCGATGTTGCCCTGAGCGGGTATGATGGGCAGAATATGCGTGTCGAGGATCTGCTCGGCGCGGCGCTTAAGCGACTTGGAATGGATGCGTGATGTGGGAAGCCGATGACTCTCAGGACCTGTGGGCGACGCCCGGCAACTCGCCGGCGGCATCCATGGCGCACGGTGAGCGCATGGTGGGCTCGGAGCTGACGCCCGAGGACCTCGATGTCGATCGTACCCTGCGTCCCCAGCGCTTGGATGACTACTGCGGTCAGGAGCATATCAAGCAGAGCCTTCGCGTGCTGATTGAGGCCGCGCAGAGCCGCGGCGAGACGCTCGACCACGTGATCTTCTCGGGCCCTCCGGGTCTGGGCAAGACCACGCTGGCTACGGTTATCGCCAACGAGCTGGGCGCTCAGATTAAGACGACGAGCGGTCCGGCCATCGCGCGCACCGGCGACCTGGCGGCCATTCTGACTAACCTGCAACCGGGTGACGTGCTGTTTATCGACGAGATCCACCGCCTCAACCGTTCGGTCGAGGAAGTTCTGTATCCCGCGATGGAGGACTTTGCGCTCGATATCGTGATCGGCAAGGGTCCGGCTGCGCGCTCGATTCGCTTGGATATTCCCAAGTTTACGTTGGTGGCGGCCACGACCCGTTCGGGCATGTTGACCGGCCCGTTGCGCGACCGCTTTGGCATTTCATATCGCCTGGACTACTACACGGTCGAGGAGCTCGCCCAGATTGTGACGCGCTCGGCGACTATCCTGGGCGTGACGATCGACCATCCGAGCGCGCTCGAGATCGGCTCGCGTTCGCGCGGCACGCCACGCCTTGCCAATCGCCTGCTCAAGCGCGTGCGCGATTACGCGCAGGTGCGCGGCAACGGCCCTATCGAGCTCGATATCTGCCGTCAGGCGCTCGAGTTTTTCGAGATCGACGAGCTTGGCTTGGACTGGATGGATATTCGCATTTTGGAGACACTCGCCAAGACGTTCTCCGGCCGTGCCGTTGGCTTGACCACGCTTGCCAGTGCGGTGGGCGAGGACCCGGGTACGCTTGAGGATGTCTATGAGCCGTATCTGCTGCAGTGCGGGTTGATGATTCGCACGCCCCAGGGCCGTCAGGCAACCCTTCGCACCTTTGAGCATTTGGGAATTGAGCCGACCGTTTAGGATGGGTTTGTAGGCTATCGCTGGGCATTGGGTAAACATATCGCCGTTCGTCGGTTACGGGTGTTTTACTATTGCGCGCCCGTGCTATGCTGGATTGGTCTTTTTCTCATCCGGTAACGAAAGGACCGCCCATGCCTACTGACATCGAAATCGCACGTTCTGTTACGCCGCTGCCTATTACCGAGGTGGCCAAGAACGCCGGCGTCGACGTTAAGCATCTGATTCCGTACGGCTTTGACAAGGCAAAGGTCGACTATTCCCTGCTCAACGAGCCGACCGATCACCAGGCCAAGCTTGTCCTCGTGACCGCCATCAACCCCACGCCTGCGGGCGAGGGCAAGACCACTACGACCATCGGTCTGGCCGATGGACTGCGCCGTCGCGGCGTCAAGAGCGCTGTGGCCCTGCGTGAGCCTTCGCTCGGCCCTGTCTTTGGCGTCAAGGGTGGCGCTGCCGGCGGCGGCTGGGCGCAGGTCATCCCCATGGAGGACATCAACCTGCACTTTACCGGCGACTTCCATGCTATTGGCGCCGCCAATAACCTGCTGGCCGCCATGCTCGACAACCATATTCAGCAAGGCAACCAGCTCGGTATCGATGTTAAGCGCATCACCTGGAAGCGCGTTGTCGATATGAACGACCGTCAGCTGCGCCACGTCATTGACGGCATTGGCGGTAAAGCCCAGGGCGTGCCGCGCGAGGACGGCTTCGATATCACCGTCGCCTCCGAGGTCATGGCAATTCTGTGCCTGTCTACGAGCATCAGCGACCTCAAGGAGCGCCTGGGCGAGATCGTCGTCGGCTACAGCTTTGCCGGCGAGCCCGTCCGTGCCCGCGACCTTAAGGCCCAGGGTGCCATGGCCGCGTTGCTTAAGGATGCGCTCAAGCCCAACCTGGTGCAAACGCTCGAGGGCACGCCCGCGTTTGTCCACGGCGGTCCCTTCGCCAACATTGCCCACGGCTGCAACTCTATCATGGCCACGCGTATGGCGATGCGCTTTGGCGATGTCGCCATTACCGAGGCCGGCTTTGGTGCCGATCTGGGTGCCGAGAAATTCCTGGACATCAAGTGCCGCATGACGGGCGTTCGTCCCAACGCCGTCGTGGTCGTCGCGACCGCTCGCGCCCTTAAGTACAACGGCGGTGTTGCCAAGGCCGACCTCAACGAGGAGAACCTCGAGGCCCTCAAGGCCGGCATGCCCAACCTGCTGCGCCACGTCGACAACATCCAGAACGTCTACGGTCTGCCCTGTGTGGTCGCCATCAACCGCTTCCCGACGGACACCGAGGCCGAGCTTGCGCTCATCGAGTCCGAGTGCCAGAAGCTGGGTGTCAACGTGAAGCTGTCCGAAGTTTGGGCCAAGGGCGGCGAGGGCGCGCTCGATCTGGCCGATGAGGTCATGCGCCTGATTGAGCAGCCGAGCGAGCTCAAGTTTGCCTACGAGGACGGTGCCGATGTGGCCGACGCCCTGGAGGCTGTCGCCACTAAGGTCTACCGCGCCGATGGCGTCGACTTTACGCCGGCTGCCAAGCGCCAGCTCGCCGAGCTGCGCGAGAACGGCTTTGGCAACCTGCCGGTGTGCGTTGCCAAGACCCAGTACAGCTTTAGCGACAACGCCAAGGCGCTGGGCGCTCCTGAGGGCTTCCGCATCACGGTACGCGAGCTCAAGGTTTCCGCCGGTGCCCACTTTGTGGTCGCGCTGACCGGCAGCGTTCTGACCATGCCGGGTCTGCCCAAGGTTCCCGCGGCCGAGAACATCGACGTCGACAACGACGGCAACATCACCGGCCTGTTCTAAGCCTGCTGCTCATAGCCGCTTGCCCGCCCCACCGCGCCTACCAAGGCCCGGCGGGGCTTTTGTTTCTGGCCGCGCTTGTCTTGTAGATACCGACGGGCTCTGCCCATCATAGGCTTTTGCGCGGGTAGAATGCATGGATAACTTGATGCTTACGGGCGACGGAAAGGAATCGTTGCATGGATCAGGACAAGACAACCGTGATGGGCGGCTACGGTTCCGCGCAGGCTGGCGATAGCGCCGATGCGACCCGCGTTGTTCCCAACCCCGGCTATACCGACCCCGCCGCGACGCAGCCTTCTGCCGAGCCCACCCGGGTTATGGACTATGGCGACACGGCGCAGGATTCTTACGCTGCATCTTCGCATGGCCCCTATGGCAACGCAGCTCCGGACCCGTTTGATTACGCGCCGCAGGATTCTTATGCCGCCTCGACGCCGAATCCCTATGATGACCTGCCGCAGAATCCCATTTCGCAGCCTCAGCAGACGACGTATATGCCTCGCACGGCGCAGCCTCGCTACGGGTCGCGGGAGCCGTATCGCGAGTACCCCAAGTCGATTCCGCAATATGGCGAGGACGAGGAGAAGAAGCCGTCGCGTTCGTCGAGCGTGATCAAGAAGATCCTCATTGTGCTGGCGATCTTCTTTGCCCTCTCGATTGTGTTCGCCATTGTGTCGGGCATGCTCAACAAGCGAGGTGCTACAACCAGCACGACGGCCGAGCAGACAGAGGTCGCCCAGGTGGGTGCAGTAGAGCTGGGCGATATCCCGGGACAGTACTGGTCCAACGCCAAAAAGATTCTCAAGTCGCGCGGCGCTGATCTTTCGAATGCCGTGGTTCTGACTGATGATGGCTCAACGCCCGTCGTCGATGCCAACTGGGTCGTTACTTCTGCCTACTATAACGACAACGGTAACCTTGAAATTCAACTCACGCATAAGAACAGCTCGGGCAACTCGTCCGACGGCCAAAGCGGCACCGACAGCTCGAGCTCCAACATGCTGGAGGACCTGAGCAACAAGGCGCAGGAATTGGGAGACAAGGCGCAAGAGCTGGGCGATACGACACAAAACCTGGGCGATACCGCGCAGAACTTGGGAGACATGGCGACAGATGCCTGGAACGCCCTACAAAACGGCATTTTGGGTGCACAGGGAAACTAGCGGCCGAGCGGAGCGGGGTTACAGCTGCTCTGCCGGACGCTCGGGCGAGCTAAAGCCCGAGTCAAATGTGACGACGCACGAGACATCGGGCCGGCGCTCGTGCACGATGCGCGTGACGAGCTCCAGCAGCTCCTCGTCGGATATGTCAAAGCCGTCGGGACGCACCAGGTCAAACGAAACGAACCCGTCGTGCTCGTGCAGGTCGTGGATGGAGAGCGCGGGATTGATCTGCATGACACCGCGCTTGACCCAGCCGCGCAGGTCGTCGCCTGTGGTGGCGATGGGGTCGCTGTGCAGCGTGATGTCGATGCCCATCTGGCGCTTGATGTCGTGCTCGATGGTGTCCAGGATCTCGTGGTGCTCAAACGCGTCGCCCTCGCCGGGCATCTCCACGTGGGCGCTGGCAAACTGGCGGCCGGGGCCGTAGTCGTGCACCATGAGGTCGTGCGTGCCCAGGACCTGCGGATACGACATGATCTTGTCGCGAATCGCTTGAACAAGCTTAGGGCTGGGTGCCTGTCCCAACAGTGGACTGATGGCGTCGCGCACGAGGCCCATGCCGCTGATGCAGATGAAGATGCCCACGCCCAGGCCTGCCCAGCCATCGAGGTCAAAGCCGGTCGTTTGCGAAATAAGTGCTGCCGTCAAGACCGCGCCCGAGGTGATGACATCGTTTTTGGAGTCCTGTGCTGTGGCGATGAGCGTCTCGGAATCGATTCGGTTGCCCAGTGCGCGGTTGAACGCGGCCATCCAGAGCTTAACGAGCATGGACAAGACGAGGGCGGCTAAGGAGAGCACCGAATATGCGGTGGGGGAAGGCTTGATGATCTTAGTGGCCGACTCGAGGATCAGGTTGATGCCGACGGCGCAAACCAGGACGGCGACGAATAGGCCGGCTAGGTACTCATAGCGGCCGTGGCCATAGGGGTGACCTTCGTCTGCCGGGCGGCTGGCAAGGCGGAACCCAAGCAGGCTCACGATGTTGCTCGAGGCATCGGAGAGGTTGTTGAAAGCGTCGGCGATGAGGGAGACGGAACCGGCGAGCAGGCCCGCGATGCCCTTGGCCAGGCACAGGGTGATGTTGAGGCCAATGCAGATGAGGCTTGCGGCAAAGCCCGCGTTGGTGCGGGTGCCGGCATCGACCGGTTCGCCCTCGCTGCCGGGAACAAGTTTATGTACCAGTCGATGAACAAATAGCATGGCGATCGTCCTCACAATCATGTTTAAGGGGATAGTGTAGCTCGCGCGGGGGCGCCGTGCACCGATGATCAGAAAATGCAGCAATAGTCTGCCGGTGCTAACGAGCGAGTCTTCTCGTCTGCCTGGGTGGTCCATTTTGGGCCACATGGGTATGGGCATATGACTGTTTACTCGACATACTTAATGTCGACAGCCCCTGTGCAAAGGAGGACGTTTCCATGGATGAGATGTTTGCTATTAAATGCCAAAACTGCGGCGGCCCCATGTACTCACACCAGGCTAAGCGCAGCTTTGAGTGCGCCTATTGCGGTGCGGTCATTCCGTGGCAGGCCGATGCGGGGGAGCCCAAAAGCGCCTTGGGCATTCGCCATGCGCCGCTGACGGTTGTCGATGGGCTGCTTAAGCTCACGCATGTGTCGCAACTCGAGCGCCCGGAGGACCCGGACTGGTATTTCTTCAATTCGCACTGGCGCAATCAGTCGGTCCTGGAACATCTGCTGTGGGAGGATCGCGGCACGGCGCAGGAGCTCCAAGAGGCCACGCATGTGAGCATTCCTTGCCCCTTCTGCGGAGCGTCCTTTGAGGGCGAGTCAACGCAGCGTGTGTTTGAGTGCCCGTCCTGCGGCAACAAGATCGGCATTGCCGACCTGCTCAAGCCCGGTACGTTTAGCAAACGTCTGACCATGGGCGTGGGTGCGGAGTATGTGCCGGAGCAGGGTATTCCCTGCGAAATCTCGCCGCAGCAGGCACGTGCCAACGCGCTGCAGCTGGTGCGCCAGTACCCGGATGTCTTTGCCGGGCACGACGTGGAAGACGCGATCCAAAACGACATGATGCTCTTCTATTTCCCCATGGCGCTGGCGGACCTGCGTATGATGGCGAGCTTCCCGGGCAAGGGCCTGAGCAAGGAAACCCTGGTGTACTACGAGGTGCTCGACTGGGCATACCCCAGGGCAAACTACCTGGACGTTCGCCTCATGGGCATTTTGGAGCCGTGGGACTTTGCCAAGGTCGGTCCGTTCGATCCCGCCATGCAGGAAGGTGACTTTCGCGTTGTCTCCGTCGATGCGTCTACCAAGGACCAGGTGGTCATTGATAAGTTGGCGCTCGACATTGCCGGCAACGATGCCGAGGCGGTGCTGGGGCTCAATAAAAAGAGCATCCGCACTTGGGCGCGCAAGGCCCGCAAGCATAAGGACGGCCTGGTGATGGTGCCGGTCTACTTTGTCGATCGTCCGGCGACGGACAGCCGCGATGGCGAGCAGGTGCGCATCGCCGTGAACGGCCAGACGGGTCGTGCGGCCGCGGTGGTGTTTAGCGACAAGCGCGAGACGCATATCGTGGCGCCGCTCAACCCGAGCCTGCATCTGTCCGGCGAGAGCACCGTGCACGCCACGCCCATCGAAGTCAAATATGTTAAATCGCCGTTCCTATACCAGATCGTGCGCCGTGGAGACGGCGAGCAACCGCGCCAGGTTGCAGCCGCCGTCGAGGGTTCCTACCGAGAGGAGAAGCCCAAACGCAAGGGCTTGTTCGCTGCGATCTTTGGTAAGTAGGGGAGTGGTGCCGGTTGGCTCGCGAGAGTGCGCAACACCCCGCCCGTGATGGCAGATGTAAATAAACGGTGGAGCGACTGCAAAGGAGCCGTCTCACTGGGTAAAATCAGGATGTGCCGCGGAACCCGCTCCTCAGCTACTCAAACTTCGGAGACGCGGGCAACGCAGGTGCTAATGTCTAAAGGGCCGGCTGCAACCGGCCCTTTTCATGACTCCCTTCGCTATCCGTTACTGCTTATATTCCCGCCAGATCGAGTAGAGGTTCCGGGTAATGCCGGTCACATACATCGAGAGGCGCAGGATTTCAAGAAACAAGTTCATAGGCTTCACCCCAATCGGAGATCGGAGCGTTGCCCGCAGGCGGATTCCGCGGCGGTCAAGATTTCACCTCACAGGCCGCGGTGGGGGACATCCTGCCCATCCCATGGTTTGGACCAGTGTCGATCTAACGGGCAATCAAGCCTCTAGCTCTCTGTGAGTTGAGCAGGCATCTGCCCGAAGAAGCTGAGCCCGGATGTCTCATAAATGAGTGACCGCCATCTTCGGTCCTGTAGACCCCGCAGGGGAGGTAACGCTCGTCGGGGAGGACATAGAGGTTGGCTTCTTCCTTCAGTCCTGCTGGAAATAGCGGAATCCCGTTTTCGTCCACTTGGAACTCGTCTATATTTGCGATCTTCCTCTCCATGACGCCTCCTGCCTTATTTCTTGAATGGCGCCCTAAAACAGGCAGCTCTCAATCAGCTCTTTTCCGCGTAGGGCGTCGACCCACTCCTGTGGGATGGCTTTGAGACCGTAGGCCGTGCCGGCGAGGGCGCCGGCGACGGCTGCGGTGGTGTCGGTGTCGTCGCCCAGGTTGACGGCGGCAAGCACGCAATCTTCGTAGCTGTTAGTGTTGACGAAGCACCAAGTGGCTGCCTTAAGCGTGTCGCGCACGAAGCCGCCGGACCTGATTTCGTACTCGGGCACGCCTTTCAGATGGAGTGCCCACGAGGGGAGCACGTCGTTCATCACATCCCTCATCAGCTCGACATATATGATGCATGCGTCGGTTGACGTTCTGTGGGCGTGCGTAATCGCGGAGACCTTTCTGACCTCTTCGTCCGTCGCATCGGTGAACGCCAGGGGAGCGATGCGCATGAGCGATCCGTTGCCATTGTCGCGCTCGCCGGAGCCACCTTTGCCGGTGTGCAAGGCGCAGGCGGTCGTACCACCGTAATCGAAAACGCCGTCAATCGTATACTCGCCACGGGCAATCCAGCTTACGAACTTGTCGCGCATGTCTGCGGTGTCGATATGCCCGAGCTCCCTAATCGAGTCGCAGGTGGCAAGCGTCATAGATGTGTCGTCGCTCCAAGTGCCGGCGGGCTGCCCATGCGTGCCGTAGCCGATCATGTCCGTGCATTCGAACGTGCCGCGGGGCCTGAACTCGTAGGGAACGCCCAACGCGTCGCCGACGGCAAGCCCGTAAATACAGTCGCGTAGCGTTGTTTTCGGTCTGTCTGTCATGGGAAACACCTCTCGTACTTTGGATTGAGGATGCGCGGCTACCTGCGGCAATATGTTCAGTTCGATTCGCGACGCAGTGCGTCGCGAATCGAGAGAACTCAATAGTCAATATGCCAAAATGGTATGCCTAGACGTCTCTTTACACGGCAACAGGCATTTCTTTTGGGCGTCCTGCCTTTGGAGCGTCGGCGAGTCGTGCCTCGATGGAAGCTTTGGATACCATGCGCTTGGTGCCATCCTTCCATGAATCCAACAGTCCAGCATTTATCAGTTGTGATACTCTTGCCGAGCTAACGCCAAGTATGCGCGCGGCATCCGCTGCGGTGACGGCGGGGATATCGTTGAGTTCGCGACTGACGGCCACGACGATAATCTTGCCACCGTGCTGCGGCTCGTGGCCAAAGTCCGGCGCAGGCAGGTCAACGCCGCCCATTAGGTGGTCATCGACCATGCATGCGAGAAAATCAGCGGCGCTTTCGACAGCGTCGTTTAGGTCGGATCCGAACGTTCCACCTCCGCCCAGCGAGCCACATGGCACAGCGTCGACAACGCCGTCCGAATCAAAGAACTCGAATTCCCATACGTAAACCATGTAAGACCTCCTTTAAAAAGCGATGCGAAATGTGATGAGGATGAGCTATCGAAGCCCTGCCTGCCTTAGGATTCTTTTGGCAATTTGCTCCTCGATCTCTCGATGGCGTTTCACGAGCACGAGCTTGTCGCCTTTGACGAACTTCTCGTGATTGGTGCTTCCTTTCGAGATGAAGCCGGCTTCTTCGAGGATACGGATCAATTCGCGTCTCTGCATCTCAGCCTCTTTCAATAACTATATATTAGCACTTACTAAGGGTTTTAGACTTAAATCTTAGCCATTGCTAATCCCTTGTTTTATTTCACCATCCTTGGATAACGGCTTATAGTCCTTGCGGTATTAGTTTATTTGCTCGTGCGGACACGATTTGGTGCTCCGTGCGCGACCGCGAAAAGGGTTTGCGGTGACTAAAATGTGACCATAGAGACAGTTTTAGCGAGCCCCACGGGAGTGACGCGCATGGACAACAATACGCTGCTATTCCAGGACAAAGGTTCGGGTAGGTTTAAAGACGTTAAGATCTACCCGAATCGCCTTGAGGTGCTTAAGAAGGGCGTTCTCGGCGGCAAGCACACCGAGATTGTCTATCTTAAGGACATTACGGGGGTCAACAGGGTCAAGGGCCGCGACGTTTTCCTGCGCAACAGGTTGTTGACTGCTTGTGTCTTTAGCCCGAGCAGCCGCTTCCAAGCTCAGGAGTTTGTGAATGCGTTGAACATGGTGATGTGACCGGGCGCTTTCGAACACAAAAAGCCGGGATGCAAGGAGTCGCACCTTGCATCCCGGCTGAGCTAAAACGGCGCTGCTGCATGCCGTTGGAGCTTTAGCGCTTGATCTCGATATCCTCGAGCTTGACGTCCATGGCCTCGGTCTTTGCCTTGGCGATGTCGTCGGCAAATTCCAGGGACTTCATCATGGCTTCGACGGCGTCCTTGTGCTCCTCGACGTTGTCGATGCGCACGTAGACGCTGCCGCCGCCTGCTTCGGTGAAGTACTCGGTCGTCACGCCGCCCGAGTGTGTATAGGAAGCGTTGCGCCATGTCTTGCCGTTGTACTTGACGGGGTCATTCTCGGTCCACTCAAAGTTGGCCTTCCATTTGGCCTCGTAGTCGAACAGCTCGTCGGCGTTCTTGTCAGAGTCGAAGACAGGGATGAAGCGATCGCTGGCGTGCTCGCTCTCGGTGAACTTAAACTGGGCCCTGTCGGCCGTGTCGCCGGCAACGTCGGTGATCTCGACGCCCTCGGGGACCTCGACTTTAAACCAAATGAAGTCGGTCCTCATATCCACGGCTGGCTTTTCTGCTCCGCCGCCACCGCCACTGCCGGTAGCGCCACCGCTGCCACCGCAGCCCATCAGGGCAACCGCGGCAAAGAGACTGATGCAGAGGGTGAGAATCGCAAAGGCCTTCATTTTCATGGTCGTGTCCTCCTCGATCTGTAACCGCCCATGGATTACCTGCCTTTACTGTACGCGTGGATGGCTCGCTAGGGTGGGCCATGTGTCCCATTCTGGGGGCTGGATTTGCGCCGACAAGTGGCAATATGCGCGGGTGTAAAAGAGGGGAGGGCCGATGCTATCGACCCTCCCCGGTGTTGGGTGCCCGATCATTTAATGACTGCGCATGCGATGCTGCGTGCGAGCCCCTAATGCCTGATCTCGATGCTCGAAATCTCGACTTCGCGTGCCTCGGCAACTGCCTTCGCCATGTCATCGGGGAACTCGATGGAGCTGAGGAGCGCCTCAGCTTCTTTCTTGTGCTGGTCGAAGTTCGAGATGAGGACGTAGACGCTTCCCGGCTCAACGTCGGTAAAAAGCATGGTTGAGATGCCGCTGTTGTCCTCGTATGTTCCGACGAGCCACGTCCTGCCGTTATACTCGACGGACCCGCCGTCCTTCCACTGGAACGTGTCCCCCTTCTTTTCCGCCTGGTCGGCGTGGGATTCCTCGGCCGTCAGCGCTTTTTTCCAAACGGGGATAAAGCGATCGGCCGAACCGTTCTCGTCTTTGGGGAAGGTGAGCTGGACCCTGTCGGCGTTCTTGCCGGCGGAATCGCTTACACCAACGCCCTCCGGCATCTCGACCTTAAACCAGATAAAGTCGGTCTTCTTGGCGACGGGGGCCTTTTCCTTGCTCTCGCTCTTGGGGACGCTGCCGCCGCCCGATGCGCTCCCGCCGCAGCCGACAAGGGCAAACGCGGCAAAGAGGGCGATGCAAAGGGAAAGGATTGATAGGGTCTTTTTCTTCATGGTGGCGTCCTCCTTGTCTGCCGGTGACATCACGGCGCCGTATGCTGTTGGGGTACTGATTGCGCTGGCGGCGGATGTCTCTGTGTACTGTCCGGCTTATGCCTCCGTTCATCGCTTGTGGCCGTTGCGCGGCCGTGCCCCAACGGGTTCCTTACTTATAGATATGCCTCAGCTTGTGCTGCCCGGGAGTCTCGAAAGGTGGGCCATATGTCCCATGTTTGCGTGTGCGGGCTTGCCGCAAGGTGGGCCTGGCACTGGGCAAGCGTGCGGCTTGGTTAATCCTCCCAATGTTGCGCAACAGCGATGCCGGCTTAAGGTTTTAGACTTGGCTGTGACAAAAGCTAAACCACGAAAGGTCGAACGATGTTCTGTCAAAAATGCGGACAGCAAGTTCCCGATGGATCGACGTTTTGCACGCATTGCGGGGCCTCGCTGGCGGGTGGTTCCGTGCCGACGCCTACGGGCGCTGGCCCTTCCTCTGCCCCGGGTCTAACCCAGTCGATGCCGCCGGTCGCGCCTGCGCCTCAAAAGCCTAAGAGCAAGGCGCCGGTCATTATCGCTGTGGCATGTGCTGCTGTGGTCCTCATCGGTGGCGGCACGGTGTTTGCACTCACGATGCTTAATGGGTCCAAGAGCTCTGACACGCAAATCTCGGTGATCGATACCGGGTCTTCGGACGAGAAAGATTCTTCTGCCAAGAAGAAGAGCGACAAGTCCAAGGCCAAGGAATCCTCGTCGTCCGATGACGAGGCCGTTCCCGAGGACGAGTCGGCATACTACGGTTCGGGCGATTCGGACGATTACCTAACCGACGTGTATACGTACACGAACGACATGCATCCTTATAGCATGTCGATTCCCAATCGCTTTGAGATGGAAGATACTCCCAACGGCAGCGGCGCCAGGTATGAGGACCCGGAGACGGGCTTTGTAATCAACCTGTTTGGCTACGTCAACATTAACGACGAAACTGCACACGAGATGTTCGTCGATGAGGACACCTCGGGCAAGGCCGACCTCTATACCGCAGAGGGCGACAACTGGTACGTGGTCTCGTGGCGCGAGGGCGACACGATCATTTACGAAAAGACGATCGTCACGGATTCGACGATTGCCACGGCGCATTTGGAGTACTCGACTGCAAACCGCGACATGGGATTGAAGATTATCGACACACTGCTGCCGACGTTTCAGGTGGACTAGGCGCCCGTGCCTATAGCCGGCAATCGGAAACACCGATAGCCAGAGCTCCTGACAGTCTTTGTCTTATGGGCTAGACTGGCTTGGACAAGATCGATGAATGGGACAACCGCTTCCTGGCGTCGTTGTCCCATTTTTTTATTATGCGTGCGGCCCGTGGTGGCCGGCGCGGTGGGCAGAGGTGTTTCGATGAGTCAAGAGATGATGGATAAAACCTGTCGAGAGTTTGCCGAGGCGCTTGCCGCACGCGAGCCGGTGCCCGGCGGCGGCAGTGCGAGCGCCTTTGTGGGCGCGCTGGGCGCCTCGCTTTGCGGAATGGTTGCTCGCTATGGCGCGACGAACCCCGCGCTTGCCGATCGCATGGACGATCTGACGCACGCGTTTGCCCAGGCAGACGAGTTGGCGCAGGAACTTGTGGGTCTGGTTGCCGAGGATGTTCGTGCATACGGCCAGGTGTCCGCGGCATACGGTATTCCTCGTGATGATCCGGCTCGACCCGCGGCGATTCAGGATGCGTTGCGCGTGGCGGCCATGCCTCCGTATCGGATTATGGATGCCTGCGGACGCGCGCTGGCACTGCTCGAGGACATGGCCGACAAGGGCTCGCGTCAGCTGCTGTCAGACGTGGCGTGCGGTGCCGTGTTCTGCCGCGCCGCCATGCAGGGCGCGAGCCTGACGCTTTTTGCCAATACCACGTCTATGAAAGACCGGGCGCGCGCCGAGGAGCTCGAGGCGGCGTGTGATGAGCTGCTGGATACGTGGCTGCCGCGCGCCGATGCGCTGGCGCGCCGTGCCGCCGACGCCGCAAGGAAGAGGGGATAGCCATGGCCGTGCTGCTTAAAGGCGCTCCCGTTGCCCGTGCTCTGACCGATGAGCTCGCTGCTCGCTGCGCCGCCCTGCGCGAACAGGGCATCGTGCCGACGCTGGCTATCGTTCGTGTGGGCGAGCGCGAGGACGATCTATCCTACGAGCGTGGCGCCCTCAAGCGCTGCGAGAAGGTTGACATCGAGGCTCGCCGCGTGTTGCTTCCCTCCGATGTTTCGCAGGATGAGCTGCTGGCGGCTATTAAGGACATCAATGCCAACCCTGTTGTTCATGGCTGTCTGATGTTCCGCCCGCTGCCCGCCGGCCTTGACGAGAACGCCGTCGCCGCAGCGCTCGATCCCGCCAAGGACGTTGACTCCATGACGCCGGCCTCGCTGCTTACCACGCTTTCGGGGCGAGGCGAGGGTTTTGCCCCCTGTACGGCCGAGGCCGTGCTTGCTTTGCTTGATCATTACGGCGTTGAGCTGGATGGGGCCAAGGTCGCGGTCGTCGGTCGATCGCTGGTGATTGGCCGTCCCGTTGCCGCCATGCTTACGGCGCGCAATGCCACGGTGACGACGTGCCATACGCATACGCGCGACTTGGCTGCCGAGTGCCGTTCTGCCGACATTGTGGTTGCGGCCGTTGGACGCGCGCGTACGATTGGCGTGGATGCCGTTCGCGGGGATCAGACGATCATCGATGTTGGCATTAACTGGGATGAGGACGCTGGCAAGCTGGTGGGTGACGTCGATTTTGTTGCCGCGGAGCCGGTCGTTGGCGCGATTACTCCCGTACCGGGCGGCGTGGGCGCTGTAACGACGGCGATTCTCGCCAAACACGTGATCGAGGCGGCGGAGCGTGCATCGAAATAGGCGTTTTGGGCTGTTTGAGGGGTTAGCGATATACCACGTGGTCAAAAAACGTCAAATATGAGTACTGTTGCCAAGATAGTCACATATATTTTAGGCCAATTTGGCTCTCTAACGATATTTATTATCGATAGAGAGCCTATTTTATTGGACCTATGAGGAATTACATCATCTAATTATTGAACAGATGTAGACTTCCGACACCCATGCGTAGCAAAATTGCTGTTACTAAATTGGTGACAGTACTCATGTTTGGCATTTTTTGACCACAGGGGTTGCCAGCGCCGTGGTTTCGCCCTTTCTGCGGCGAAGCGATACACTGTTATCGTTTGATTTCTTCGCTCAAGGAGGATGCGCATGCCGTGCACAACGATTTTGGTTGGTAAGAACGCGAGCTACGACGGGTCGACCCTTGTCGCCCGCAACGAGGACTCGTCCAACGGGGTGTTTGAGCCCAAGCGCATGTGCGTGGTGCATCCCGACGAGCAGCCGCGTGTCTACACGAGTGTCCTGAGCCACCTAGCCATTGAGCTGCCCGACAATCCCATGCGTTACACAAGCGTCCCTGACGTTATCCCGGGCCACGGCATCTGGGCCGAGGCCGGCTTCAACGAGCTCAACGTTGGCATGTCTGCAACCGAGACGCTTACCACCAACGAGCGCGTCCGTGGCGCCGACCCGCTCGTGGACTACGTGCCCGCCAAGGGCAACGAGGGTGAGGACGGCTATGTGCCGGCGCAGCCTGGTGGCCTGGGCGAGGAGGACATGGTGACCCTGGTCCTGCCGTACGCTAAGTCCGCCCGCGACGGCGTTCGTATCCTGGGCGACCTGCTCGAGCGCTACGGCACCTACGAGAACAACGGCATCGCCTTTAGCGACGTGGACGAGATCTGGTGGATCGAGACCATCGGCGGTCACCACTGGATTGCCAAGCGTGTGCCTGATGACGCCTATGTGACCATGCCCAATCAGCTGGGTATCGACAGCTTTGACCTGGATGACGCCGAGGGCGCCCAGGTCAACCACATGTGCTCTGCCGACCTGCGCTCCTGGATGGCCGAGTGGCATCTGGACCTGACGCTGGGCGTTGAGGGCGACGGTCCGGCTGTGGTCTTTAACCCGCGCGAGGCCTTTGGCTCGCACAGCGACAGCGATCATGTCTACAACACGCCGCGCGCGTGGTACATGCAGCGCTGCCTCAACCCCAGCGATGTGTGGGACGGCCCCGACGCCGACTACACGCCCGAGAGCGACGATATCCCCTGGAGCCGCGTGCCCGAGCGCAAGGTGACCATCGAGGACATTAAGTATGTGCTTTCGAGCCACTACCAGGGCACGGAGTACGACTGCTACGGCAGCAAGGGCACGCCTGCCACGCGTGGCGCTTATCGCCCCATCGGCATCAACCGCAACAGCCAGCTCGCCGTGTTGCAGCTGCGCCCCTATGCGCAGCCGGCCTATCGCGCCGTGCAGTGGATGGCCTTTGGTTCCAACTCGTTTAACGCGCTGGTTCCGCTGTACGCCAACGTCGAGACCATGCCCGAGTACTATGCCGATACACAGGCTCGCGTGACGTCCGAAAACTTCTACTGGGCCAACCGCCTGATCGGCGCGCTGGCTGACGTTCGCTTCCATGAGTGCGGCCGCGCCGTGGAGGACTATCAGGAGAAGGTCGGTGGCATGGGCCACAAGCAGATCCATGACGTCGATGCTGCCGCAGCCGTTCTGCCCGAGGCCGAAGTGCCTGCCGAGCTCGCCCGCGCCAACGAGGAGTTTGCCGAGCGCGTGCGGGTGGAGACCGATGCTCTGCTGGGCAAGGTGCTCTACACCACGAGCTGCGCCATGAAGAACTCTTTCGCGATGAACGACAACGTGAGGTAGGGATTTCCCGTCGATCGTATAGCGCTAAAACGCTTTGTCGCTTTCGCTCAATCTTGGGTACAAGAACGCCAATGCAGTTGTTTGTGATTGGAGCCAACCATGGTTATGAAACTCGATCAGCTTGTTAACGGTGCCATCAACGTGGGCTTCGGCGCCGCCGCCGTTGCCGTCGAGGGCAGCAAGAAGGTTCTCGACGACCTTAATACCAAGGGTGAGCAGGTGCGCAAGGACGCAGGCGCCCCCGATATCGCCCGCAGCGTGTCCGACATGTTCGAGCAGGCTGGTGGCACTATCTCCGACCTGACCGAGCGTCTGGGCATGCAGGGCGAGACCGCGGCCCAGCGCGTGCTCGACGAACTCATTCTGGCTCGCGTCCGCGTTATGACCGCTCCCGAGCGCACGGCCTTCCTGGCCCATGTGCGCGACATCGTCGATTCGGTCGAGGACAACGTGACCTCGGTGCCCGTCGAGTCCGTTGAGCCCGACGATGCGAAGGATACCGAAGAGGCCGAGTAGCAGCGCAGATGGCAGATTCCACCACCGATTACAACAATCTAGATCCCTTGGGTGACGAGGCGGCGGTTGTCGATGAGGTCGATGCCGCCGTCTCGGGCCCTCGCAAGAAGCCGCGCGCTGTCGATATGGTCCCCGAGGAGCCCGAGGCGATGGCGCCGGATGAGGAATACCAGCTCACGCCGGCGGGTCGCCGCGAGCGCATCGGGCAGATTGTTCGCCTGGTCAAAAAGTACCGCGTGTGGGATAACCTCACGCCGGTTCGTTTGCGCCGCCTGCTCGAGGAACTCGGCCCCATGTTCGTTAAGATGGGGCAGATTCTGGCCAACCGGTCCGAGATTCTGCCGCAACGCTTTTGCGACGAGCTGCGTCGTCTGCGCTCTGACGTGGAGCCGGTGCCGTACGAGGTCGTACTCAGTTGTCTGGAAGAAGAATACGGCCTGCGCCTGGGGGAGATGTTCGATGCGATCGACCCAAATCCGCTTGGTAGCGCATCGCTCGCGCAGGTGCACCGCGCTCGTCTGGTGACGGGCGAGGACGTGGCCGTCAAGGTTCAGCGCCCAGGTGCGCAGCAGGTTATGGCACAGGACATCGATATCATCCGCTCGGTGGTGCGTATCGTTTCCAAGTTCGTCAACACCGATCAATTCGTTGACCTGCACGGCGTAGTCGAGGAATTGTGGACCTCGTTTCGCGAGGAGACCAACTTTTTGGCCGAGGCCAAAAACCTTAACGACTTCTATGAGTTCCATAAGAGCGTGCGCGGCGTGTCGTGTCCCAAGTCTTACCTGGACCTTTGCACCGAGCATGTGGTGGTCATGGACTACGTCGACGGCATTTCGATCGCCGATCCTGAACGCTTGGTGGCCGAGGGCTATGACTTGGAAAAGATCGGTGCCGCAATCGTCGAGGACTACTCGACGCAGGTGCTCGACGACGGCTTTTTCCATGCCGACCCGCATGCGGGAAACATCATTCTCAAGGACGGCATCGTTTACTTTATCGACTTGGGCATGGTCGGGCGTATGTCGAGCCACGACCGCGGTATCGTCAAGGACATGATTTTCGCCGTGGCCGAGGGCGACGTGCCCAAGCTCAAGGATTCGCTTATGCGCTTTGCCGTGACGCGCGGCGATTCAGCCGAGCTCGATCATTCAGCGTTTTTGTCCGATCTTGACTTTATCGTGGCTGACTTTGCGGGCCTTGACCTGAAGGATCTGGATATCGGCGAGTTTTTGACCTCGCTGTTAAACCTCGCGCGTAAGAATGACGTTGAGCTGCCGAGCGTGGTGACGATGTTCGCTCGCGGCATGGTGACGCTCGAGGGTTTGCTGACCGAGTACATGCCCAACGTCAACATGATCCAGATCATCCAGACGCATATTAAAAACGAGAAAAGCACCTATGCGCGCGTGCGCGATATGGGGAGCGATCTTGCCGCGAGCAGCTATCGCGCGGCGAAGGGCTCGCTCGAGGCGGCCGAGTATCTGGGCTTGGCTTCGCGCATGCTCACGCGCGGCCAGCTTAAGGTGAACACGCAGATCATGAGCAGCGATAAGGCGCTGCGACAGCTGGGTGGAATTATCGACCGCATGTCGATGGCAATTGTGATCGCCGGTCTGTTTATCGGTTCGTCGGTGGTGTACTACGCACGCATCGAGCCGGTTGTGTTTGGTATCCCGGTCATTGGCTTTATGGGCTACGTGAGCGCGCTGGTGCTGGCGCTTATGCTGGGCCGCAATATCTGGCTCAACAGTCACGGCGGCAAGCACTAGAGGCTGCGACTGTCACCGCATTTTCCTATCGCAAACAATAGCTTTTACCTTGGGCTTCGCCTGCGTGCGAGGCCCTTTTGCGTGATAGCATATTGACAGTAATAATAGATGGCCTAGATGGTGGTGCGGAGACGCACGAATGCGCGGTTTTCCTGCGCGTTTGGGAGAATCGGGGTGCAAGTCCCCGGCTGTACCAGTAACCGTAATTCCTCTTGGCTCGGGATGTTCGCGTCGCAGATCGGACGGCGCGCCTGAGCCGTTAAGGTTAAGTCGGATCGCCCCCCATCTTGCACGCGACCGCGGCTCATGCCGTCGGTGTGCATAGGGCTCTGGAGGGAAGGGGGACCCCGATGGGGGTACTCGAGCGCAACATGCGCGATGACGCGGGGCAGCCTCAAGGCAACGCTCCAAGTACAGACAATGGGGGACAAATGGATATGTTTGAGGACGAGCGCGAGCGCGCCTCGTTGCATCGCCGTGGCGCGATTGCACGCGGTGTAGCCAAGCGCGGCCTGGTGGCATTCCTGGCCTTCGCGATGGTCTTTGGCACCACGCCGGCTCAGCTGTGGGCCGAGGGCGCCGAGGGCATTGCCGAGGCTGTGGCTCAGGCTGCGACGCCGAGTGAGGGCGCGGGGGCCGCGGGCGGTACTGCCGACCAGGGCAAGGCCGAGGTTTCGGATTCCGGGAGCGCGCCTGCAGCTAGTGCCGACACAACAGAGGCAGCAGCTGGCGACGAAGGCTCGGCGACGGGGGAGAGCCCTGCCACGAGCGAGCAGTCTTCGACGGCGCCCACTGGCCAAGCAGGATCTGCCGCCGCGGCTGCCGTCCAGACAGAGAACCCGACAGAAACCGGCGATGTCGCCAAGAAGCAAGTCGAGGTCTCGTTCTCGATTATCGGCACCGATGCCGACGGCAAGGCTCAGACCTGGGTGGCACCTACGCAGCTCAAGCTCGACGAGGGCGCGACGGCTGCGGACGCCTTCGTTAAGCTGCAGGAGAAGACGGGCTTCAAGGCGAAGTACGAACCGAACACGGCATACGGTTTCTACCTCGAAAGCATCACATCCCCCAGCGATGGTCGCACGCTTGCCTACGATCCGACGACTGATGCCTTCTGGCAGCTATTCGTCGACGGCGTGTCTTCCTCGGTTGGCGCGAGCGGCGTCAAGCTCACCCAGGGGCAGAAGATTGAGTTTGCCTATACGGCTGGTAGCGCGTCCCCTGTCGTTAAGGACCAGGTTGCCGCAAATGTGACCGTCATTGGTCGCGATGCACAGGGCAAGACTCAGACCTGGGTCGACAACGCGCAGTATGTGGTGACGTCCGGTTCGAGCGCGCTTGACCTTACGAAGGCCGCGCTCGAGGCGAATGATATTGACGCCGTTGCTGCGGGCTCCTTCATTCTGAGTCTTAAGTACAACGGTGTTGAGCTGGGTACGCCCCAAGATTATTCGACCTATTGGCAGCTGTTTATCAACGGCAAGTCGAGCGACTACCCGGCAGACAATGTCACCATTCATGCTGGGGATACCGTTACGTGGTTCTACGGTGGCTGGGGCGACCAGTTGCCCTCCGATTCTGTCCATGCTTCCGTTCAGGTCCTCGGTAAGGACAAGGACGGCAAGCAGCAGGTTTGGGCTTCGACGGGCCAGACGAGCCTCAAGGCAGGCTCCACCGCTAAGGATCTACTTGAGCAGACTGGTCTTGAGCTTGTTACCAGAGAAGAGTCTTGGGGCTGGTACCTCAGCGGAATTAAATCGCCGCTTGACGATAAGACCTATGAGTATGATCCTGCGACCGGCAGTTATTGGCAGTTTTATGTAAATGGCAAGTCCGCCACGGTCGGTGCCGGCAACTATGAACTCACAGAGGGTGACGCCGTCACCTTTATGTATGGTGCTGACGCCGATGCCCTTCCCGGTCAGGTTCTTGGGTCTGTCGATGTTATCGGCCCCGATGTCAACGGCAACAATACTCGCTGGGGCTCGGCAAGCAATGTTTCTTTGCCCGAAGGCTCTACTGCCCAGAACCTTGTTGAGGCGGTTCTGAAGGCCAAGCGCGTTACGTACAACGGCTCCCAGAGTGGTGAGTACTGGTTCCTCAATTCCATCAACTCGCCGTTCGATCACAAGCCGTATGCCTGGGATGCTGCGACCAAAAAATACTGGCACCTGTATATCAATGGAGAGTCCTCCTTACTCTGCGCCAACCAGATTACGCTCAAGAGCGGCGATAAGGTTACGCTTGCCTATACCACCGACGATTCGCCCATGCCCGATCCCGACAAGATTGTCGTGGATCCGAATGCGACGACTCCTGATTGGGATGCCGAGTGGGCCGGCTACGGCAACAGCGGCAACGGTACGTCCGTAACGGATGCCAAGACGCCTGCGCAGGCCGCCGGTCTTAAGTGGGCCTTCGATTGGAAGGCCGAGTCTGGTCAGCAGTATGCCAACTGCAGCGAGCCTGTCATCGCTAACGGCTTTGTGTACATCGCGACCGAGAACGAGCTCATTAAGATCGATTCGTCCACGGGCAAAAAGGTTGCCTCTGCGCCGCTTGCCTCCAAGGTGAGCTATACCTCTCGTCCGATCTATACCAATGGCCTTATCATCGTTCCGCTCAACGGCGGTGCGGTCCAGGCGATTACTGCAGACAAGCTGATCTGCAAGTGGCTGACGCCTGGTTTGACGGACTTGACGCAGAGCTCCTGCACCGTCGTTTCGGACGGCGAGTACGTCTATGTAGGCTCGGTCGATATTTCGTATGACGAGAATTACATCGCGACCTACGGCAACGGCTCCTTTGCGCGCATTAAGATTGCCACGGGCGAAGTTTCTTGGCAGAACATCGACCCTGCCGAGGGCTATTACTGGACTGGTGCGGCTTTGACGGACAAGTATGCCATCGTTCCTACGAGCGCGGGTACGCTTAAGTGCATTGATAAGACGACGGGCGATGTCGTTTCGACCATGAAGCTCAGCGCCGTCGCAAATGCCGATTGCATTGCCGATCCGTCCAATGGTTCGACCTTCTATCAGATGACGCACGACGGAAAGCTCCATGTGATTTCGCTCTCGGCGAAGGGCGTGTTGAGTGAACAGAATACGGTCGATCTGGGCCTTACGAATAATCTGAGCGCCCCTGCGGTGTCTGGTGACAATCTGATTGTCGGCGGACAGACGGCTACTGGCTCTGCTCTGGTTCTCTATAACCTGAAGACGGGTAAGACCACGATGGTCGCTGCTGCCGACGGCAAGGCGCTGCCGGCTGGCCTCAACGGTATTGCTGCTACTCCGCTGGTGAGCGTTCAGGGCGGCAAGACCTATGTGTACTTCACTGTTAACAGCGCGGATAGCAAGGATTACGTCAACTACTCTGCTGGTGGTGGCGTGTATCGCTATACGCTCGGCGATGCAGAGGCGACGCAGATTTATGATGCGGCTGGCCATTACCAGCACTGCGACTCTCCGGTCATTGCCGATGCATCTGGCAACCTGTACTACATCAATGATTCGGGCACGTTGTTTAAGCTTGGAGCTGTCGAGTCTTGGACGGTTGCCTTTAATTCCAACGGCGGGTCTGCTTGCGATACTAAGTTTGTTGCTACGGCCGATGGCAAGCTGGTCAAGCCGGCCGATCCGACGCGCGACGGCTACACTTTCGGCGGTTGGTATGCCGATGAGGCTTGCATGCAGGCGTATGACTTTAGCACGCCGGTGACGGCCGACCTGACGCTGTATGCCAAGTGGACCAAGAATGCCACCAACCCTGGCGGTAATGGCGGCGCTGGTTCCAATGGCGGCAGCGGTTCTGGTACCGGTACTGGTTCCGGCGCTGGCGCTGGCGCGGGTTCTGGCTCCGGCTCGAAGGGCGGCGCTATCGCCCCGGGTCATAAGCCGACGACCAAGACGACGGTGTCGATCAAGACCGAGACCAAGGACAACAAGTCCGACAAGAAGTCCGATTCCAAGTCCGATACGGGTGCTGCTTCCACGACCACTGCTAAGAAGTCCTCTGGTGCTTCCGAGCAGGAGGCTGGCACCAACCCGCTCGCCATTGTTGGCGTTGCCGCCGGCGTCATCGGTCTCGCCATCGTCGGCGTGTTCGTGTTCACCAAACGTCGGTAGGTGAGGGCTGTGTCCAATAAATCCAAGGACGCTGACCCCAAGCAACCAGATTCCTCGTTCATTCAGTTCGACGATGCAAAGCAAAAGGGCGCCGCTTCGGCGGCGTCCACCCCTCGCCGCAAGGCGCTCCTCGGCGTTCTGACTGCCGCGTGCGCCATTCTGATCGTCGTCTCGCTGGGCTTCGTCCATCCTTCCGAGAGCGGCGCCTGGTCCATCGACTGGATCGTTCAGACCGTGACGGGGGAGAGCGTTGTCACCAAGGACACCAAGGCGTCTGGCTCGACTACGACTTCGGGCGAGACCAGTTCCAAGGATTCCAAGTTATCGAATGACGCAAAAGATGAGTCCAAGGACTCTGATGGGTTCAAGTCCAAGGACGATTCCGAGTCTTCAAACAAGGAATCGGATAAAAGCTCGGATAGCAAGAAGTCCGATGGTCAGGACGGCAAGAAGTCTGGAGATAAATCCGCTGTCCAGAATACGGGAGCCGGCGATACTTCCAATGTGTCTGGCGGTGCTTCTTCGGGCGGCGGTCAGTCGTCTGATGGAGCCTCCAGCTCTAATGGCGGAAGCGCTCCCTCGGGCGGCCAGGGCGGCTCGCAGGAGTCCAACTACGTAACGGTGACGGTTTCGGTCACATCGAGCGCCGTGGGCAATCCTGTGTCTTCTGGTGGCACCTTCACCTTTAACGAGGGCGCTACGGCCTACGATGCCCTGTGCGCGCTGGGCCTTTCTGTCAACGCACATGGCTCGTCGTACGGCACGTATGTCTCCGCGATTGGTGGTTTGGCCGAGAAACAGTACGGCGGAACGAGCGGCTGGATGTACTCCGTCAACGGCACAACGCCCATGACGGCCTGCAGCAACTACGTTCTCTCCAACGGCGACAACGTGGTCTGGTATTACGTTGCAGGCTAGAGGCCTCGACATAGCGCGCCGGACGGGCGGTTCGGACTAACATCCGGGCCGCCCGTTTTTCATGCGAATTGGACTGGGTCGCCGGGGACCTCGACAAATAAAAAACCGGTTGGAATGGGAATTCCAACCGGTTATACATTCAAGCAAATAGTGAATCGACTATGAGCGAGCGCCTTCGAGGAAGAAGCGGCGGCTAAAGTAGTTGTACCAGGTGACCAAGAACGTGGCGATGGCCTTCATGGCCTGGTAGCCGATGCTCAAAAACGTGACGCCCACAAACATGTACAGGTCGTTGAGACCCAAACCGATCACCGACAGGATGGTGAAGATCGTGAACTCGCGCTTGCGGCTCATGCCCTCGCGGTGGTCGAACACGTACTTCATGCTGAGCCAGTAGTTGACCACGACGGACGTGATAAACGAAACCGTGGTGCTCATCAAAAAGTCGAGGTGGAACAGCTCGACGAGCGCAATGAGCATGCCCCAGTCGATGCCAAAGGAGATAAGGCCCACGACAGCGAACTTGAGGAACTGCTTGGTATGAGGTTGTGCCAGTGCCTTGCGCACGTAATCACATCCAATGCGTTGATGAATCGAGCAACGAGTTACTTTAGAGCTTTTGAAAGGGAAACGTAAGGTCTTTGGCAAGAACTATACGAACTCGCCAAATATTCAAGAGGTAATCCGCGAGCGTTACAAATTTGCCCGTAAACGAGCAAGGCCCACGGACAACGCCGTGCTCGACGAGCGCTGTCCGTGGGCCCCGTAGCGCAAGGATGTCGAGCTACTTAGTCTCCTCGCCCTCCAGGAAGATCTTGCGCGTTACAAAGTTGTAGACCATGACCAGTGCGGTAGCGCAAATCTTGGCGATATTGGCCTCGAGGCCCAGACCGGCGTTGAGGGCCAGCACGATGCCGTCGTTGAGCGCCAGGCCAATAACGGACAGCACGACAAAGATGATGAACTCGCGGCGGCGGCTCATGCCCTCCTTGTGTGCAAACACGTACTTCATGCTCGCAACGTAGTTAAAGATGAGCGAGACGATAAAGCCGCTGGTGTTGGCGATCAGGATGTTAAGGCCCAGACCGTAGTGGAGCAGATTCATGATGCCAAAGTCGATGACGGTGGCAATGACGCCGACGACGCCAAACTTCATGATCTGCGCAAGGAGCTTTTGCATGGTACCTGCCTTAGGGTGGCGCCGCTGCGCCGCGGGGATGACAAACTCAGCAAGTTTAGCCAATCCCCGCAAGCGAGGCTAGGCGCGCTTCTCGATAGCACCGTTTCTATATGCATCGAGCAGTTGGCGTAGGTCCTGGATCTGGCTGCGGATCTTGGCGCCGGTATCGGTGTCGCTCACCATGCGGCGACGGTCGGCCTCGTCAAAGCGGTTGGTCTCGCTTTCGATATCGATGTTGCGGGTGAGCGCCTCGGCAACGGTGGTAAAGGCCTGGTGCGACTTGAGGCGGCATCCTCGCGAGCTCGAGATGAGCGTATAGCCGGCGATGCCCGTTTTGGGATGGTAGGCGCGACAGAAACCGCCGTCGATGACCAGCAGCTTGCCGTTGGCGCGGATGGGCTGCTCGCCCTTGGTGGTCTTGACCGGGGTGTGGCCGTTGATGATGTGGCCCGTCGGCGAGCAGGCCATGGGGGCGACGCCAAACTCGCGCATGATGTCGTCGCAAACGGACGAGGACGTGGTGAGCGTATAGTACGGGTCCATCGGCTCGACCCACGTGCTCTTGTCGGCGATGTAGGCGCGCTCGAACGTGCGCACCACGCGTCCGCTGGCGGGCGAGTTAAAGCCAATCCACAGGTACCACATCCAGTCGAGGGCATCGCGGTCGCCGACGCGCCAGGCGCGGCGGGCGATATGGTCGCAAAAATCAAAATAATCGCGGCCGGCGTGCCAGGTGCCCAGACAGTTCATGCTGCCAAAGGTGCCGTCTTCGTTGAGCGGTACGCAGCCGTGGAACAGCAGATTCCCGTTGGCGACCTTATACAGGGAGCCGTGGGTATAGAGGAAATCGATGTGGCGATGCAGGTGATCGGCGGTGACAAACTCGGATACGAGTTTGTCGATGATGTGCTGTTCCTCGGGCGTGAGCGTGTAGGGGTCCGCAGGATCGACGGTGGGGAAGTCGTTGGTCGTGAGCGGCCATACGCTGCCGTCGGCAAGCGTGACCGTGCCGGTGTCGTGGTCGATCTTGTCGAGCAGCAGACGGTCTGCCATGTCGAACTCGGGGTGGCGCTGGATAATCTGGCCCTCGAGCTTAAAAAGCAGGACGTTGATGGCTTTGATCAGCGGGCTGATGGGCTCGCCGGAGGTATAGGTAGCGTCGGCGAAGGCGACAAGCTCACGCAGCGAGATGCCGTAGTCGTTCTCGAGAATCTCGTAGTTGTCGTAGCGCAGGTTGTTGCGCAGCACCGTGGCGATGCAGGCGGGCTCGCCGGCGGCGGCGCCCATCCACAGCAGGTCGTGGTTGCCCCACTGAATGTCGAGCGAATGATAGGTGAGCAGGCGATCCATAATCTTGGCCGCGCCGCCACCGCGGTCGAAAATGTCGCCCACCAAGTGCAGATGGTCGACGGCGAGGCGCTTGATGAGTGAGGCGAGCGACTCGATAAAGTCGTCGGCGCTGGCGGTCTCCAAGATGGATTCGATAATGCGCTCGTGATAACGCACGCGGTAGTTGTTCTCATCCGGATGCGTGTGCAGCAACTCGTCGATGATGTAGGCGTAATCGCGTGGGATGGCCTTACGCACCTTGGAGCGGGTATAGCGGCTCGAAAGCGAGCGGGCAACCACAATGAGTTGGTCGAGTATGGTCTTGTACCAGGTGGGCGAGTCCTCGCGCCGGCCGCGGACAAGATCGATCTTCTCGCGCGGATAGTAGATGAGCGTGCACAGCTCGCCCTTTTCGTCAAAGGAGAGCGTGTCGCCAAAGATCTCGTCGACATGCTCGCGCACGACGCCCGAGCAGTTGTTGAGGATGTGCATAAAGGCTTCGTACTCGCCATGCACATCGCTCATAAAATGTTCGGTGCCCTTGGGTAGGTTGAGGATGGCCGAGAGGTTGATGATCTCGGTGAACGCGGATTGCTCAGTGGGGAACTGTCTCGACAGCAGGCGCAGATACTTAAAGTCTTGCGGGTTGCGATCGAATGCGACCATGAAACACCTTCCGATGTGGTTGGTAAAACTGATAAACAGCGTCAAATGTTTATCAGTATGCGCCGCTTTTGTTTCGATTGGGGATAGGCGGCCGAATTGTTGGCCGAACGGTTTGATAAATCGATTTAGTTGAGGTAGATATGGCGGTTGGATGGAGACGAAAGAGGGTGTTTTCTCAGATATTTATGCGTGGGGTCGGTGGAGACGATGGTGGTAAAGATGTTCGCTATCTTTGGCTCTATTTGGTAAATAGTGAACATATGTACCGTATGTAGGCTCACTGTGCGATAATTTGCGCAGCAATGAGTAAGGAGCCTCATATGAGTGATTTTGTCCTGACCTGTGAATCTGCCGCCGACCGAACTCGGGAGTTCTTTGCGTCGCGCAATATCCCTGTCGTGTGTTTTCATTACGAGATCGACGATGTTGTCTATACGGACGATCTGTATCAGTCAATTACGCCGGACGAGTTTTTTGCCCAGATTGCCGCGGGTGCCATGCCCAAGACGTCTCAGGTGAGCGTGGGTGAGTATGAGGAGTTTTGGGAGCCGATTGTTGCCGAGGGTAAAGACGTGCTGCACCTGACGTTGTCGTCGGGTATTTCGGGCACGTATGGATCGGCCTGCGTTGCGGCACAGATGCTCGCGGATCGCTATCCTCAGGGCGGCAAGGTGCGCGTCATCGATTCGCTGGCGGCGTCTTCGGGCTTTGGCCTGTTGCTGGAATATGCCGCCGACGTGCGCGATAGCGGGGCTTCACTCGATGAGACGGCTGCCTGGATCGAGGAGCACAAGCTCAACCTGCACCACTGGTTCTTCTCGACCGATCTGTCGAGCTACCTGCGCGGCGGTCGCATTTCGGCTGCGAGCGCGATCATCGGCACGGCGCTTAAGATTTGCCCACTTATGACGGTCGATTGCGAAGGTAGGCTGTCGCCACGTGAAAAGATACGCACTAAGAAGCGCGCGATTTCCGAGATGGCTAAGACCATGTTGGCACACGTGCAGGACGGTGCGGATTATTCGGGTAAGTGCATCATGTCGCACTCGGCGTGCCGAGAGGATGCCGAGGCAGTTGCGGCTCTGATTGAGGAACAGGTTCCGCAGCTCAAAGGCAAGATTGAGATCAACAGTATCGGTGCTCTGATTGGTTCGCACACCGGGCCTGGTACGGTGGCGCTCTTCTTTATGGGCGACAAGCGCGTGGATTAATTTGCCCCATCACGTCGCCGCATGATTGCTCAAACGAAAACGGCCCGCCTCACGTTTGTGGGGCGGGCCAAGTTGTTTTGCTAGCGTTTCTTTCCGCGGAAGAAAAAGCCGTGTAGTGACGGCTTGAGGCCGCGGTTGGCGCGACGTTCCTCAACGCGCTCGTGGATCGAGGCGACGCGCTCGATGACCTCGTCGGGAATTGGCACGTCGGGATTCATATTCTCGACCTGACTGACCTCGGCGGCGGCGACCTGATCAATAATGGGTACATTTTCGCGCGAAATAACGGGCGTGGCGTCTTCCTTCATCTTGCGATAACGCTGCATCATGTCGGTCTGTAGCTGTTGTGCCGAAGGCGGCGTCCAGATGATGGCGTTGGCGCCGGCGGCGATGGTCTCGCGAATGCTTTCGGGCGTCTTGCCGCCCGGCGCGATGAGCGGCAGGTTGGGATAGTGCTCGCGCAGCTCGCGCAGGACCTGCGGCGTGTTCTTACCGGCTGCGATGTTGAGGATCTTGGCGCCGGCGCGCACTTTGGCGTGAGCATCGTCGTCGCAACGAACGACCGTGGCGATGACGGGGATGTCGGCGATGTTAGTGATGTGCTCGACCATCTCGGCGGTGGCGGGGGAGTTGACCACGCAGCCCGCCGCGCCCTGCATCTCGGAGACGGCTGCCATCTGCACGGAGCGCTTGCCGGTGGTGGTGCCACCGCCCACGCCTACAAAGACCGGGCACTCGGCGACGGTCAGCAGCGCCTGCGTAATGGCGGGCTGCGGCGTGAAAGGGTAGACCGCAAAGACAGCATCGGCATTGGAGTTGCGGATAACCGCGACATCGGTGGTGTAAATGAGTGACTTGATGCGGCGGCCAAAGAGCGTAAAGCCGCTGGCCTCCTCGATCTCATCGGGCATGCGGAGGGCCGCCTTGCGCAGACGCCCGTCGATGGGCAGCGGCTCCATGGGCAAAAGGCCATTGGGAGTTACGGCTACCTGGGGCTCGGTAAATTCGTCCGCAAGCTCGACCTCGGAAAAATCGACCGAGGCGACGATGTCCTCGTGAACCTCGGCGGGAACATCGATGGGGGCTTGGTCGTTTGTCGCGGTGGGCGTGTCGAAGGAGCTGGTGCCGACGAAGGCGTCGACGCGCTCGTTTAGATCGTTGAGGGTATCCATGGAGGCTCGATTCTATGTGATGACGGCCGGCAGGGTGCCGGCAGCGCTGTGCTTGCTAAATCGTTTGACGAGTTGATTTTTCCCCGCCGCGTCATCCGTTAGACCGAAGGGCCGGCGAACGTGAAGGAGCTGTGGTGGCGGGAATCGAGGTGCTATCTTGAAAGTCCCGTATGCAAAAGAAAGGTGACGCGGTATGGAATTCTCGGCAATGTTGGGCTCGATTGGCCTGTGTGTGGGCGCAATCGTTGCCGCCGCGGTCATCTACTTTGTGGTCACGGCCATTAAGGGTAAAAGGGCCGAACGCAAGGAGCGCGCGATGCTTAAACAGCATCGCGACCAGCAGGGCAAACGCGCACGGAGATAGCTTGTTGAGTTTTGGATCCGCGCGCTAGCTGCGTTTTCGGATCAGGGCAATGTAGAAGCCCTCAAAGTCGCGGCTAGGCGGAATGGTGAGCGTGCCGGGCATACCGTTGGCGACGGACGAGACATGGCCGGCGGCGATGGCCTCGGTGAGGGCGTTGGACTCGATACGTGGCTCCTTACCAGCTTCCTGGGCGCGGCGTGCCTCACTTTCGCTTGGCGTGCCGTCGAGGGGGATGAGCTCGCAGTCCATATGCTTGTCGAGGGCCTCTTGCAGGGCATCCTCGTTTTCCTGCGGCAAGATCGAACAGGTTGAATAGACCAGCGTGCCACCCGGTTTGAGGGCCCCCAAGGCGCGGTCCAGAAGCGCGCGCTGCGAGCGGGCGCATTTGTTGAGCAACTGCTCGGTGAGGCCGCGTAGGCTCTTTTCGTTGTCGCTGATAACGGTGCCCGTGCCGGTGCAGGGGGCGTCGAGCAGGATACGGTCAAAGCGGAAGAACTCGTCAAGCTCGCGCGCGTCAATGCGCATGACAGGCACGTTTTTGGCGCCTTGGCGGCCCAAGTTGGCCTCAAGCTTTTCGGCGCGGGGAATGCTCATCTCGCAGGCCGTGAGGTGTGCCTGTCCCTGGGTGAGGGCGGCGATCTGCGTCGTCTTGCCGCCAGGGGCTGCGCACATGTCCAGGATGTCCTCGCCTGCCTGGGCGCCCAGGACCAACGGCGGCATCATGGACGACAGGCTCTGCAGATAGATTTTGCCGTCGCGGTAGATGTCGAGGTCCCACAGATCGGATACCTGAGCCTCGGGCAGGATAAAGGCGTCTGGGTACCAGGCGACGGGGTTGTGGGCGATGCCGGCTGCGTCGAGCGCCGCAGCGATGTCCTCGGCTGTTGCCTTGAGCGTGTTGGCGCGCAGCGTGACCGGGCGTGCGGCTGCGGCGCCAAAGCCTTCGATCATAAGCTCGGCATCGGTGGGCGCATAGGCGCCGGCGACCGTGTCGACCATAAAGCGCGGCAGGTCGACGGCGGAGGGTTGGGTGGCAAGCTGGTCGGAAAGCTCGGTGGCAGCAAACTGCCTAAGCTTGAGCTCAGGCTTAACCTGCTTTTTCTGCTTACGACGACGCGGCTTAGACATCCGTCTTTCCTTCCTGCTCCACTCAAGTAGTCAATTTGGGACGGGGCTTTTTTAGCTACCCCGTCTGTTTTGGCAAGCGCTGCAGCCAAGGATGGGACGGGTAGCTAAAAGCCCCGTCCCAAATTGACTACAGTGCCCTACTGGTTGTCTAGTACTGGCTCTCGTGCTTGCTAAAGAAGTCGAAGCGCGGGGGCAGCGGCTTCACGCGGTGCTCGCCGGGCTTCTCGCCCAGGCTCTCCACAAACTCGTCCGTGGAGGCAAAGATGTTATCCCAGCTAAAGAAGGCGACCGGGTCGACGTCGAAGTACTCGCAGATGAGCTCGCAGCCGGCCGGCACAATGCCGTGCATGAGGACGGTCGCCACGCGTAGCTCGGCAAAGGCGTCGATGAGGGCCTGCGTCATGGCGGCGTTGGCCTCGGCGCCCTCGAGCTTGTTGGCGGCCTTGGAGGCGTCGCTCCAGCGCTTGTTGGCGGCACGCAGGTAGTCGTCGCACACGGCGAGCGCGCGGTGCGTCTCGAACTTGTACATGGCCTGCTCAAAGGCAAGGGCGGCCTGCTCGGCAGCCTCGACCACGGCGGCAGAGGCCGCGCCGGCAGGAATGCAGCCGTTGCGATAGGGGCTCTCGTCGCCTTCCTTGACGGCAACGCCGTAGAAGCAGCTGCGGGCCAGGCGGTTGAACACGCCGGTCAGCAGCGCGCTCTCCTTAAGGGCCGGGTCGATAACGCGCTTATCGTCGCAGGCGCGCACCTCGTTGCCGTCCTTGTCCTTGCCGGTCACGCGCGTGTCGTATGCCTTGGGGCTAAAGCTCACCGGCTTCTCGGACAGGCCGAGCGACAGCCAATGCGCGCGCATCTGCTCGCAGGTGTAGTGGTTGAGCAGATCGTCTGCCGGCGGGGGAGGCGTCTGCGAGGACGAGCTGGCCTTTTTGCCCATGTAGAGCAGGTGGTAGCAGGCACTGACGGTGCTCTGCGTGAGGTCCCAACTCAGGGCCTCCCACATGGCGGTCTGCGCGATGCAGTAGAAGTAGATGTTGTCCTGACCGATGAACTGGTAGATCTGAGCGTCGTCAGAGCACCACCAGTCGCGCCAGTCGAGCGAGCTGTGCTGGTAGGTGGGCACGGGGACCTGCGTGGAATCGGCGGCTGGCTCGCCCATGAGGGCGGCATCCTGGGCGGCAACGCCCTCGGTCACGCCGGCGGCTTTGGCATCGCGCGCGAGCACGGTACGCGTATAGCTGATGGGCGCCCACAGGCTCTCGGGCCAGCACCAGCAGGTGACGTCGGTCACGCCGTCGACCTCGGGCACCGGAACGCCCCAGTCGATGTTGCCGGTGATGCGGAAGGGCACGAGCGCCTTGCCGCTGCGGAAGCGCACGCCACCGTTGGCGAGCACTGCGTGGGCATCGTCGCGCTCCTTCCAGCTGGGGAAGGTGACGGTAAAGCTGCTCTTGTTGCCCTCGGGCTCCAGCACGGTGTGCTCGGGAAGCTGATCCTCGACGGCATCGAAGGCCTCGCGGAACTTATTCTGAATGTAGAGCTGAGCCGGCAGCAGCCACTCTTCCATGGTTTTGGAGACCACGGAGCGAACCTGCGGGTTCTGGGCGAGCTTGGCGGTATAGGTCTTCATAAAGTCGAGGTAGGCCGGCAGGTCAAAGTAGAGGTTGTCGACCGGGCGCAGCTCGGGCACCTCGCCGGTGAGCTGGCTCTTGGGCGCGATGAGTTCCTCGGGCTCAAACTGGTGGCCCAGGTCGCACTCGTCGGCATAGGCCTTCTCGGACTTGCAGCCCTGAATGGGGCAGCGGCCGATCACCTGGCGGCCGTTGAGGAACGTGCCGGCCTTGGCGTCGTAGAACTGCAGCGTGGAGCGCTTGGAGATGGTGCCCTGCTCGTGCAGGCGCTCGATAATCTCGGCGGTCACCTCGTTGTGAATCTGCACGGCCGGCTCAAGACCCGAACCGCCGTAGATATCGCAGCTGATGTTGTAGTTGTTGAGGGTCGCGGCCTGGCGGGAGTGATTGGACTCGACATACTCGCCGATGGACTTGTCGAAGCCCTCGTTCTCCTTGAGCTTGCGGTAGCTCTCCATGATGGGCGAGCCGTAGCAGTCGGTGCCCGAGGTGAAGATGACGTTCTCGCGGCCCAGGCGGTCGCGCAGGAAGCGGGCGAAGAAGTCGGCCGGGACAAAGACGCCGCCGACGTGGCCAAAGTGCAGGCCCTTGTTGCCGTAGGGCTCGCCAGCGGTAACGATGGCGCGGCGCGGCCAGCTGGGACGGTCGTTCATGGAGTATTTAGATGCCATGGGACTCCTTCGCATAGGTGAAAGCGCGGCCGGCGCAAGGCCTGGCGGCGCGGTGGTCAATTCGTGCATATCGTTCGACATTATCGCACATGCGGGTGGGTGCGTGGCAGGGGCGCTATCCTAAGATGCTATGAATGAGATTTCCAACATACATGCGTTTGAGGACGAGGATTTTCTGCACGCCTGCTTCGTGTGGGGGATGGCCGTGCTTGGCGTATTTGCCGTGTGCCTGGTGCCGGTGTTTATGCTGCTGGGCGGGCCTGCGGACTTGGATGCGGCCGAAGCGGGCGGCTGGATGGCGGTTGTGGGCTGGATGGTCGGTGTGATCGCGGTTTCGGCGGCGGCATTTGCCGTGCACGAGCTGTTACACGCCGCGTTTTTTAAGCTGTTGGCGCCTGCGGGCGCGCATGTGACCTTTGGGGCGAATCGCGAGACGGCGATGATCTACGCCTGTGCCGAGGGCGTTGTGTATTCGCGCCGGCGCTACATTGCCATTTGCCTGGCGCCCACGGTGATCCTGACGGCGGCGTTTGCCTTGGGGTTTGCATTTTCGGGCTATCCGCTGCTGTGCTACCTGGCGGCTGGCCTGCATTTGTCGGGCTGTGTGGGCGATTGGTATTACGTGTGGACCATTTTGCGCGACCGCCGTATTGTCGCCTGCGAGGACACGTCCTTTGGCGTGCGCTTTTTCGCAAAGTAGTCTTTTTGGGACGGGGCTATTTTGACTACTTTCCTGTTGATGCAGGTATTTGGAACTGCTTTACATCAAAAGTAGTCAAAATAGCCCCGTCCCAAAAAGACTACCCTGGGCAAAGATTGGGAGGAGATGTCCATGAAGCCGTTGTTGCTGCATGCTTGCTGCGCGCCGTGCTCGCTTGAGCCGGTTCGCCTGCTGCGCGAGGAGGGGTTTGAGCCCACGATCTGCTGGACTAACCCCAATATTCAGCCGCACGATGAATGGCGGCGGCGTCTGGACGAGCTGCGCCGGTGGTGTGCCGACGGCGACATCGAGCTTATCGAGGCCGGGGAGGACCGTGAGCGCTGGGAGGCCGGCGTGGCACCGCTGGGTGCCGATCGACCCCGTCGCTGTCGCACGTGCTATGCCCTGCGCCTGGCCGAGGCATGCCGTGTGGCTCAGGAGCGCGGGTTTGAATATGTAGGCACGACGCTCGCTGTCTCGCCCTATCAGCTGTTCGAAACGTGCAATGATGTGCTCGAGCGCCTGGCTGCCGCCCGCGGGCTCACGCCGGTGATTCGCGATTTTCGCCCGTATTATCCCGAGGCCACGCGTCGTTCGCGCGAGCTGGGCATGTATCGGCAGAACTACTGTGGCTGCCGCTTTTCGGCCGTCGAGGCGGCCATGGACCGCGCCCGCATCCGTGACGAGCGCAAAGCTTCCAAATAGTAGTTCTTTTGAGCTGGCAGCCTGCTAGGATGTAGAGCGGACTTTAGCTATATAAGGAGAATCCGACGTGTCTATGCGTACTGATGATTTTGACTATAACCTGCCCGAAGAGCTCATCGCCCAGGCTCCTGCCGAGCCGCGTGACTCCTGCCGCCTGCTGGTGGTGAATCGCAAGGGATCTGAGGCGGGAACGCCGCTGGAGCACGGCGGTACCGTTGAGCACCGTATCTTCCGTGACATCATCGACTATATCGAGCCGGGCGACGTACTCGTCATCAATCAGACGCGCGTGATGCCGGCCCGTCTGATCGGTCGCAAGGCGGGCTCGGGCGGCGTGGTCGAGACGCTGCTGCTTAAGCGCCGCGAGGACGTGGATCCACTGGGTCACGTGTGGGAGTGCCTGGTTAAGCCTGGCAAGCGTCTGAAGCCCGGCGCTCAGATTGAGTATCGTGCCGGTGGCGCCCATGCGCCCGAGGGGGCTCCCGTGGTGCTGACGGCCGAGGTCGTCGACTTTGTTACCGATAGCCGCGGCGGACGCCTGGTGCGATTTGAGCCGGCCGGTTGCAATGCCGCCGGCGACCCGCGCACGCTCGACGAGGCCATCCATGCTGCCGGCCACGTGCCGCTGCCGCCCTACATTACCGATTACGAGGGCGATCCCGAGAAGTACCAGACCGTCTATGCCATGAAGGAGGAGCACTCGGCTGCCGCCCCCACGGCGGGCCTGCACTTTACCCCCGAGCTCATGGCTGCTATCGAGGCCAAGGGTGCGAAGTTCGCCGCTGTCGAGCTCGAGGTGGGCATCGATACCTTCCGTCTGGTGGAGGAGGACGACCCCACGCAGCACGTCATGCACACCGAGCGCTACCACGTGTCGCAGGAGGTTGTCGACGCCGTGCACAAGGCCAAGGCCGAGGGTCATCGTGTGATTGCCGTCGGCACCACCGCAGTGCGTTCGCTCGAAAGCGCCTTTGATGCGGATGCCCCGGTGTTCGATCCGGCTGTGACGGCGCGCTATTTTGAAGGCCGCGAGGACGGCGCCGACACGCTCGGCCGCGGTGACATCGTGGTGCGCGAGAATGCGACGACACAGCTCTACCTCATGCCCGGCTCGACCTATCACGTGGTCGACGCGCTGATCACGAACTTTCACGTGCCGCGCTCTACGCTCATGATGCTCGTGAGCGCGCTTGCCTCCCGCGACCAGATCATGGATGCCTACGCCGCCGCCATCGAGGAGCGTTACCGCTTCTTCAGCTTTGGCGACGCGATGCTCATTTGTTAGTTACGCGGTTCTACGAACCGCGTAACCACCTGACGCTGCCAAAGCATCGGCCTTGCCTTGGCTATCAATGTGGCACTCATTGGGGACGTACTTAAATGAGTACCTGCGGAATGAGAGTGGATAATCTCCCGTTTTTGGCCCGTCTGCGGGCTCAAAGTGGGAGATTATCCACTCTCATCATTGATTAGTCGTTGGGGACGTTCTTGTTTGACTGGTCGTTTAAGAACGTCCCCAAAGACTACTTGCTCGCGAACAGCCAGACTAGGATGATCACGAGAACTACGGCAACGATGCAGACGATGGCGCCGGTGAATTTGATGCGGGAGTCGCGGGTACGCTCGCGCACCGCGTCCTCGGCGGCCTCGAGCTGGGCGACTTCTCGCTCGGTCTCGGCGTGCTCGGCTTTGTCTCGGGCCAAGGATCCTGCAAGCGACTCAGTGATCTCTGGGTGGTCGTGCACCTCGGTCGCCTGTTCGATGATCGACTGCGCATGTGCGGCATCTGCTTGGGCATTGGCGATGGTCTGCTCCTGGTCACGGCGTGCCTTGTCCTCGGCAGTGATCTTCTCGCGCAGCTCGCGCTGACGAGTCGCGGCGGCCGTTTTCGCCGTCTGCAGCTCGTCGCGCGCGGCATCGGCTTCGGTCGTCACGGCTTGGTGCGCGCGCTTTGCGTCGGCGATAGGGGCTTGAGCCTGCTCGACGGCCTGCTCGGCTGCGGCAAGCGAGTGCTCAAGGTCGGCGGTGATGCGCGGGACATCTTCTTCGGCTTTACGCAGGGCATCTGCCGTGTCGGAGATCTGCATCGAGAGCTCGCTGGTGCGTACCGTATAGTTGGCGGGATTTGCCGAGGGATTGCGTTGCAGCTCGGCATACTCATGACGCAGCGTCTCGAGCTGGGCGCGCGTGGCGTCGACGGTTTGTTGTGCGGCCGCAATGCCGGCGTCTCGCTCGGTCTTCACCTTGTCGCGGATGCGCTTGGAATCCTCAAGACGTCGAACGAGGCGGTTGCCGGTCTCGCGCGAGCTCGCCTCGCGGGCCTCCACGGCGTCGAGCGCGGCCTTCAAGCGGAGTTCAGTCGCGTCATCCTCTGTCTTCATTTGTTCGAGCTGGCCCTTGAGCTCTGTCGCCTTGGCGGCGTGGGCATCACGGTCAATCTCAGCGGCCGCTGCAGTCTTTTGGGCCGTGGCAATCGCCTGGCGCTGGTCGGCGACGATCTGGTCGTAGCGGCCTGCGATATCCTGGCGCGTCTCGAGTTCCTCGGCCTGATCGGCAATGCGCTGCTCAAGTTCGGCCAAGTGGGCGCGGGCGTCGGAAAGGGCCTTTTTCGCGGCGTTCATCTCACGCATGGCCGAGGCGCCCTGGGCGATAAAGGTGCCCACGGCGTTCGCAGTGTTCGAGACAGCGGTCCCCAGATCGCGGCTGGCCGCGGGGGCGTGCGGGGCGGTCGGGTGAGCGGCGTTCGCCGTGCCCGCATCGGGCGTCTGCGGCGTGGCGATGCTGCCGGTGCCGCCCTCGACCACAGAAAAGCCTGCTGCGTGCGGATCGACCGCGTCGGCGCCAATCGTGGGGTGCTCGAGCTGCAGGAACGAGGGCATGGTGCTGCCCTGGTCGGCGACCGGAGTCTCGCCGGGCACGAAGGTCGAGGCCGCCTCGGCGGCCTCCTCTTCCTCGGCATCAATCTCGGCATCGGCGACGGCGTCTTTCATCGCTTTGACAGCATCCATCATGGAGTCCATGACGGCATCGAGCTCTTCTTCCGAAGACACCTCGATGGGGCCCGCCGCCTGTGGTGCGGGTTCCGTGTCGGGTTCGGCATGGCTCAGCTCCGGCTGCTCGCTTTCGTCATGCTCGACAGTATCGTCTGTGTCTGTTGCCTTATCCGCACCGGCGTGCGCATCGGTGGAGGCGTCGACGCAGGTAGGAGTATCGCAGTCGTCGACGGCGTCTGCTGAATCATCAATATGCTGTTGAGTCTGGGGGTCCAGCTCGTCTGTCATAGGCATGTGCTCCTCATCGTTATTTGTCACCCTATGATAAAGTTTCGCGCCGACATCCCACGCGCCGCAGCAAAGTTTCAAAACGTGTTCGATGGCTCGATCTGATAACAATAACTCGGCCACTTTATCCAGTTTTTACTTGACAATCCCTTCGCCGAACGACGTGGTGCCGTTCGCCTACCGCGGTCTTTTATTTTCGCTTGAACACGCTAAAGTTACATTCCAGCTTTTGCGCGTGAATTTGGATGCGCGCAGTCGGCGGGCGTGTCCGCCGCGATTTGAAAGGACTTTATATGGGACTTTTCACTGGTAAGACCGTAATCGTCACCGGCGGCGGCAAGGCCACGCTTAAGGACGGCTCCGCTGGCTCCATCGGCTACGGCATCGATATCGCATTTGCCAAGGAGGGCGCAAACCTCGTCATTACCGGCCGCAACGTTGCCAAGCTCGAGGCCGCCAAGGAGTCCCTCGAGGCGGAGTACGGCGTCAAGGTGCTGCCTGTTCAGGCCGATGTCTCGGCTGGGCAGGACAACGAGGCCGTCGTGCAGAACGTTATTGACAAGGCGATTGAGGAGTTCGGTCGCATCGACGCCGTCGTCAACAACGCTCAGGCCAGCGCTTCGGGTGTGACCATCGCCGACCACACTATGGACCAGTTCAACCTGGCCATTTACTCTGGCCTGTATGCCACCTACCTGTACATGCAGAAGGCCTATCCGCACCTGAAGGAGACCAAGGGCTCCGTGGTCAACTTTGCCTCGGGCGCCGGCCTGTTTGGCAACTATGGCCAGTGCAGCTATGCTGCCGCCAAGGAGGGCATCCGCGGCCTGACCCGCGTCGCCGCCAACGAGTGGGGTCCCGACGGCATCAACGTCAACATCGTGTGCCCGCTTGCTTGGACCGCTGCGCTCGAGAACTTCCAGGATGCCTATCCCGAGGCGTTCAAGGCCAACGTCCACATGCCGCCGGCGGGCCACTACGGCGACGTCGAGAAGGAGATCGGCCGCGTGGTCGTTCAGCTCTGCGGCCCCGACTTTAAGTACATGAACGGCGAGACTGTCACCCTCGAGGGCGGCATGGGCCAGCGGCCGTAGGGTTACGCGGTTTTACCAAACTGCGTAACAGCTCGACGCTGCGCGGGCCGCATTTGGACAATCTGACGTTCAACTTCAAGGGCGCGACCAGAAGGTCAGCGCCCTTTCGTTTCACGTCACCTTGCCTCAAATGCGGCCCGCTCGCTGACTTATGCTCAACCTGCGGCGCCATTTTGCTTGAAGGCACCTTGCTCACTTTGGCGGGTTTTCGCTGGATGTAGTCGTTGGGGACGTTCTTAAATGACTAGTCGAAAGGGACGCTCTTGTCGGCACTTGGGGACAGTCCCTGAGTGCCGGCAGATTGGGGCGCTCCTTTGTCAGGCTGCCCTGAAGACTGTCCCCAACAGCTAGTCGTTTAAGAACGTCCCCAACGACTAGTCGTTTAATGCATCAGTTTCTGTCGAGTCGGTGCTTCTTGCGGGTTGCCCGTATAATGGTTTGCGTATGAGCCGCAACCAAGGAGTTCCAGTTTATGGATCAAAACCTGTTTAAATTCGACCTGATCGCCGAGGATCCGACGACGCACGCGCGTGCCGGTGTGCTGCACACCCCGCACGGTGACATCGAGACACCGATCTTTATGCCCGTGGGCACCAAGGCAAACGTCAAGGGCATCCCCACCGAGACCGTCAAGCAGCTCGGTGCGCAGATCGTGCTCGCCAACACCTACCACCTGTCTATGCGTCCCGGCGAGGACACCATCGCCGAGCTGGGCGGACTGCACAAGTTTATGAACTGGTATGGTCCCATTCTCACCGATTCGGGCGGCTTCCAGGTGTTCAGCCACAACGACGCCGTCAAGCTCACCGACGAGGGCGTGCGCTTTATCGTCAACGATTACGACGGCCGCCACGTGTTCTGGACGCCCGAGGACAACATGGAAATCGCCATGAAGCTTGGCTCCGACATCTGCATGCAGCTCGACCAGTGCCCGGGCTATCCCGCCACGCGCGCCTACGTTGAGCGCGCCGTTGAGCTGTCGAGCATGTGGGCCGAGCGCTGCTATAAGGCTCACACCCGCGATGACCAGGCGCTCTTTGGCATCGTTCAGGGCGGTATGCACCTGGACCTGCGCCTTCGCTCGCTGCGCCATCTGGAGGAGTGCGGTGACTTCCCCGGTTACGGCATTGGCGGCTACTCGGTGGGCGAGGACCACGAGACCATGTTTGAGACGCTGGCACCGCTCGCGAGCGAGTATATGCCCAAGCACAAGCCGCGCTATCTGATGGGCGTCGGCAACCCCACCACCCTCGTGCGCGGCGTGGGCGTGGGCATCGACATGTTCGACTGCGTGCTGCCGACGCGTACCGGCCGCATGGGCACGGCGTTTTCGAGCGAGGGTCGCCTCAACTTCCGCAATGCCCGCTTTGCGCACGACGACGGCCCCATCGATCCCACCTGCACCTGCCCGGTATGCACGGGCGGCTACAGCCGTGCGCTCATCCGCCACATGGTCACGCAAAAGGAGATGCTCGGCGGCATTTTGCTCTCGATGCACAACATCTACTACTTGCTCAACCTTATGCAGCAGGCTCGTCAGGCCATTATCGAGGGCCGTTACGGTGCGTTTGTGAGCGACTGGATGAACAGCCCTGCGGCGGTGGATTACTAAGAGCTCCGGGCTCGCTTACGAGCTGTTCGCGGCCGGCGGCGGGCATTGCATTCGCTGGCATCGGCTGCGCGACCGCTGACCGATGGCTTGCAAGCACTTGATGCATCGTGGGTACCATACCGAATGGTTGATGTTCGGGCGGGTGTTTGGCGCATGGCGTCGACCCCGCCCGTTTTCTTTTTCTCGATAGGAGTACCCATGATTAAAAATGAGAACGTCGAGGGCGAGCCTGCCTACGACGAGACGTACCGACGCGGTCCCGTGGTCATGCGCGGCCCCATGATTCCTAAGGACAACACCTACGCCAACCTGCTGGCACCCGAGGAGTCGACCGACTGGCTGCATGCCGATCCGTGGCGTGTACTGCGCATTCAGGCCGAGTTTGTCGACGGCTTTGGCGCGCTTGCCGAGCTCGGACCTGCGGTGACCATCTTCGGTAGCGCCCGCACGCCCAAGACCGATCCGCTCTACAAAGCGGCACGTACCGTCGGGCGCAAGATCGCGCAACGTGGCGTGGCGGTCATCACAGGTGGCGGCCCCGGCATCATGGAGGCAGCCAACAGGGGAGCGGCGAGCGCCAACGGCAAATCGGTCGGCTTGGGGATCGAGCTCCCGCACGAGCACGGGCTCAACAAATACGTGAACTTGGGCATGGACTTCCGTTACTTCTTTGTGCGCAAGACCATGTTCGTCAAATACAGCTCGGGCGCCATCGTGTTCCCCGGCGGTTTTGGTACGCTCGACGAGATGTTCGAGGTCCTTACGCTGGTGCAGACGCACAAGGTCAAGCGCATGCCGCTCGTGCTGGTGGGCAGCGAGTACTGGCAGGGCCTGTTCGACTGGCTCAACGGCCCGGTGATGGACGCCGGTATGATCAGCCCGCTCGATCCGGATCTAGTACACATTACCGACGACCTCAACGAAGCCGTCGACATTGCGCTCAGCGGGTTGATATAGGGCGAGCGTGCCCACCGCGACATGAATATGCATGGCAATCTGATGCTTTCTAACGTCAGGTTGCCATTTATATTGGGTATACTGATGCAAAAAACGAGGGCGAGGAGGTCGCGTATGTCTACTGCAACGGTTAAGCCTACGACGGTTCGCATCGAAGAGGGGCTCAAGGAGCAGGCGACCGAGTTCTTGGATTCGGTCGGCCTCAGCCTCAATTCCTATCTCAATCTTGCCGTTCGGCAGCTTGTAAATCAGCGAAAGATTCCTTTTGAGATTGTAGGAAGGGCGGAGGCGCCCAACGAGGCGACGAGGCGTGCCATGGTGATCGCCGAGGCTCATGAATTGGGGATTCTGCCAGACGACAGCCCGTCATTCAATAACGCTGATGAGCTTATATCGTTCCTCGATGAGGGCTAGCGATGTTTGAGATTGAAATCGAGGCTCAGTTTAAGGCGGATTACAAACGGACGATGCGCATCCATCCGCAGCTAAAAACCGAGTTTAAGGCGGCAGTTGCAGAGCTTGCGGCTCACGGCTCGCTTCCCGCGGAATATGGTGCCCACGAGCTTTCAAACCCGGGCGGCAACTACAACGGTCACATCGATTTCCATCTATCCGATGGCTTGGTCGACGTGGTCGTTCTCTATTTGCCGCATAAGACTAATCCTGTGATCCGGTTGGTCAGAATGGGCTCGCATGACGAACTGTTTCAGGGTTCGCACGGCTGATTGCTCGCTTATGATTCGCGAGGGAATAGTAATTGATTCACGAGCGATTGAGCAAGGCAGCTCCTATTCCACCGCAACAGCTGGGGACGTCCCGTTCGTGGCTGCGACCTCCGGTTCTCCTCTTCGCTGGATTTCGCTTAAAAGCTCGGCTGCAACTTCGCTGCTTTTGAAACGGATGCTGCAGTCTTCTTTCTTAGGAAAAGCCAGTAATGGAATAGCTCCGTACCAGACGGTTTCCTCGTCAATTACTGACGCGCACAGGCGCCCTTCGGCTTTGATGGAATAGTCGACGTTCATCTCGGCAAAAATCGCTTTTACGTCATCGCGCGGAGTCGAGGCAATTGAAATCTCAAGGGCAATCCCACGGACAATAGCGCTCGTGAGCGCGGCGGCGAGCTTCGCGAGGCATGCGGCGGATGCGTAGGGCGCGGCAATAAAAATGCTTTTCGTTGCGCTTGCGATGTCGTCCGCTAAAGCCTCCACGGCTGTTGCCGACCTAACGAGGATGTTTCGATCGGCCTGTTTGTTGTCATTTGCTGCAAAGACTTCATACCCCAGCTTGGCATAGGTCTTGAGTCTCTTCTGGTACATACGCGCGAGCATGGGTATCGACAAATCAACATAGTCGAATATCTCAACCCGCTGCTTGCCCTCGTGACTTCTATGTAGTCTGCCTGCCTGCTGCGTTATGCTGCCGTCCCAAGATATCGGTGTGGCAATGAGCAGAGTGTCAAGGTAAGACAGGTCGAAGCTCTCGCCCAGAAGGCCTTCGGTTGCGATGATAATTCGATGCTCATGCTCGAAGCCGGGAAGGCTGTTCAGTATTGCCTTTCTTTCTTTGGCGTCGATTTCTCCGGTTAAGAGTATGGGTTCGTGTCCGCGGCTTTGAAGCAGCCTACATAGCTCTTCGGCATGTTTTTTCCTTTTGGATAGCACAAGCGAATGTCGACCGTTTGACGCGGTATCGAGGGCATCGTCGACAATTGCTTCGTTTCTCGCTGTGTGCGCACACAGGAGATCGAGAACTTGATTAAAGGACGCCCCTGGTTTGTAGGCGGGTAGTCGAACTCCGGTAAAACGCGGCCTAACAACGCGCTGAATTCCCTGTTGGATTGCTTGCGTTTTTGGATCAATGACATGGCGAAGCGGGCCGCAGAGCATTGAGAGTGCTCGCGTGAGTCCGTCCGAGCGTTCGGGCGTCGCAGAAAGGCCGTATACATATTTGGCTGGAGCGGACTTGAGGACAAGCTCAAGCTGTGGTGCGGCTGCATGGTGACATTCATCACAGATGACGAGGCCGTAATCACGAACGAACTCCTTGGCTATTGGTTCTCCGGTCTGGGGGTCCTTGCTGGACAGAGACTGGAATGAAGCAATGTCGATGAGATGGCTTATGGTGGTTTTACCTCCTCCGATTTGGCCAATGAGCGGCGGCTGCCTTTTACTGATTCGTCCTTTTGGGGTTCGGACTGGCTTTCTGTTATCAGTAATGTCGATAAACCGTTCGAGCTGGGATTTCCATTGGGCAATGAGCGCAGTCTTGGGAACGATGACGAGCGTTGGAAGACCGATGGTAGCAATAAGATAGGCTCCGATGACGGTTTTGCCGAAACCCGTCGGTGCAGACATGATTCCGTCTTCATAGCCGAGCATCTGTTCGGCGGCAATTTGCTGTTCAGGGCGAAGAGTCCCTTTAAATGCCATCACAATTGGATTGCCAGACTTGCGCTTGTCAGAATAGTGGGCAGCAACGCCGGCTTCTTGAAACAGCCACTCAAGCTGAGCCTTGCAGCCTCTGGGAATCGCGACGCAGCTGTCTCTAAGTTCGCTGAGGTCTATGTACCGCGGTTTGCCGAATACCGATTGATGCATAGATTGCGCGCGGAAGAATTCTGGGTTGGCAAATGTTGCAAGCCTGCGAACTTCCATTTGAGCTGCGGGACTCAGAGATTTTTCGGGGATATAGAGCATATCGGCCTGCGTGACGGACAGCGATGACGGGAAGTCCTGCGGCGTGAGCGGAAGCCGCTTTCGCGGCCTCTGAGAATGTGGCGCGGCGGTGTTTCCCACCACTGCAGCAGATATTCCATGCGGTTTATTGTCGATGCTCTCAATCAGATTTTGCACCGTTGCATGTGGAATCAGCTGAATTTGCGAAAGGTAAAGCCATTGATCGGGAAAGGGCTCAAATTGCTCGTCAACAAATACACTGTTCCCTTTTCGCTGCGCTTTTCCTTGAAAAGGCAGTGCTATGAGATTTCCAAAGCCGCCCTCAGGAATGGTGGACTGCGCGGGCAGCATCCGGTCAAAAGCTTCAAAGGTGATTGTCTTGTTGAGCGCCGCTGCTTCGGTGATAAGGCTGCTTCCAAATTCTCGTGCGATCTTTGCGCTGGTGAGCTCTAGGAAGAAAAACCAGACATGTGTGCCGTTACCTGATCTCGATCGCTCGACCGCAGCATCGATTCCATGGTTTTTTGCGACACGCCGAATGGCGTTTGTCGCTTCTTTCCAATCGGCTCCGTCAAAGTCGATGACCAGGACTTTTGTATTGCTGTCATTATCGAGAACATATTGACCTATGACGTCTCGGAGTCTGTCGTCACTGCCCTTGAAATGGGAGATGATCGCGGTATCGCTCAACTCGGGGAAGACGCGGTTGCCACATTCAGCGCATTTGGTTTTCTGACGATTTGCTTTGGGACAAATGCCTGACTTCCACTCGTTTGCGCAAGCGGGCGTATAGCCGATTCCCCCGTCTTTTCTGCGGTACCCATGGGCGTAAACATCTTTGCGGCCAGTAAAGAGATTGCGAAAGAGCTCGAGTTTGTCGCGCGCTGGACTCGCACTGGTGACGATACCCTCGACCTGCGTCCGTCTATCGAAAGATGTGCCAGCTTTCTCCCATTCTTCGAGCGTTGCGTAACGGATGTCTGGGCCATTGCTGCAGATGACGATTTGGCCGTGCGGCTCAGATACATGAACGACTGCTTCCTTGAATTGGAATACCGTGTCCCCGATGAGGGCGTATTGATGCGTGACGGTGCTCATGTAAATGCCGTTCTTGTTGGGGTTCATTAAAATGAGAGTACGTTATTTTGGTTTTTTGGGCATCCGATTCTGATTTTGGTTCGGTGATAGTGGAGTGCGGCTCCGTGAGTGGTGTTTGGCTGGTGCTAAAATATGTGGCAGCTGTTATTGAGTGGGTTTTAGCGGCTGCGGGGCGAGCTGGAGATCCTGGGAACTGCCTTCGAATAGGACCGGTGGGCAAAAAATGGCAAATATGAGTACTGTTGTTGCGACAGTATCATATCATCTGTAAAGTATTTAAGACCAATCGAGTGAAATCGAATATAACCAACCCTCTAAACATGACGATTTGGGGCATTATGGCGCTCGAAATTGGCGGTGAGATGCAAATTCAGCCAGATTTCGGTGCTACTAAATTTGTAGCAGTACTCATATTTGCCATTTTTTGACCAAGGGGTATCGCAAGGGGGTTGGATAAAGCATCGATCGCCTGCAATGGCTCAATTGGGCAGTTGTGCGGCAATTGAGTTGCGGCGTAATGGGAAGCTATTCGCAGCCTTTCGACTAAAACGGTCCCTTTACCGCCGCCATTCCTAAAGAGATGCCGGCGCGCCTTAAGTTGGGGCGTGCCGGCGTGATGGCTTTGCTGTGGCTGGGTGTACCTCGGCTGTTCGACTGTCCCAGCTTGTCCTGTCTAGCTAGGCAGACCTTTCTTAGCGTTTAACGTTTGCCCAGATAAAACCTGCCAAAATAAACCTGTCCCTAATTGGCAGGTTGGTAGCGGGGGCAGTAGCTGATGGCGATGGCATCGACGCCTACGTGGGTGGCGATGGTGCAGCCGATGGGACCGGTGCCCGCATCGACGCAGTCCTGGCCCGCGAGCGCCTGGTTGACGAGCTCTTGCTCTTCGACGGCGCCGGTTGTGAGCACGCGTACGCTCGCGCCCGGATGCTCGGCCAAAAAGTCGAGGCAATCGGCCATGGTGTTGGCAACGATGCGCTTGGCGCCGCGGCCCTTTTTGATGACTTTGATCTCGCCCGATTTCCACTCCGGCGAAACGGCCAGGCGAATGTTGAGCATCTGCGTGAGGTGGCCGGCAAGCTTGGGCGCGCGGCCGTTCTTGACGAGGTTCTCGAGTGTGCGGGGAATCACTAGCAGGTGGGCGTCGGGCAGCGTCGCGCGGATCTGCGCCTCGGTCTCGTCCAAGCTGCGGCCGTCATCGCGCATGGCGAGCGCGTATTCCACCAGCAAGCCCTCAGCGCCCGAGCCGGTGCGCGAGTCGACGCAGCGCCCGAGCCGGTGCGCGAGTCGACGCAGCGCACGTCGAGCTCATGGGTGTCAGCCACCAGACATGCGTTGGCGTAGCAGGCGGACCACTCGCTGCACAGCGAAATGAAGATGGCACTGTCGTGGCCGTCGGCGAGCACGCGGTCAAAGAGCGCCTTGAACTCGCCAGCGCTCGGCTGCGAGGTGTGCGGCAGCTGCTTGGAGCCGGCCATGCGGGCGACGTACTCCTCGGCGGTAATCTGCACCTGGTCGAGCAGGTCCTCGCCTTCGATAATCACATGCAGCGGAATCACGTAAATGCCGAGTTCTTGGGCGCAGGCGGGGGAGATGTCCGACGTGGAGTCGGTTATGATGGCAAAAGACATAATTGCACCTTTCGTCGGGGCGCTTGTGCGCCGCCTTCTGAGAGCAAAGTGCGACAAGTATAGTGGAGTCATTCCACATTGCTAGGTTTAATTGTTGAATAGTCAACAGTTCTTAATGTTGGTGTGGAAATCATCAATTGGGGAAGAGGGGGTGCCGGTGGAGGCACTGGAGATAGGTAAGCGCTCGGTCGTGCTGTTCGATTTTGACGGTACGGTGGCCGATACGGGCCGGGCGGTGATGACCTCGACGCGCAAAACGCTTGCTGTGCGCGGGTTTTCGGAGGCGCAGATGGGCGACCTGCGACGCATGATCGGGCCGCCCCTGTGGAAGAGCTTCCACGACTTTTACGGCTTTACGCGTGAGGAGTCGCTCGTGGTGGCCGACGAGTACCGTGCCTTTTTTGACGAGCTGGGTCCGGAGGAGTATCCCGTGTTCGATGGGATCCCCGCGCTGCTCGATGGTCTTGCCGCTCAGGGACATCGCTTGGCCGTGGCGACCTCTCGTATGGAGGCGAAGTGCATCGACATGGTGCATGAGCTGGGGCTTTGCCAGTTCGAAGCCGTGGTCGGCATGAATCCTCCGCAGGGGCGCGAGACCAAGGCCGATTCGATCCGCGACGCCCTGGCGGCGTTAGGCGCGCGCGCCGACGATGCCGTGATGGTTGGCGACCGCTTTAACGACGTCGAGGGCGCGCACGCAATGGGCGTGCCGTGCATCGGCATCTATTCGGGCGCGGCGGCGCCGGGCGAGCACGAGGCGGCGGGTGCCGACGCAGTGGTGCACTCGGTGGCCGAGCTTGCTAAACTTTTCGCTATCTAGGGACTTAATGTGAGGGGCGGGCGTGCTCGCCGCTCATTGGTAAGGAGGTCGTCCATGAATCAGGTGGAGCAGAGTGTTGCCGAGTACGTCGACGAGGTCTGGGAGGACGTCGTCGCCGATATCGAGCAGCTGGTGAGCTACCCGTCTGTTGCCGTTGCTGCCGATGCGGAGCCCGGTGCGCCGTTTGGCCGCCCGGTCCGTGACGCGCTCGATTGCGCGCTCGGCATCGCACAGAACCTCGGCTACCAGACGAGCGACGACGAGGGCTATGTGGGCATTGCCGATATCCCCGGTCGCGGCGACAAGCAGCTCGCGACCATCTGCCACGTGGACGTGGTGCCCGCCGGCCCGGGCTGGAACACCGACCCGTTTGCGATGGAGCGTCGCGAGGGCTGGCTGCTCGGCCGCGGCGTGATCGACGACAAGGGTCCGGCGGTACTGTCGCTCTACGCCGGCGCCTATCTGCTCAAGCACGGCATTACCCCGCGCTATACCTTCCGCGCCCTGCTGGGCTGCGATGAGGAAGTGGGCATGTCCGACGTTCACCATTATCTGGAGAACCACGCGAACCCCGACTTTTTGTTTACGCCCGATGCCGAGTTCCCGGTCTGCAATGCCGAGAAGGGCCATTTTGGGGCGACGTTCGTGAGCTCCAAGATTGACGGCGGGCGCATTGTGTCCTGGGGCGGTGCCGAGGCGAGCAACGCTATTCCGTCGCAGTCTATCTGCGAGCTTGCGATTGCCGCCGATGAGCTGCCGGCGCCCGTTGAGAACGCCGGCCGCCTGGAGATCACGGCGCTCGAGAACGGCCATGCCCGGATTTTCGCGCACGGTATCGGTGGCCATGCTTCGATGCCCGAGGGGACGATCAACGCCGTTGGCCTGATCGTGACGTACCTGCGCGAGGTCGAGGACGCGTTTGCCGCACGCGACGAGCGCTTGCTGACGCCTGCCGAGCATGAGTTTGTCAAGTTTCTGGCCTTTGTACATGCGGATGCCTATGGCCGCGGCCTGGGTATCGACGCGACGAGCCCCGCGTTTGGCCCGCTCACGTGCAACCCCGGTGTCATCCGCGTGGCGGATGGCCACATTGAGCAGGTCATCGACGTGCGCTTCCCCGATAGCACGAGCGCCGATACCATCCGTGGGCAGCTCGAGCCGCTCGTGGGCCGCTTTGGCGTGACGTATCGCGTCGGCCGCGCCAAGGTACCGTTCTCGGTCTCTGCCGATGATCCGGCCGTGAAGGCGCTTATCGATACCTATAACGAGTTCACCGGCAAGCATGCCGAACCCTTTGCCATGGGCGGTGGCACGTACGCACGCAACTTTGCCCGCGCCGTGTCGTTTGGCCCCGAGGAGACCGGCCTGGAGCTGCCCGCATGGGGTGGCCAGATGCACGGCCCCAACGAGTGCGCCAACGAAGAACAGCTCAAGCAGGCGCTCAAGATCTACATCGTGGCGATCCTGCGTCTCAACGAACTCGAACTTTAAGGTTACGCGGTTTTACCAAACCGCGTAACGGGTCGACGCTGCAAACGCCCCTAAGCGGCAATCTGACGTTCAATCGTCGGTCGCGTACCAAAGTACGCTTCCCTCCTCTTTCACGTCACCTTGCTCGCTTAGGGGCGTTTTCGCTGACTTATGCTCAACCTGCGGGGTTTCCAAGGTAGTCGTTGGGTGTTCTTAAATGGCTAGTCAAACAAGAACGTCCCCGATGACTAGTCGTTTAAGAACGTCCCCAATGACTACCTTGTAAAAGGTGGACCATGCTTGTCGGCGGGTTTGTTATTTGTTTGTAAAGCTGAACCGCGCTTGCGGTAAGGGTCTATCAAATGCCCGTAAGAAAGCGCAGTTGGCGCGGGCGTTGCCTGGTCGGGAACGTATCTTTCCATACAGCAAAGCGGGCAGGGTGCCCGCGAGTCGCATGTATGAAAGGAAGATCATGCTCGATCAGGCTTATTCTCGTCGTCAGTTCCTCGGCCTCGCTGGTGGTCTTGCCAGCATCGTCGGTCTCGGTCTCGTTGGTTGTGGCGGTTCCAATGCCGCTGACACCGCCAAGGGCAGCGTCGCCGCCGAGTCCGTCTCCGGCGAGGTGACCTACGACGGCGCCTCTTCGTTCCAGGCTCTCGTCGAGGCTGCTGCTGAGAAGTTCATGGATGCCAACCCCGACGTTTCCATCTCCGGTTCGGGCAACGGTTCGGGCAAGGGCCTGACCGCTGTCGCCGCCGGCACCGTCACCATCGGTAACTCCGACGTCTTCGCCGAGACCAAGCTCGAGGCCGACCAGGTCAAGAACCTCGTCGATCACGAGGTCGCCGTCGTGGGCATGGGCCCCGTCGTCTCCAAGAACGTGACGGTCGACGATCTGTCCCTCGAGCAGCTCAAGGGCATCTTCTCTGGCCAGATCACCAACTGGAAGGAGGTCGGCGGCGACGACGCCACCATCGTCGTCCTCAACCGCAAGGCCGGCTCCGGTACCCGCGCCACCTTCGAGGCCGCCGTCTTTGGCGACGAGGCCGTCGACTTTAAGGGCGACGCCGAGCTCGACAAGTCCGGCGACGTCCAGACCCAGATGGCCAGTACCGACAACGCCATCTCCTACCTGGACTTCTCGCACTTCGACGACTCCAAGTTCAACGCCGTCAAGGTCGAGGGCGTCGAGCCCAAGAGCAAGAACGTCACCGACGACTCCTTCAAGATCTGGGCTACCGAGCACATGTACTGCGCCAAGGACGCAGACGAGGCCACCAAGGCCTTCCTGGACTTTATGCTTTCCGACGACGTCCAGGGCAAGCTTGTCGAGGAGCAGGGCTTTATCCCCGTCTCTGCCATGAAGGTCGTCAAGGACGCCAGCGGTAAGGTCTCCGCTAAATAGGTAATCGCCCCCGGAAAGGTTTGCAATGGCAAAACAGCTGCCAAAGCGCGACCTTGAGAACGTGGGCCTGGGCGTCACGGGCGCGTGCGTAGCGCTCGTGACGCTTGTTGTTGCCGCGCTTATCTTCATGGTCGCCCAAAAGGGCCTCTCGGCTTTTGTTAAGGATGGCGTTTCGGTCGTCGAGTTCTTCACTGGTACCAAGTGGGACCTGGCTAACACAGCCGAAAACGGTCTGCCTTACACCGGCGCCCTGCCCCTGATCGTCACCTCGTTTGCGGTCATGGTACTCTCCACGCTCATCGCACTGCCCATCGCTATCGGCTCTGCCATCTTTGCGGTCGAGATCCAGCCTAAGTTTGGTTCCAAGGTCTTTCAGCCGCTTATTGAGCTTTTGACCGGTATTCCCTCGGTTGTCTTTGGCCTGATCGGCTTTCACGTGGTCGTCGGCCTTATGAAGAGCGTTTTCCACGTAAGCACGGGCTTGGGCATCTTGCCCGGCGCCATCGTGCTGGCCGTCATGATCCTGCCGACGATGACCACGCTTTCGGTCGATGGCCTGCGCGCTGTGCCCGATAGCTACCGTCAGGGCTCGCTCGCGCTGGGCTACACCCGCTGGCAGACCATCTGGCACGTGGTGCTCAAGTCCGCCATGCCGTCGCTCATGACTGCGGTCATCCTTGGCATGACGCGTGCCTTTGGCGAGACGCTCGCCGTGCGCATGGTCATCGGCGGCATCGAGGCCATGCCGACGTCGCTGCTGTCGCCGGCGTCCACCATCACCACCACGCTCACCACGTCCATGGCGGTCTACGCCGAGGGCTCGGCCCAGGACGACGTCCTGTGGGCACTCGGTCTGCTGCTGATGGGCATGAGCCTCATCTTCATCCTGATCATCCATCTCATTGGCCGCAAGGGGGCGAAGGCTCGTGGCTAGCACGCGCATCCACATCGACGAGGCGAGGCTCGGGCGTGTCCAAAAACAGGATCGCATCGCCACGGGCGTGCTGACGGCGATCGTCGCCATCGTCATGCTCATCGTCATCTCCATGGTGGCCTATATCCTGTTCGAGGGCATCTCGACGCTGTTCCAGCCGGGCTTTCTCACAGAGCCGTCGCGCGCCAACGGAACGCAGGGCGGCGTGCTCTACCAGCTGTTCGACTCGTTCTACCTGCTGCTGATCACTCTGATCATCTCGGTGCCCATCAGCCTAGGCGGAGCGGTCTTCCTGGTTGAGTACGCGCCGAACGGCCCTATCCGCGACATCGCCTCTACCGCCATCGAGACGCTGTCCTCGCTGCCTTCCATCGTCGTCGGCATGTTCGGCTTTCTGGTGTTCTCGGTGCAGCTGGGCTGGAAGTACTCCATCATCTCCGGCGCTGTCGCGCTCACCATGTTCAATATCCCCATCCTGGTGCGCGTGATCCAGCAGGCGCTCGAGGACGTGCCACAGGCCCAGCGCGATGCATGCCTGGCCATGGGCCTTACCCGCTGGGAGGCCACGCTGCACATCCTGATTCCCGAGGCCATGCCCGCCATCGTGACCGGCATCGTGCTTTCGGCCGGCCGTGTGTTTGGCGAGGCCGCAGCACTGCTCTTTACCTCGGGTATGAGCTCGCCGGTTCGCCTGAACTTCTTGAGCTTTAACCTGTCGAGCCCCACCTGTGCCTGGAACGTGTTCCGCCCTGGCGAGTCGCTCGCCGTGCATATCTACAAGATCTATGGCGAGGGCAGCCCCGAGGCCCAGCAGATCGTCTGGGGCACCGCGGCGCTGCTGATGATTTGCGTGCTGCTGTTTAACGTAGTCGCCCGTATCGTGGGCAAGCAACTGGCAAGGAGGATGACGGCCGAATGAGCGAGATGAGCACAACGCCCGCAACCGAAGCAGCATCGTCCGAGACCCGGGACTTCCTGTCGAGTGTGGGGGAGAGCGAGAAGCGCGTGCGCGTGAGCGGCAAGGCCGCGAGCGACGAGGTCGTGCTCTCTACCAAGGACGTCAACGTGTACTATGGCGACCACCATGCGCTGTACGACACGTCGCTCGACTTCCACAAGGGCGAGATTACGGCGCTCATCGGGCCTTCGGGCTGCGGTAAGTCGACCTTTTTGCGCAGCCTCAACCTTATGAACCGCGAGATTCGCGGCTGCCGCGTGGAGGGCGAGATTAACTACCGCGGACGCAATGTGAACACCAGGACCGAGAACACGTACGAGCTGCGTCGCTCCATTGGCATGGTGTTCCAGCAGCCCAACCCTTTCCGCAAGTCCATTCGCGACAACATCACGTTTGCGCCAAAGCGTCACGGCATTACCGACCGCGACGAGCTTGATCGCATGGTCGAGGAAAGCCTGCGCGGTGCGGCGCTGTGGGACGAGGTCAAGGACAAGCTCGACAAGAGCGCCTGCGCGCTTTCGGGCGGCCAGCAGCAGCGTCTGTGCATCGCGCGCACGCTGGCGCTCAACCCAGACGTGATTCTGTTTGATGAGCCCTGTTCGGCGCTCGACCCCATCTCGACGCTGGCGATCGAGGACCTGATGTCTTCGATCGTTGCCGACCGCGCCATCGTCATCGTGACGCACAACATGGAGCAGGCGTCGCGCGTGTCCAATCGCACGGCGTTCTTCTACATGGGCGATATGGTTGAGTACGACGAGACCGACGAGATTTTCCAACGGCCCAAGGATAAGCGGCTGAATGATTACCTCACCGGCATGTTCTCCTAGTCCGGGACATGCTTGAGGCCCGTGGCGGCCATGGTTGCCGTGGGACTGATTGGAGAGGCGGGTCATCTCTTTTGCGAGATGGCCCGCCTTTTTGCTCTGCGACCGAATCGACCACCACAAAGGGGACAGGCACCTTCGTGGTGGTTTGGGGTGGGGCTCGCTGCTATCATGGACAACGTTGAATTTCTACGAAGGAGCAGGGCATATGGCGATTCTTTTGGGATGCGATTCCGTCAGCCTAGAGTTTCCCACCAAGCATATTTTCGATAGCGTGACGCTCGGCGTGGGCGAGGGCGACCGCATTGGTATTGTCGGTAAAAACGGCGACGGCAAGTCGACGCTGCTGAGCGTGCTCGCTGGCACGCTGGAGCCCAACGACGGACGCGTGACGCACCGCCGCGGCACGACGATCGGTCTGCTCGGCCAAAAGGACAACCTGGTCGATACTGATACCGTGCACCATGCCGTTGTGGGCGACGCCCCCGAGTACGAGTGGGCGTCGAGCCCCCGCACGCGCCAGATCCTCGCCGGCCTCATCAGCGATGTGCCCTGGGAGGGCACGGTGGGCGAGCTTTCGGGCGGTCAGCGCCGTCGCGTGGACCTCGCGCGCTTGCTGATCGGCGATTACGACGTGCTCATGCTCGACGAGCCCACCAACCACCTGGATATGCGCACCATCAACTGGCTCGCGCGTCACTTAAAGGCCCGCTGGCAGCGCGGCCAGGGTGCCATGCTCGTGGTCACGCACGACCGCTGGTTCTTGGACGAGGTCTGCACCAGCATGTGGGAGGTCCACGACGGCCAGGTCGATCCCTTCGAGGGCGGCTATTCGGCATATATCCTGCAGCGCGTGGAGCGCGACCGCATGGCCGCCGTTACCGAGGAGCGCCGTCGCAACATGGCGCGCAAGGAGCTCGCGTGGCTGAGCCGCGGTGCCCAGGCTCGTTCCACCAAGCCCAAGTTTCGCGTGGATGCCGCTCGCGAGCTGATCGCCGACGTGCCGCCCGTGCGTGACGAGCTGGAGCTCAAGCGCCTCGCCGTGAGCCGCCTAGGCAAGCAGGTTATCGATGTGGTCGACGTGGACGCCGGCTATGCGGATGTCGATGGCGCGCCCAAGCAGGTACTCTCCGACGTGACCTGGTTCATTGGTGCGGGCGACCGCTATGGTCTTTTGGGCGAGAATGGCGCTGGCAAGTCGACGCTGCTTGATGTGATCCAGGGCAAAATTGCGCCCACGCGCGGCCGCGTGAAGATTGGCCAGACAGTGCGCTTTGGCGTGCTGTCGCAGCAGCTCGAGGAGCTCGAGCCCTTCATGGGCGACACGATTCGCGAGGTGCTCAGCAACTATAAGAAGTACTACGTCATCGACGGCAAGGAGACTTCGCCCGAGAAGCTCTGCGAGCGTCTGGGCTTTACGACGCAGCAGCTCTGGAGCCGCATCGGCGATCTTTCGGGCGGCCAGCGCCGTCGCCTGTCGCTGCTGCTGACAATCCTGGACGAACCCAACGTGCTCATCCTGGACGAGCCCGGCAACGACCTGGATACCGACATGCTCGCGATTGTCGAGGACCTGCTCGACGGCTGGCCCGGCACGTTGATCCTGGTGACGCACGACCGCTTTTTGATGGAGCGCGTGACCGACCAACAGTGGGCGCTGCTCGACGGCCACCTGACGCATATGCCCGGTGGCGTGGACCAGTACCTGCGCCTGTGCAACGCTACCGCCGAGGGCGAGCCCGTGGGCGCGCCGAGCGCCAAGACCTGCACGTTTGACACCGGTGCCGCGGCAGCTGCGGCCGAAAAGCCCAAGACGAGCGGGCAGCCCAATGGCCTTTCCAACGCCGAACGTCAGAAGCTCCGCCGCGAGGTGAGCTCGCTCGAGCGCAAGATGGAGACGCAGCGCGCTCGCGTTGAGGAGGCCGAGGCCGCGATGGCCCAGGTCGATCCCACCAACTACACGGCGCTCGGCGAGCAGCAGGCAAAGATCGACGAGGCTCACGCCGCCATGGACGAGCTGGAGATGGCGTGGCTCGAGGCGAGCGAAAAGCTCGAGGGCGAGGAGTAAGCGAGAATGATCAAAGCCGCGTTTTTCGATATCGACGGTACGCTGCTGAGCTTTAAGACCCACCGGATTCCGGCGTCGGCGCAGCAGGTGCTCGACAGCTTTCGCGAGCAGGGGATTGCGTGCGTGATCGCCACGGGCCGTCCGACCTACCAGATGCCGGACTGGCTGTTCGACCTGGGCTGGGATGCGTACATTACGCTTTCGGGCCAGCACTGCTTTGATGCCGAGGGAGTTTACCGCAGCTGCCCGATCGATCCGGACGACGTCGCGGTGATTGTGGACCAGGTGGCGCAGGGGCGCTACGACTCGCTGTGCATGCAGGGCGAGAACTCGTTTGTGAACCGCCTGTCCGAGCGCGTGGTGACGGCTGGCAGCAACGCGGGAATCGTCTACCACGAGGAGCCGTTTGAGCACGCCTTTGACGCACCGGTCTACCAGTTCTGCGCCTTTGTGGACCCGGCCGACGAACATATCGTGACCGACGCCGTGTCGCATTCGCTCACCACGCGCTGGTGCGACCTGTTCTGCGACATTATTCCCGCTAACGGCGGCAAGGACCTGGGCGTGGCGGCGACGCTCGAGCGGCTTGGTATCGACGCGAGCGAGGCGATTGCCTTTGGCGACGGCGAGAACGACCTGTCGATGTTTGCCGCCGTGGGCACGAGCGTGGCCATGGGCAACGCACAGGACACGGTGAAGGCTGCGGCGACCTATGTGACGACCGCCGTGGATGACGACGGCATCTACAACGCCGCGAAGCACTTTGGACTGTTATAGCTGCGGCTCGGCACTTGGGGACGGTCCTTTTCTGCCGGCAGCTGGGGACACTCCTTGCGCGTGGTGTGCCGTGTCGCCCTGCTTGTCCCACGCATTTTGTGAAACAGGGTTAACTTTTTAACCAACTAGTAAGACACTGGCAACTTTTGCGGTAAAGTAAATCAGGTAAAAGTATCCAAAGTCTAATTAGAAGCCATCGCGAAAGGCGGCCCCGGCCGGACAGCCACGTATGCTACAGGTTCTTGACACCCATCGCGCGCATGGCGTTCAGGATAGCGATGATCGCCACGCCCACGTCGCCAAAGACAGCGAGCCACATGTTGGCGATGCCGAGCGCCGCGAGCACAAGGATCAGCAGCTTAATACCCAGCGCAAAGATGATGTTCTGCCAAACAATCGACATGGTCTTGCGAGCCACGCGGATCGCGCGGGCGATGTTGGACGGCTTGTCATCCATCAGCACGACATCCGCCGCCTCGATCGCAGCGTCGGAGCCCATGGCGCCCATGGCGATTCCGACGTCGGCTCGCGTAAGCACAGGCGCGTCGTTGATACCGTCGCCGACAAAGGCGAGCTTGCACTTGCCGCTTTCGGCCGCGATCAGCGCTTCAACGCGCTCGACCTTGTCGCCCGGCAGCAGCTGCGCGTGGAACTCGTCGAGGCAGAGCTGCTTGGCCACCGCAGCAGCCACTTCCTCGCGGTCGCCCGTGAGCATGACGGTGCGCTTGACGCCGGCGGTGTGCAGGTCGCAAATCGTTTGCTCGGCATCGGCCTTGACGGTGTCAGAGATGACGATATGGCCGGCATAGATGCCATCGACCAGCACGTGAAGAATTGTGCCGACGACCTCACAATCGGGCGCTTCGATGCCGGCCGCAGCGAGCATCTTGGCGTTGCCGACGACGACGGGCTTGCCGTCGACGGTCGCCGTCACGCCATGGCCCGCGTCGTTGGTGGAGTCGCTGACGCGCTTGGGATCGAGCTCGCCCTGGAAGGCAGCGCGTACCGACTGCGCGATGGGGTGGTCGGAGAACGACTCGGCAAGGGCTGCAACCTCGAGCAGCGATTGCTCGGTGTAGCCTGCCTCGGGGTGTACCGCGACAACCGAGAACGTGCCGTTGGTGAGCGTGCCGGTCTTGTCGAAGACGACGGTGTCAACATCGGCGAGCGCCTCGAGGTAGTTGGAGCCTTTGATGAGGACGCCCAGCTTGGACGCACCGCCGATGCCGCCAAAGAAGCTCAACGGCACGCTAATCACCAGTGCGCACGGGCAGCTGACGACGAGGAAGGTCAGACCGCGCAGAATCCAGTCGGGCCAGGCGCCGGTGACCAGGCCGCCGCCGAGCGCGAGTACCGCGGCGGCGCCGGTGACGGCGGGCGTGTAGACGCGGGCGAAGCGCGTGATGAAGTTCTCGGTGCGCGCCTTCTTTTCGCTGGCGTTTTCTACGAGCTCCAGGACGCGCGCGACGGTGGACTCGCCAAATGGCTTGGTGGTGCGCACGCGGATGAGGCCCGTCATGTTGATGCAGCCACTGATGATATCGTCTCCGGACTTGGCGGGGCGGGGGACTGACTCGCCCGTGAGCGCGGCGGTGTCGAGCTGGGTTTCGCCCTCGACGAGGACGCCGTCGATAGGCACGCGTTCGCCGGGCTTGACGACGATCACGGTGCCGACGGCGATGTCATCGGGGAAGACCTGCTCGAGCATGCCGTTAGCCTGCTCAACGTTGGCGTAGTCGGGGGCGATGTCCATCATGGCGCTGATCGACTTGCGGCTCTTGCCCACGGCGTATGCCTGGAACAGTTCGCCAACCTGGTAGAACAGCATGACGGCGGCGCCTTCAGCCATGTGCGGATCGGTGTCGGGGAAGAGCACCATGGCAAACGCGCCGATGGTCGCGACGGCCATGAGAAAGCTCTCGTCAAACGCCTTGCCGCGGCGGATGTTGTTGAATGCCTTTTGCAGCACGTCATGGCCGGCGATCAAAAACGGCACGAGGAACAGCACGAAGCTGGCATAGACGTCGGCGGGTTCGCCAAATGTGGCCGTGAGGGCGCCGAGCTCGTCGAGGGCATAGACTACGACAAAAATACCCAGTGCTATCAAGATGCGATTGCGCTTGTGTTCAAGCGACTCTTTCTTCTTACGTTTCTTCTTTTTCTTCTTGGAGTCGGCGGTTGCCATGATTCAAACCTCCCATTTGAATGTATGAACACTCGCTCATATTACATCGCGGGCAAAGGCCGCGGCGACCGCGGCCTTGCCAATCAGCGTATACGCGGACTAGAGAATGATCTCGCAGTCAGGCTCGGCGTCGGCGGTGAACTCCACGACACGGTCGAGCACCTCGTCGAACTCAGCGTCGTCGGCCTCGAGCGTCAGCTTCTGGGTCATAAAGTTGACGGACACGGATTTGACACCCTCGAGCTTGGCCAGCTCGTCCTGAAGCTCGCGCGCGCAGTTGGCGCAGTCGATCTCGTCGAGCTTGAACTGCTTTTTCATGATGGGTTCCTTTCCCTGTATTTGCGGCTTGGGTGCAGACCGCGCTGGTACCGTGGTTGGTCGTTATTCGCAGATGTGGCTCATGCCTTGGTTGAGCATGGTGTAGACATGATCGTCGGCGAGCGAGTAGAGGATGTTGCGCCCGTCGCGCCGGAATTTAACCAGGTGCGACTGTTTGAGCGTGCGCAGCTGGTGCGACACCGCGGACTGCGAGGTCGCAGTCGCCTCGGCGATGTCGGCCACGCAGAGTTCGCGGCCCATGAGAGCGTAGAGGATCTTGATACGCGTGGTGTCGCTGAAAACCTTGAACAAGTCGGCAAGGTCGTACAGCAGCTCCTCGTCGGGAAGGTCCTCGGGCGAGCAAGTGGTGGGGATGTCGGGCACGATGGTGGTGTCGATGTCGGTCCTTATTTCATCGGCGTGTTCGCTCATTACAATATCCTTTCATATGAACATGTGCTCATATAACTTACTTCCGAGTATATGAGCGCATGTTCATATGTCAATATAATTTGCGAAATTTTTTGCTGTCGATTGGCCCCAGAGGCGGCTAAGGGCATTGTGGACGTGGTTAAGGCCGCCGATGCCAACGTGGGTATCCCGGCGACGTGCAAAATCGGGAGTTTTCAGCATCGACGAGGGGTTATTTATTGCATGATACGGCGTCGTTTGCCGCCACAGGGCTTTACTGGAGTGCAAATGGCAACAGATATTCCCCAGCTGTTGCCTAAATTACATCGAATACAGCGGCTTCGGTGCAAAATGGGGCAATTCGGCCGCCCTCGGATACTCGGCTCTGCTGAAAACTCCCGTTTTTGCACGTCGCCGGGGTACCCACCCTGTCAGTCCGCCTCTGTTCTGGCCCCGTACACCCTGCCTTCGGGTGTGGAGGTGCTTGTTTGGGCGAACTCCGGGCAATCCAGCTCGATGACTTGCATGTCGTCGATGGCCGGGACATTGTTGATCGTCGGGTCGTCCAGCGAGATGCCCTCGAGCACTGCGCGCTCGAGCTCAAGTGCATTACCCTGCGCTGCGTCTTGACGGAGGAGCTCCTCAATACGCTTCTTTTCCTCGATAAATCTCCTGAGCACAAATTGTCGCAGCTCTTCTTGCTTGATTGCGAAATCTTTGGGCAGGCGCGATGGGCGAATGCCCTCCTTTCGCTGGATTGCCTCCATAACCCTGGCGAAGGCGCTGGCGTGCATAAAGGAATAGCGACTGACGGTAATGATTCCGTAGCCCATGGACGCCAGCGCGTTCTTGCGCTCTTCGTCAATGGCGCGGTCTTCTTCGGCATCGTGCTGAAATCCGTTGTATTCGATGTCGGTTCGGGACCGCTTGAGATATGCATCCATATAGAACTTTTCGCGCCGCGTGAGATTCTTTGCGGCAGCTGTGACCTTTACTTCGTAGTCGGTCTCGATCTCGCTAATGCCAAGACCGCCCTCGCGCCTGGGTAGCGTGAGCATCATGACAAACGCCGTTTCCATCGGCGATCGGCATCCGTCCCGCACGCATTGGATGGCTTTTCGGGCAAGTTCGAGGCCCTTGCAGTCGATGAGGGAGTTAAAGAAATGTTTAAGGCTCGAAGTCGAGGTGAGCGCGAAGCGCTCGGTATAGGATGTCGAGGCATCGTGCCCAAGGGAATAGGCGCCACACAGTTCGAAGTAGTACTCCACAAGTTCGCGAAAGGGAAGATAGGTTGCGGCCTGAAGCGCACAGAGTTCGACGCCGACAATATAGATGTCGTCGGCAAGCTTGATAAAGCGCGAGCCCGCGAATCGCTTGGATGATACGTGGCACTTGCAGCCCGTCATGCTGCGCACGTTTGCGCGCTCGAACACCGTTGTATCGAGCGGGGCATCGTTATCCAGAGCGACGTTGTGCCTGGCGAGCCAGTCGGCGGCAGAGTCGAGCAGCTCCTTGCTGGGGCGCGCCCCGTAGATCTTGGCAGGGCTGCAGGGCTCGGTGCCAATTGCGGATACCGAGTATGCGGCTTGGTAGACCGCTTTTGCCGTGTTATGTGAAAGCACGATACTCATACAGATAGCATGGCAGACCAGGCAGCGGGTTTCGCAATGAACGCCAAGGTAAAATGTCGCGGCATAACAAAAGCTGTCCAAGCACTTGACGTCAATGATGGAGAAAGATGCTATTTGGAGCATTGTCGCAGCTCGCTGACTACGCAGACCTCCACAACTGATGCTGGTCAGCATCGTTTTGATGCAAAGACGGCGTCAACAAAAATGTGCAATTTGGCTTGAACATGCGCAGATGAAGTTCTTGGTTATGCGGCGGCTAGACATCGGAGGCTGGAGGGCCGCGTTGTACGGCGCGAAAAACAGGCCGATATCCGCTTGGACATCGGCCCGTATTGCGTCGCTTGAGAGGAGCGCCTCGGCGTGTCGCTTTTGCGCGGGGCGCTATGGTCCGGCAAGTATTGCTCGCGAATGGCGCCTCTGCTTGGCAATCTACTTGGCAAACAGGTTCTTGAGGTTGAACTCGGCCTGCACCGTGCGGAGCATGAGGTCGGTGTCGTCGAGGCCCAGGTGCTGCTCGTTGGCGTCGGGCGCGAGGGTGCCGCGACGGCGTGCCCAGTTCTCGAGCGCGGCGGGGGCGGACTCGCGGGGGAGCGAGCGGACGTCGGCATCCAGGCTGCGGCAGATCTGGCGCGAATCGATGACGATAATCTTGCCGGCACGGCGCGCCTCGGCGTAACCGTCCAGGTGAATTTTGAACCAGCTGTCCTCGAACGCGGCGTTATGCGCCATGTACGGGTACTTCTTCATAAGCTTGAGCAGCTGCTTCTGCAGTTCCTTGTTCTCGCGGAACGGCTTTTTGCCGTCGATGTCGTCCCAGGTGATGTGGTGGATATTCGACAGCGGCACATCTTCGCCGCGGTAGATGTCGGGCAGGCCACAGTAGTGCGCCTCGGCGTCATGCGGGACGGCGTCGCTAGTGAGTTCCATGATCTCCCAGCCGACGTTGATGATATAACCGCGTTCGGGTGCACGGCCGGTGGTCTCGATGTCGATACCGAGCACGGTGCCCTGGATGGGCTTACGGGCGTAGGCCACGCCGAGCGCGTCGCGGTCGCCGCGGATCTCGCGCATAACGGACGCGGCGGTGCGCTTTTGCATCTTGCCGATGGCGGCGCAGGTGTCGGCATCGGACAGGCCGCGCGAAAGCGTCGCGGGCGTCACGTTGCGCAGGCGCGCCTCGCCGATCTGATCGCACAGGTCGCGGTTGCGGTCGGCCAGGTCGCGCACGGTGGCAAAGTCGAAACCGGGGTCGCCCTCGGCGGTAAAGTACTCGGTTTCGAGCGCCTTAAGGGCCCCCTCGCCCTTCTGGCGCTCGGACTCCATGGCGCCGTGATCGCCATAGATAAACATGGGAATAAACGGCTGGCGCTCGTATTCGAGTGCTTGCGAAACGTTCATAGGCTGCTCCTTGGACGGGCCGCGTCGCGCGGCTCGGGGTTACTGAGTTGTGGCGAGATGATAGTTTACCATGGGCAACTATTGGCACCGCGCCCGGGACTACTACAATACCCTAGTTGACCGCTAGGACTTTTACAATGCTGCCGAAAGACACGAAAGGTTCCATCCGTCATGGATTTACTGATAGATATTCTGCTCGATGCCGGCAAAGACACGCTCTCGCTGGTGCCGTTTTTGTTGGTGACGTACCTTGCGCTCGAGACGCTCGAGCATGTTGCGGGCGACCGCGTTAACGGCGCCATCAAGCGCGCTGGCGCTGCGGGCCCCGTGGTTGGCTCGTTGTTGGGCATGGTGCCGCAGTGCGGCTTTTCGGCCATGGCGGCCACGCTGTACGCCGGTCGCGTCGTGACGCTGGGCACGCTGGTTGCGGTGTTCCTCTCGACCTCAGACGAGATGCTGCCGCTGTTGCTAGCCGAGCAAGTTCCCGTGCAGACCATGGCGATGCTTTTGGCTTCGAAGGCGCTGATCGCGCTGGTCACGGGCTTTATCGTGGATGCCGCCATTCGCGGCCTGCGTCGTAACGCTCGCGCGCATGCGGCGATTCGCCGTACCGTGCTGGGAACCGCGGCCAACCCGGCCCACGTGAACTGCGCGCACGATGACCACACTGGCGGTGACATCATCGACGAGGTGGCCGAGGCGGGCGTGAGCGCCGACCACATCCACGAGTTGTGCGAGCGCGACCATTGCGGCTGTGATGAAGACGAGGACGAGCACGAACACGGACATGGCCACGATCACGGTCATGAGGGCGAGCATGAACATCATGATGGCCACGGTCGCTCCCACTCACACGAAGGTGCGCCCGCCGTGTCGATTATCCGCAGCGCCATCTCGCATACCGTGCAGGTATCGGTATTCATTTTCCTGGTGACGCTGATTCTGGTCGCCGTGCTCGAGACCTTCGGCGAGTCCGCAATCGAGCAGTTCCTGCGCGGCAACGAGACGCTCGCCGTCCTGGGTTCGGCGCTTGTCGGCCTGATCCCCAACTGTTCTGCGAGTGTGGTCATCACGCAACTGTACCTGGAAGGCGCGCTGCAGCTGGCCCCGATGCTCGCCGGCACGCTCATCTCTGCCGGCGTGGGCTACCTGGTGCTGTTCCGCACCAATCGCAGCGCCCGCGAAAACGTCCTGTTCCTGATCATGATGTACGTTATCGGTGCCGGCTGGGGACTCGTTCTCTCCGCCTTTGGTCTCTAAGCTCAAAATTCTACCTTGGTCAGCGTAGCAGCTCGGTGAGGTTGCGCTTAAAGCGGGCGCGATCTTCGCTGGTGAAGGCTGCCGGCCCGCGGGTGCGACCGCCAGCGCGGCGCACCTTCTTTTCTTCGTGACGAATAAACAGCTGCATATCGATGGTCGCTTTGTCGTAGACGCGCCCGCGCACGCCGATGGCGGCGGCATCGCGTCCGAGCACCATGCTCGCCAGACCTATGTCCTGCGTCACGACCACGTCGCCAGTCTGCAGGCGCTCAATAATGGCAAAGTCGGCGCTATCGGCTCCCACACTCACATCGAGCGTCGTGACCCAAAAGCCCCGACGCGCATGCTCGGCGTCGCGCGGATCGTCGCGGCGAATGTGGCGTTCCAGGTTTTGCGTGCTGTTGCCGACGATAACGACGGCAACGCCCGCCCTCCGCGCGCAGTCGATCGACTCGCGCGTGACCGGGCAGGCGTCGGCATCAATAAAAAGCGTCTTTGGCATCTAGCGCACCAGTTTGCCAAATTGAATAGCGCGAACAATCAGTGTCACGCCAAACACCAGCAGCGCGGCGCCGCTAAAGATGACGAGCATCTTGGCCGACCACAGCGGATAGATAAACACGAACATGCCCGCAATGATGGAGAGTGCGCCGCTCAGGATGGCGAGGGCGCGGTTGGCGGAAAGTTCGGATTCCAGAATCGACATGACGCCCTCGACGATCCAGCCAAAGCCGGCGACGACCACTACAAGCGTGGTGAGCGTCGCGGTCGAGAAGGCCTGATTGCGCAGGATTATGACGCCGCCCAGAATGATGAGCAGGTTGGAGATGATGCTCGTCACGCGCCAGCCGGCGGGCAGCAGCGGCTCAAAAATGGCGGTGAACAGCCTAATGGCAGCGGTGATTACAAAGTAAAAACCCAGGACGGTCGTCAGGAAGATGAGGGACTTGGCGGGCGCAAACAGCAGCGCGATGCCGGCGATGAGCGCGATGACACCCGTGATGGCGTAGATCCAGCGCACAGCCTTGATTGCCTTACCTGCCATGCTTTTCTCGTCAAATCCAAACAGGTTCGACTGCTGGCCATCGTTCTTAAAGATGCCCATAAGGTCTCCTTTCCGTGTGGTGCACGTCGCGTTCATTGCTCTCCGTGCGGCGTGTGCCAAAAGTGCTGCATCAAGTATCGCCCAAGGGCGCCGTCGCGTGGGGTGGGAAGGGCGATTGGGAGCCTCATCTTCCCGAATTGTTACCTTTGTTCCCGTTTGGATGTGGGCTATTCAACAGGTGTAGAACATTATGCCGTTGAGTGTAATTGCCTACGTTTTAGGTTAGATTTTCTTAAGAACAATTGGCTTTTATTGGGGGGTCCCTATGAACGAAGCAGTTCCCGTGGTGCCGTCGAGCGTGGAGTCGATGGCAAAGCAAGGTTGCGAAAAGCTTGGCCTGGACACGTTTGACGCGCTGGTCCGCCGCGCCCGTACGTGCCGCCGCTTTGACGAGTCCATGCGCGTGCCGCGCGAGTTTTTGCTCGAGCTGGCGGAGCTGGCGCACCTGGCCCCTTGCGGCGCCAACGCTCAGCCTCTGCGTTTTCGTGTGGTGAGCGGTGCAGAGGACTGCGCGCGCGTATTTGATGAGCTCGCGTGGGCCGGCGCGCTCAAGGATTGGCCGGGTCCCGATGAGGGCGAGCGCCCGACCGGCTACATCGCGATTCTTGCCGAGCGCCCCGTTCCCGGCAAGCCCGCCGCGCCTATCACCGAGGTCGACACGGGCATAGCGGCTCAGACGATGATGCTCGCCGCTCGCAGCGCCACGCCCGAGGTGGCGGCCTGCATGTTCAAGGCCTTTACGCCCCGCGCGATCGACGCCATGGGGCTCGACGGCGACAAGTATGAGCTCAAGCTGATCATGGCTTTTGGCGTGCCGGCCGAGACCCAGGTTATCGACGCGATCGATTCCAACCCCGACGGTTCTATTAATTACTGGCGCGACGAGGCGCAGGTGCATCACGTGCCCAAGCGTCCGCTTGCCGACGTGCTGGTGTAGTTGCGTCGTTGCGGTGCAATCCGGCGGCAAAACCACCACAAAGGGGACAGGCACCTTTGTGGTGGTGCGAGGGGAGGGCATGTGGCCGATCTGTTTTTGGTGCGGCATGGGCAGACCGAGCTCAATGTGCAGAACATTTTGCAGGGCTGGCATGATTCGCCGCTTACGGCGCGCGGGCGCGAGCAGGCGCTGGCGACGCGTGCAGCGTTTGCGGACCGTGGCGTGACCTTTGACCATGTGTATTCTTCTCCGTTGGGCCGGGCGCGGCGTACGGCTGGGCTAATTGCTGGTGAGGGCCGCTCCATAGAGCTGGTCGATGACCTGCGCGAGTGGCATTTGGGATCGCTGGAGGGCACATCAAACCGCGAGATGCCGCCTCAGCCATGGGGCGATTATCCGGTCGCGTTTGGCGGTGAGTCGGAAGCGCAATTCCGGGCGCGTATGGTCGCGGCGCTGTCCCGCATTATGGCCCGACCGCAGCACAACTGCGTGTTGGCAGTCTCCCACGGCTCAGCCTGCCAGGAGTTTCTTGAGTATGTGACTGGCGGGGGAGAGCAGCCCGACAACGGTGCCGTGCTCCATTTTGGCTATTGCGACGGGGCGTTTTCGCTCCTTGATTGGTAACGAACGGAAGGATCCCCTATGAATAAAGACTTGTATCTGGTCCGTCATGGACAGACAATATTTAACCTTAAGCGCATCATTCAGGGGTGGAGCGATTCGCCGCTTACGCAGTTGGGCTGCGACCAGGCGGCGCGCGCCGGCATGTTCTTGCGAGCGCGCGGCATTGAGCCCGATCATGCCTACACCTCGACGCTGCATCGCACGGAGCAGACCATCGCCAGCCTGTGGCCGGGCCTTGCCTACGAGCGCCTGGATGGCCTGTGCGAGTGGTTCTTTGGCGACTTTGAGGCCGAACGCGTGATGCTCATGCCCGAGCGTCCGTGGCGTGACTTCTATCGCCAGTTTGGCGGCGAGGGGCAGATGCGGGTGCGTGAGCGCATGGTGGCGACGTTGACCGATCTGATGCGACGCCCGGACCATTCGTGCGTGCTCGCGGTGAGCCACGCCTCGGCCATCAAGGAGTTTTTGGATCATGTGAGGGGAGCGGCGGCCGACGAGCGCGAGCGCGTGCCGGGCAACTGTTCGGTGCTGCACTTTGCGTTTGACGATGCGACCGAAACGTTTGAGCTGGTTGAAGTCTTTACGCAGGAAGATTATGCGCGTGAGCTGGGTCTTGAGCCGTTGACGGCGGCAGCGGGTCCACAGCGCGGGTAACGCAGGCGTGACGATACGGGTCGCCGACATACTTGCTCGATGCAAAAGGGGCGGAGATGCATGCGCTGGCATTGCATCTCCGCCCTTCGTTTGTTGGACTGCCGAGTCTTTGCGCTAAGCGTTTAAGTCCTGCTAGTATCGTGCGATCTGGTGAGTGAGCAGACCCGTTGGAACCTGCGGCGCGCCACCTGCGACCTGCGCGGTAGGGAACAGCGCGGAAATGACAAAGTTGAACGGCTCCTTGCCCGTGTAGGTGCCGGCAGCGCGGGCCTCGTCTGCCAAGAGCTGTGCCGCCCCTGCCAGCGCGGCGACATAGGCCGGATCGTCTGCGGGGGCAGGCTCCGGTGCCTGGTCGAGCATAGCGTGGATGGCGGCAACGGCGTCATTGCGTTTGACCTCCCACACGCGATGCGTAATGCCGGCGGGGTCGGTGACGGCATAGAGCGACGCGCCCTCTTTGGCGGCGCCGAGGATGATATCCATGACGGGCGAGGCTTCGTAAGCAAGCGTTACAGGGCGGGGCTGCACCTTAAACTCGGTGATTGCACGGGCGGCTGTGGCCGCATCTGCGGAGGCCGCGTCGTCGCCCGCCAGCACGCTGACCGGGCAAATCGCCACAACGCCCGTCACGCGCCCTGGCTCTCCGGAGCATTCGTACACGTAATATGCCGAGCCCGGATCTTTGAGCATGAGCCCGTCGGCAATGGCGTCGCACAGGGCATCGTTGCCGCCCAAGATGGCGTCCATCTGCGGCAGCGCCTCGAGCACGCGGTCCTGAGCCGGGCGGATGCAGGGAAACGGAAGTGCTTTCATGGGCGGTCCTAACGCGCGAGTCGGTTTGTTCGCGGCTTATTATGCCCCAACTTGGCCGCTCGCGTCCCAGAGCACGTTATCGGCGAGCGCGATGAGCACCTGCTGGCAACGAACGATATCGGCGTGGGGCACATACTCGTTGGGCTTGTGCGCGAGCGACCCGGGGCCGTAGCTCATGCAATTGCGGTTGCCTGTCTTGCCGGCAATGACGGCGGTGTCGGTGTAGCCGGCAAAGAAGCCGACGGTCGTGTCCACGTCCGTCACGTCATCGGCGGCACGCTTGAGTGCGGCTAGAAGGGGAGAGCTCGTGTCGCGCTCAATGGCGGGGCGATCGCCCGTCACAGCGTAGCTGCCATGGCAGCCGGGAACCGCGGCCTCGGCAGCGATAATGGCCTGCTTGACCATATTGATTGCGGCGGCCGTATCGGTCGGCGGCGTCAGGCGCATGTCGACCCAGACCTTGGCGTGGTCGGGCGCGACGTAGGGGCGATAGCCGCCCTCGATTTGTCCAAACGTAATGGTCGAAGGCCCCAGCTCATCATGCACGGGCAGCGCCGCGAACGCATGGCGAAGCGAACACACGACCTCGGCCATGGCGGCGACGGCGTCTGCACCCTTCCAAGGCTGACTCGCATGCGCCGTGCCGCCGGCCATCTCAATTTCGAACCACGTGCGCCCCTTGTGCGCCACCTGAATCTGCCCGTCGGTGGGCTCGGTGTCCAGCACCCATTCGTGCGAGCCGATCCAGCCGGAACCGATGGCGGCCTCGGAGCCGGCATAAAGTCCTCCTCGTCTACCGAGCAGATGAGTGAGAAGCCACGGCGGGGCAGCTCGCCGCTTGTCGCTATGCGCTCGAGTACGTGGACAATCACGGCAATGGCGCAGGCCAGGCCACCCTTCATGTCGCAGGCACCGCGGCCATAGAGCTTATCGTCCCGCACGATCGCTCCGAGCGGCGGAATGTCCGCGTCCCAGCCATAGCCAAGCGTAAGGGTATCCATATGGCAGATATAGACCAGCCGCGGCTCGTCGCTCAAACCGGGCGCGGTGACCATGAGGTTGCGGCGTCCGGGGAGCACTTCGAGCTCCTCAATCTGCACGGCCTCGAGCGTAGAACTATCAAGTTGTGCCAGCTGCTGCTCAATGAGCCTCTTAATGAAGCGCTCAATCTCGTCCTCATATGCGCCCGGGTCTGAGCTGTCAACCTTCACAAGGTCCTGCGCAAGCCGCCGGGCAAAGTCCTCATCAACCATATGCAACCTCACAATTAGTCTGCTTTCCAAACTGATTGTGAGCCTCCTGAGAGATCCGCGGCGCGCGCGTGGCGGTATTTACCGTTCGCAGGCGGAGCCATCGCGTTTGCCGTCCGAGCGGGCTCACAAACGACGTAGTGGGTACGTACCCTTCATGGACGACATGCTGTGCGACATATCTGCCTTTCGGTATCACCGGATACCTCCACAGGTCTTGGCAATAATGCCAGACCTGCCCGATTCTGCGGACGATCCGCGCAGGGAGCACCTATGCGAGCATCCGCTCGTCACGCATTTCCTGGGCACCCCGTTACATGTGTTGGCACAGGGCAGCTGCGGACGTAAGGGCGATCGCATCGTCAGGCATGTTTGGAACGGGGAGAGGCCGTTTGGCTCCGTGCGGCCGACAGAGTTTGGTCTCGATATCGCGTCCCCGCTCTTTACCTTGCTGACACTGGCCTCCTCGGTCTCAAACGAGCGACTGATCATGTGCATGTATGAGATGTGCGGCACCTTTGCCTTGTGCAAGATTGCGTCTCAGGTAAAGTCGGCGCTTGAACAGGCATACGGGGACCGGTGGGGCGATGCCCGGCTGGGCTGGGAAAACGTAAAGGATGCCTCGGGGAATCCAACGGACTTGTGGAAACGACCTCCCTTGATTGAGCTCTCTGAACTTGCAGAGTACGTCGATAAGATCCGGGGGCTTCGCGGTGCTAAATCGTTCACACGTGCCGCAAAATGCGTTACGGGGGTGGCGGCATCGCCGCTCGAGGTCCAGGCTTCGATGCTGTTTGGTCTTTCGAGGTTGCGTGGCGGTGAAGGGCTGCGCCTTACCAATAACGTTGAGATTCGTATGACGCGCAGTGCCCGTCTGATTTCGGGGCTTGATAGGCGCTATGCCGATATCCTGCTGGCAAATAAGGACGGCAGCCGAGAGTGCCTGGTTGAATGTCAAGGTAAAGCCATTCATGGATCCATAGAATCCAAGATCTCGGACTCCGATCGAACGACGGCCTTGCAAGCGATGGGATATCCCGTCGTTCTGATGACCTATGGCCAGCTGGTTGACTCCGATGCCTTCCGCGTAGTGATGGAACTCATCATGTCCTATCTCGATGTGCCGCTGAAAGACAAGACGTCGCGGCAGCAGGAGCTCGAACGGCGGCTTCGTGAGGAAATTTTTATCGATTGGGCGGGAATATAGTCGCGCAGGCAGAAAACGCTCGCGCGAGCTAGAGTTTTGGTCGCAAAAAGGCTTCAATTTTGCCTTGGAAGGGCTTTAAAAATGCTATCCATAAACAGTTGTTTCGGAAAATCGACAGTCAACTTGAATGTGGTATATAGAGATTGATTTTTACCTACTAAAGTCCCTGATAAAGCTGTTTATCAAAGCGGGTGTGCTTGGTGATTTGGGTCTTACTGTCGATTATCCGAAAAAACTTGTTCTGGGTATCATTTTAAAGTCGTCCGGAGCAACGAAATCGGCCCCCGTTTCGCGAAAACGGGGGCCGAATGGGGCTTCATGGCCTGCCTGGCAGGCTTGGCGCCGGCGCTATTTGATCACGCGCACGCGATGCATCGACGGAATCTGCTTGAGCGCCTCGATGGTGCTGCTGTCCAGGTGCTCGTCGGTGTCGAACATGGTGTAGGCGTTCTCGCCGGCGGACTCGTTGGTCATGCGCTGCACGTTGGCGTTGTCCTTGGCGAGGATTGCCGTGATCTGGCCGATCATGTTGGGTACGTTGGCATGCAGGCAGGCGATGCGGCTTGCGGCGCGCGCCTTGCCCATGCTGCAGGCGGGGTAGTTGACGCTGTGCGCGATGTTGCCGTTCTCCAGGTAGTCCTTGAGCTCGCTGATGGCCATATCGGCGCAGTTGGCCTCGGCCTCGCCGGTGCCGGCGCCCGAGTGCGTGGTGATAAACGTATTGGGCATCTTGACCGTCTTGGGCGTGGCAAAGTCGCAGCTAAACCAGCTCAACTTGCCCGCGCGCAGGGCGGCGTCAACGGCGTCCTCGTCAATGATGGTCTCGCGCGCATAGTTGATGAGCACGGCGCCCGGGGCCAGCAGGTCGATCTGCTCGGTGCTGATCATGCCGATGGTGTCGGCCTTGCTGGGCACGTGTACGGTGAGGTAGTCGCAGCCGCGGCAGAGATCTTCGAGCGTGCCCACGCGCTGCACCTCGCGGCTCAGCACCCACGCGTGCTCGACGGAAATGAACGGATCGTAGCCGTAGACGTCCATGCCCAGGTCGACGCAGGCGTTGGCGACCTTGGAGCCTACGTTGCCCAGACCGATGACGCCGATGCGCTTGCCTTTAAGCTCGCGGCCCACAAAGGCCTTCTTGGCCTTTTCGGCATCGACCTGAATCTCGGGGTCGTCGGCGTTGTCACGTACCCAGTTCATCGATTGCACCACGCCGCGGCTCGAAAGCACCAGCATGCCCAGGACGAGCTCTTTGACGGCGTTGCTGTTGGCGCCGGGGGAGTTAAAGACGACGACGCCCTTTTTGGCGTACTCCTCGACGGGGATGTTGTTGACGCCGGCGCCGCAGCGGGCGATGGCGCGGATGCCCTCGGGCAGCTCGTAGCCGTGCAGGTCGGTCGAGCGCATCAGGATGGCGTCGGCCTCCTCGGCGCTGCTTACAAACTCGTAGCCCTCGCCAAACTCGACTTTGCCGTCTTTGGTGATGTCGTCGATGGTCTTAATCTTGCGCATGGAAAACTCCTTAGCAGGTTTTGATCTAAACAGGGTGGTCTGAGGTGCCTGGTCGGCCCGCGTATTGCGGGCTAGTTAGATCGCGGACTCAAACTATGCTGCGCTTCGAAGTCCTTCATGTACGTGGCCAGTGCCTGCACGTCTTCCATGGTTACGGCGTTGTAGACGCTGGCGCGCATGCCGCCTACCATGCGATGGCCCTTGACGTTTTGAATCTGGTACTCGGCCGCTCCCGCGACAAAGGCAGCGTCGAGGTCGGCGTCGCCGGTGCGGAAGGTGACGTTGGCGATGGAGCGGCTGTCGGCTTGCGTGGTGCCATGGAACAGCTCGCTGTGCTCGAGCAGGTCGTAGAGCAGGTTGGCCTTGGCCCAGTTGCGCTCGGCCATGGCGGTAAGTCCGCCGGTCTCCTCGACCCAGCGGAATACCTTGCCGCATACGTAGATGCCAAAGGTGTTAGGCGTGTTGAGCATGGAGCCCTTGGCAGCCTGGGTTTTAAGGTCCATGTACTGCGGCGTCTGCGCAAAGGCAGGGCCTTTGGCGATGAGGTCGTCGCGCACGATGACCACGGTCACGCCCGCGGCGCCGGCGTTTTTCTGCGCGCCGGCGTAGATGAGTCCGTAGCGCTCAACGTCGAGCGGCTGCGACAGAAAGCAGCTCGAGACATCGGCGACCAGCGGCACATCGCCGCAATCGGGCAGCTCGTGGTACATGGTGCCAAAGATGGTGTTGTTCTGGCAGATGTAGACGTAGTCGAGCCCTTCGCCCGCGGCCTCGGCGGCAATGCGCGCGTTGATATTGGCCATGGTGGGTATGCGGTCGAAATCGGTGTCCTCGGAGCTAGCGAGCAACACGGCCTCGCCGTACTTGGAGGCCTCTTTGTATGCCTTGTTGGCAAAGTTGCCGGTCACGACGTAGCCGGCGCGGCCGCGGCGCATGAGGTTCATGGGGATGCCCGCAAACTGCAGCGTGGCGCCGCCCTGCAAAAACAGGACGCGGTAGTTGTTGGGGATGCTCAGCAGGCGGCGCAGGGTTGCCTCGGCGTCGTCGATAATCTGCTGGTACATGCTAGATCGATGGCTCATCTCGAGCACGGACATGCCGCAACCGCGGTAGTCCATCATCTCGTCGGCGATCTCGGCGAGCACGCTGGTGGGCAGCGCGGCCGGGCCAGCTGAGAAGTTGTGCACACGTGCCATCTTCTAGTTCCCCTCGTTGTTGTTTGAACGTTCGGGATACTTTAGCACAGTGGAGCGCCAGGCGCGACCGCATCTCGGTAAAACTCGACTGCGCCGCTATGATTTACAGGATGGTTACATGGGGGAGGGGTGCTTTACTTCTCAGGCAAATCCAAATCTGCGAGCGAAGGCATGGGGTTCTCTAGGCGCTTGATCTCTTCGTCGCAAATTAGCTACCCCATGGCCACTACGACGCCAGTGTAGCGATGACGGCTTCGTCGCCGGCGTATATAAGGGTGTTGCCGTCGGGGATGATCGTTTGGCCTTCGCGTTTGAGCATCACCACGATAAATGGGTGCTTGCCCTGCGGCACGTCACGCAGGCGCTGACCGGCCAGCCGACCGTGGGGCGTTACGGTGACCTCGCGCAGTGTAACCTCGGCACGCTCTTCAAACGTCGGCGCGGCCATCACCAGCAGGTCGCCTTCCTCAATCACGGTATTGCCATTGGGCAGCACCGGGTGCGCCCCGTCGCGCAGCACCAGGACCACGAGCATGTCCGTCGCGCTGCCAATATCCGCGAGCGAGCGCCCGGCAAACGGATGCCCCGCGCCTACCTTGAGCTTGACGAACGACATGCCGTTCTCATCGCGGTAATCGTTAAAGGTGCGGCGCACATCGCCTGCCGCATCGATCATATTGAGCTTTTTCGCCACCGCCGGCAGCAGCGAACCCTGTACCACAATGCTCGACACGGCAATCACAAAGACCAGGTCAAATAGGTCGTGCCCACCGGGAACGCCGGCAACCACGGCAAAGAGACTAAAGACGACCGAAGCTGCTCCGCGCAGGCCCGCCCAGCTTACGAGTGCGACCTGGCGGGGTTCGTCTTAAAGGACGCTAGGAGCACGCTGACGGCGATGGGGCGGCTCACGAAGAGCATAAACGCCATGAGCGCCAGGCCCGGCAGCAGCATTTGCGGCAGGCGGGCGGGCGTCACGAGCAGGCCGAGCAAGAAGAAGATCGTCATCTCGGCCATCTCGGTGAGGGTATCAAAGAAGTGCGCCATCTCGACCTTGCCGGTGATGTCGCTGGCCCCCAGCACAATGCCGGCAAGGTACACGGCCAAAAAGCCGTTGCCACCCAGGTAGCTCGGCAGTGCGTAGGCCACGATGGCCACGGCAAACAAAAAGATGATCTGCGCGCCCTCGGCTGTTGCATGCGCGCGCTCAATCAGGCGGCTGGATGCCCAGCCGATGGCAAGGCCCAGCCCCACGCCTAGGATAATCTGCTTGGCCAGCAGCATGGGGATGTCGATATTGCCGCCGGCCGCGAGGGTCGCGAGCACCGCGGTGAGCATGTAGGCGACGGGGTCGTTGGAGCCCGATTCGACCTCGAGCAGCGAGTCGGTGCCGCCCTTTAGCGACAGGTTGTGCTCGCGCAGAACGCTAAAGACGCTGGCCGCGTCGGTGGACGCCACAACCGAGCCCAGCAACAGGCCGCCGATCCAGTCGAAGCCCAGAACCAGGTGCGCAAACACGCCGGTGATGCCGGCGGTGATGACCACGCCGAGTGTGCTCAGCAGCACTGCAGGCGCGGCGACGGGTTTGGCGCGGTCGATGTTGGTGTTAAAACCGCCGTAGAACATGATGAACAGCAGCGCTGTGCTGCAGACGGTCTCGGTAAGCGCGTAGTCGCTAAAGTCGATGTGCGCCGGCCCGTTGACGCCCAGCAGCATACCCAGCGCGATAAAGATGAGCAGGGTGGGGAAGGGGAGCTTTTTGCCGACGGGTTTGATGGTCAGGCACAAAATGATGACGAGGAGATAAAGAGAAGGATCTGGTTCATGGACGGTGTCCGCTCCTGGGTGGTTGGCGTGGCACGGTCAATTGTCTGCGGTATTTGCACCCAAAGATGGTGGGTTTATGGGACTGGATTGCGGGCGTGCGCGATATCGTCATAGACGGCTGCCGTCTTTGCCTCTGCTCGGAAACCCTTTCCAGCTTTATTGCAACGGAGTACAATGGATAACGTTTAAGTTCAACTTGAAGTTTTAGTCGTGGCATCGGGCTTCGGCCGCAATGCAGGGAAAGGCGTTCCATGGCGATCTATGTGACATCCGATGCTCACGGGCACGTGCGTGCGCTTGACGAGGCCCTGTCCAAGATTTCGCTGGCGTCCGACGATACGCTGTATGTGCTGGGCGACATGATCGATCGCGGGCCCGATCCGGTCGGCGTTATTAAGCTTGTGCGCTCGCTGCCCAACGCTCGCGTGCTCAAGGGCAATCACGAGCAGATCATGCTCGACGCCATCATTGGCCAGGATCCGCTCGATGCCGAGACCTGGGATATCAACGGCGGTTGGACTACCCGTCAGCAGCTCAACGACATGGAATTTGAGGCGTACGAGGAGCTGATCCGCTGGGCTGCCGCCCTGCCGCTCTATGCAGTGGCCCAGACTGCCGAGCGCCCGTATTTGCTGGTGCATGCCGGCATCCAGACCGAGGCTGCTCGCGCGTTTTTGCTTGAGCACGGTGTCGATTGTGGCAACGGCAGGGGAGCGGTCGATGCCGATGCCGAGTTGCTGCAGCAGATGCTTGCGGTGCAGTCGTCCGATGACCTGCTGTGGATTCGCCATGGCTATTGGGATGCGCCGACGGGGCTGCTTTCTGTCGAGGGCAAGGGCCCGGTCGTGGTGAGCGGCCACACGCCCACGGTGTCGCTCGGGCGTTATTGCGAGGTCGGCGGCCTGGCGGGGCTCGATGAGGAGTCGGGCCGCGGGCAGATCGTGCGCCTGGGCGGCGAGGATACCGCCGGCGTGCCCGATCGCATCGACATCGACTGCGCCGCCGCCACTGGGTCGGAGTTTGGCCGCGTAGGTATCCTGCGGCTCGATGATGGGGCTGAGTTCTACGCGAATATCAATCCTGGAGAATGATGGCGCAAGGGGTAGCTAATTTGGAAATGATTTTTCTGGGACGGGGATTAAATAAGGCTCTGTTAGACCAGGATTGACATTCCGCCCCGTCAT
>NZ_QSPM01000008.1:0-99635 GCF_003466445.1 Collinsella sp. TM05-38 | reverse complement strand
TGCAGACCTTTCGTCATGGCCTCCTACCTTTCTTTCGGGCCTTACTGGCCGAATGTATCAGCGCCCCTCCATATGGGACGCTGCTTGCTGACAGCTCTAGTTATATCCAATTTCCACCCGCAATTCCACCTCGCCCCCGAACGGTCAGCAAAGTACGATGAACGGTATATCGCATATGATTTCCCATGATGCACTTCAGTTTCGTAAAGCAGATTTTCCTAGGTAAACGTTATTTTTCTAAGAAATCAAGATTGAACACTCAAAGTTATCCATGATTCAAAATTGCATAGCAAAAACGGTTTTCTGCATATATATGACGCTTGTCCTCGATTCGACCTACATTCGATTATATTCAGCTTGCTATCATTCTTATTCATACATTCTCACCAGTTGAGTGAGGATATAGATCGCTTACTCAAAGCACCGGACGTAAGTGCTTCGGCTCGTCAGCGTTAGAAGTAGGTAAAGATACCGTTCGCGCGATACGCCCGTGCCATAGGTCGACTAAATTGAGACAATAGAGAACAGTGTTAGGCTACCGTCCCCTGTAGGGACTGAACGGACAGATGCATATGCCGAGCAAAATCGAAAAGAAGCAAGCCGCCGCAAAGCTGCGCAAACCGCCGCGCGACTTCTCGTATACGCAGAACCGAGAGCTCAGCTGGCTACGCTTTGATAACCGCGTGCTTGACGAGGCATTCGACGAGACCGTTCCTTTGTTCGAGCGTCTAAAGTTCGTGTCGATCTTCGAGTCCAACCTCGATGAGTTTCTCATGGTGCGCGTGGGCGGCCTGTCCGACCTGGCAGAGCTCAAAAAACAGCCTGTCGATAACAAGAGCAATATGACCGCCTCCGAACAGGTCGATGCCGTCATGGCCGAAATGCCCGGGCTCCTTACCCGTTGGGAGTCCATCTTCAAGAGCATCGAGGGCAAACTCGACGCCCTGGGCGTTCACCGCGCTCGCGTCGATTCGCTTACGCCCGAGGAGCGCACCTTTGTCACCCGCTACTTCCAGGCCTACGTGTCGCCGGTCATCTCGCCGTTGGTCATTGACCCGCGCCACCCCTTCCCCAACCTGCGCAACGGCGCACTCTATCTAGCTTGCGGACTGGACGGTGTCACGGACGAGGAAAGTCTGCTGGGCCTCATCGAGATTCCCGCCTCGATGAACCGCGTGGTCGAGATTCCCTCGCCCGCCGGCACCTACTCCTACATCTTGCTCGAGGACGTCATTCTTGCCTGCTTGGACAGCTGCTTTGGCTCCTATAAGCCGCTCGACCGCGCTCTGATCCGCGTCACCCGCAATGCCGATATCGACCCGGACGGCGAGGGCGTCGAGGAGGAAGAGGATTACCGCCAGCACATGAAGCGCATCCTCAAAAAGCGCTTGCGCCTGCAGCCGGTGGTGCTTGCCGTCTCCGGTTCGCTCGAGAAGGCGACGCTCAAGACCATCCGCAAAGCGCTTGAGCTTTCGCGCCGCTCGGTTTTTACCTGCGATATCCCGCTCGACCTGGACTACGTCTTTGGCATCGAGGGCAAAATTCCCGAGCACCTGCGCAACGAGCTCCTCTTTACGCCGTTTAAGCCGCAGCCCAACCCCACCATCGACATGTCCCGCTCCATTCGCGAGCAGGTGCTGCAGGGCGACAAGTTGCTCTTTTACCCCTACGAGGCCATGAATCCGTTCCTGGACCTGGTACACGAGGCCGCCTACGACCCCGAGTGCATCTCGCTGCGCATCACGCTCTACCGCGTGGCCAAGCAGAGTCGTCTGTGCGAGTCGTTGATTGACGCCGCCGAGAACGGCAAAGAGGTCACGGTGCTCATGGAGCTCCGCGCGCGCTTTGACGAGCAAAATAACATCGAGTGGGCAGAGCGTCTGGAAGAAGCGGGCTGCACCGTTATCTATGGCTCCGAGGGCTTTAAATGCCACTCAAAGATCTGCCAGCTCACCTATCGCGAGGGCATGGCGCTCACCCGACTCACGCTTTTGGGCACCGGTAACTTTAACGAGAAGACGGCCAAGCTCTACAGCGACTTTATGCTCATGACCGCCCATCCCGGGATCGGCGAAGACGCCAACCTGTTCTTCCGCAACCTGTCGCTGGGCAACCTGCGCGGCGACTACCGCTTTTTGGGCGTGGCGCCCGTCGGCCTTAAGCCACTCATCATGCGCGGTCTGGACCGCGAGATCCAACGCGCTCTCGCCGGCGAGCCCGCGCGCGTATTCTTTAAGCTCAACTCGTTGACTGACCGCGAGGTCATCGACAAGATCGCCGAGGCATCGTGTGCCGGTGTGCGCGTGGACATGATCATCCGCGGCATCTCGTGCCTGAAGCCCAACATTGCGGGCAAGACCGAAAACGTGCACGTACGTTCTATCGTCGGACGCTTCTTGGAGCACGCGCGCGTCTATGCCTTCGGCGTGGACTCGGACATGATCTACCTGAGCTCTGCCGACATGATGACGCGCAACACCGAGCATCGCGTAGAGATCGCCTTCCCCGTGCTCGACCCCACCTGCCGCGCGCTGGTGCACGAGTACATGGGCGTGCAGCTGCGCGACAACGTGAAGGCACGCAGCCTGACGAGCGACGGCACCTGGGTTCCCGTAGAGCGAAAAGAGGGTGAGAAGCCCTTTAACTCGCAGGAGTTCCTGTTGGAGCGCGCTTATCGCAACGCCGAGTCCGCAGCCGTGGCTTCGGAGCCCGTCGCCAAAGCAAAACCGGAATCCGCACCTGTTCTGGGCCCCAAGCCCAAGCCCCAGGCGGACGTTCCCAAGGTCCAGAAGGTCCAGGCAACCGTCATTGAACCCGACCTGGAATCCGAACCTGAGCCTGCGCCCCAGCCCCAGCCCCAGCCTCGGCCGCAGACCGTCAAGTCCGCGCCCCATGCAAGCGCCCGCCGCGAGAAACCCGCCGGCAAGACCAAGGCCATCGAGCGCCATCGCCCCGGCCGCGTGCGTATGGGTCTGGGCCTGATCGGCTTAGGCCTTAAGACGCTCATTACCGGCAAGACGAAATAGACGTTTGTAGAAGCGCCCCGTATTTGAGGAATGCCTCAGGTACGGGGCGCTTTTCCCTGCTACCATGGTTGCGGACAACAACGCGAATGACAGGCAGGAATATGAAGCTCACCATAGAATCGATGACGTATGGCGCCGATGGTCTGGCGCACGCCGACAACGGCAAGGCCGTATTTGTGCAGGGCGCCGTGGCGGGCGATACCGTCGAGGTCGAAATCGTGCAGGACGGCAAGTCGTTTATGCGCGCCCGCGCCACCGAGATTCTTGAGCCGAGCCCCGATCGAATTCAGCCTCCCTGCCCCTTCGTGGGCGTCTGCGGTGGCTGCTCGTGGGGCAATCTCTCGCGCACCGCTCAGCTTGCCGCCAAGGAGCAAAACCTGCGCTCCACGCTCGAGCGCATCGGCAAGTTCACCCCTGAGCAAGTCGACGAGCTGGTGCAGCCCATCCGCCACACCAAGGACGATTGGGGCTACCGCAATAAAATTGAGCTCGAACCGACCGTCGTTAACGGCCGCGTTCGTCTTGGCATGCACGGCGTCGATCCCAGCAAGATCGTGACCGTCGATTCGTGCCCGCTGTTCGATAAGCGTTTTCCCAAGGCGCTCAAATCGGTCGTCGGCGCGCTTAACTATCTGAGCGGCAGCCACGACCTGGGCTTGGAGCGCGTGGGCATTCGCGCCTCGCGTCGCACCAAAGCGCTCGAGGTCGCGCTCTGGACGCCCACGGGCTCGTTCCCGCGCTCGCAAGTCTCGCGCGTGCTGGCGGACGCCGCACACCCCACGAGCATAGTGCGCGTTATGAGCAAGGGTGAGAAGAAGGCCCGCCGCGTCTCCAAGGTTGAGATGCTCGCCGGTGAGGGCTCGTGGACCGAGAACATCGCTGACGGCCAGATGCGCCTGTCCGCCCCATCGTTTTTCCAAGTCAATACCAAGGGCGCCGAGATTTTGATTGAGCTCGTTATGGACGCCCTCGACCCGCAGGAAGACGAGCTGGCCGTGGACCTGTACTGCGGTGCCGGTACCTTTACCCTGCCGCTCGCCCGCCGCTGCGACTTTGTTGCCGCCGTCGAGGCCTACGGTCCGGCCGTGCGCGACCTGCGCCGTAACCTCGAGATCAACAAACTCGACAACGTCGACGTCATCGGCGGCGATGCCGTGCGCGAGTTCCCCGATCAGGACGCCGATGTCCTGGTGGTCGACCCGCCGCGTGCAGGCCTCGCCCCCGAGGCGATCGACCTTATCGCCAGCACGAGTGCTCGCGATGTCGCCTACGTGAGCTGCGACCCGGCCACCCTGGCGCGCGATCTCAAACGCTTTGTCGAAGAAGGCACCTTCTCCCCCGTAAAGATCACGCCAGTCGACCTGTTCCCGCAAACCTTCCACTGCGAAACCGTCGTCCACCTCAAGCGCAACTAACCCAACTGCTCGAACCCACCGCCCAAATGATTTTTCTGGGACGGGGATTTAATAATCATTCGGTACACAATGATTATTAAATCCCCGTCCCAGAAAAATCATTTGAGAATGGGGCATGGCAAGCATGAGTCTTCGGGGTATAAGACGGCTAATTGTATGCCGCCCTATGAAAGGAACCCTCATGCCCAGCGTTGCCGTTCTCGCCGCCGATGGCTTTGAAACTATTGAATGCCTGACCATGGTCGATGTCATGCGTCGCGGCGGCGTGCGTGCCACGCTCGTCTCGATCATGCCCACGCGTGAGGTCGTAAGCTCGCTGCAGATCCCCGTGACCTGCGATGCGCTCTTTGATGAGATCAATTTTGACGAGTACGACTGCGTCGTGCTGCCCGGCGGCCTGCCCGGTGCCACCAACCTGCGCGCCGATCAGCGCGTCTGCGACGTGGTCTGCGAGTTCGCTGCGACCAAGCACGTCGCCGCCATCTGCGCCGCCCCGTTTATCCTGGGTGAGCTCGACCTGCTCGAGGGGCGCCACGCCACTTGCTTCCCTGGCTTTGAGAAAAGCTTCCCCGAGGGCGCCTATACCGGCGAGAAGGTTACGCAAGACGGCAACATCATCACCGCCAGCGGCATGGCCCAGTCGCTCCCCTTTGCGCTTGAGCTGCTGCGCACGCTCGCCGGCGACAAGGCCGTCGAGAAGGTTGCCGAGGGCATTCAGCTATGATTTTGGCTTCGCAATCACCGCGCCGCATCGAGTTGATGCGCGAAGCGGGCTATGACATTCGCGTGATTCCAGCAGATATCGACGAGACGCCTTTTGATGGCGAAGCTCCGCTTACGCTCGTCGAGCGCCTGGCACGTGCCAAAGCCGCTGCCGTCGCCGCTGAACACGCCGAGCCCAACGAGCTGACCGTCGCTGCCGATACTATCGTCACGTTTGACGGTAGAATTTTGGGCAAGCCCGCAAATGAGGACGAGGCGCGTACCATGCTCCGTGAGCTTTCGGGCCGCACGCACCAGGTCGCAACCGGCGTCTGCATCGTTAAGGCAGGCGACACGGCCGCCCCGCATGCCGCCGAGAGCCTATCCTTTGTCGATGTGACCGACGTGACATTCTACGAGCTCACCGACGAGCAGATCGAGCACTACGTCGCCTCGGGTGAGCCCATGGACAAGGCCGGCGCCTACGGCATTCAGGGCACAGGAGGACGCATGCTCGTGCATGACATATCGGGCGACTTCTATAACGTGGTGGGCCTACCCATCGCTCGCGTCGCGCGCGCGATTCAAAAACTCTCGTAATTGCACCTGGCGCTGGGTATCCCCCAGCGCCTACAATTTTGGCGTACCGTACGGATCCCGACCGGGCACATGGCGCGGCGGAAAACCGATAGGAGTTAATCATGGATACACTGCTCGAGGCCATTGACGTCTGCGATGTCGATGGCTTTTGCTATGGCAACTATACGGACGAGGAGGCCGGCACCGGTTGCACCGTAATCGTGGCACCCGAGGGCGCCGCCGGCGGCGTTGACGTTCGCGGCGGTGCTCCAGCATCGCGCGAAACCGACCTGCTGCGACCCGAGAACACCGTCGACAAGGTCCACGCCGTCTGCCTTTCGGGCGGATCGGCCTTTGGTCTGGAGGCCGCAAGCGGCGTCGCCCGCGAGCTCGAGAGCCGCGGCATCGGCCTTCCCGTCGGCCCCACGCAGGTGCCTATCGTGTGCTCCAGCTGTATCTTCGATCTTGCCTATGGCGACCCCACCGTGCGCCCCGACATTGAGGCCGGCATCGCCGCCGTGCGCGAAGCACTCGACAACACCCCCACCAAGCTCGAGCAGGGCAACGTAGGCGCCGGCACGGGCGCTACCGTGGGTAAACTCATGGGCCCCGCTACCTGCATGAAGGCCGGCCTTGGCGCTGCCGCTTTGGCGCTCGGCCCCATCAAGGTGGGCGCCGTGGTCTCGGTCAACGCCTGCGGCAACGTTGTCGACCCCTTCACCGGCGAGTGGGTCGCCGGTATGCGCGCCGCAGCCGATAGCGACCAGATCGTCGACATGGAACTCGCAGCCTTTGCCGCCGCCGGATCCATGCAGATGCCGCTCGACCGCACCAACACCACTATCAGCTGCATCGTCACCAACGTGGAGCTCACCAAGGCCCAGGCCACCAAGGTCTCCCAGATGGCAGCAGACGCCTACGCGCACGCCATTCGCCCCACGCATACCACCAACGACGGCGACACCATCTACACCCTCGCCAGTGGCAAACTGGGCGCCCAGGCAAGCGCCGCCATTCCCCTAGACCTGCTGGGCATGCTCGCCGTAAGGGCGCTGGAAACCGCAATCGTAAACGGAGCCAAAACCGCCAAAACCTCCCACGGCATCCCCGGTGCCGCCAAGTAAACCAGCTCGTCCGGTTGCCCGGTGGGTCTTGGTTATGTTTGCTGCTCTACAGTCCCATGCAAAGAAGGCCACATTAAGTGGCCTTCTTTGCATGCGGAACTCGCGACAAGCGTAATGTCCGCCCGCCTCCGACCGACTACCAACCCAATTATTTACTGCCTAGGCACCTTTGTACCGCGCGTCGAAGATCTTCAAATTCAGGCAGTCTGACAATCGATTCTTATAGCAGAGGCCCCTTGGCCTTTAGTTTGATACAAGTTCCGCACGAGCCGGAAAGCACTTAATGTGCTTTCCGTGCGAGCAGGACTGTTCGCAGTAGCAAACTAAAGGCCAAGGGGCCCAGTCAACCTATCAGCAGCGATTACTCAGCAGTTAGTTGAATTTGAAGATCTTTGAGGCAAGACGGTATATGCCGATTGTGGTTTTGTCCCCGGCCCGTCCGCGCAGGTTGGTAAAGAAGCCGACCACGCCGTAGCGCGCACGACGATACATGCGCTCGTCGTAGGACTTCAAATCGCCCCACAGCGTCTTCAGACGCTCATCGGCACAATCCTCATCGGAAAGCTTGGTAAGCACCGAGCAAATCGCCATCATCATGGTGAAATAGCCCATCATGTACGAGCGCAGACGCGACGACTCAACATCGCTGTACAGGTGGAACGATTCCATCATGATGCGCGTAACGCGGAACTGCTGGTCCAGGCGTTTAACCATCGTCGCCTCGTTGACGCTCTGGCCCTCGCGACCGATAAAGTAGCGGTAGAGGTCGATGTCGGCGTAATAGATAGTCTTGCAACGCGGCAGCGGCACGTAGGCGTAGATGTTGTCCACATAGAACGTGTGCGGCGGCATGGGAAGGTTGGACTCGCGCAGTACATCCGTGCGATAGCACAGGCTGTGCATGAGTAGGTTCTGGTCCAGGCGGAAATGACCGATCTGGTCCCAGGTAAAGATCTTTTTGCGCGGCAGGGCAAACTTGTAACCGATAGCGGTATGCGTGCCCTCGTAAACCTTCTCGTACACGTAGTTCGAGATAAACAGGTCCACGCGCTGGTCGCGCTCCTCAAAACCGCGCATGATCGAAAGCATGGTCGAAAGGGCAGCGCCGTCGAGCCAGTCGTCCGAGTCGACAACCTTGTAATAGGTGCCCTGCGCCTCGCGCAAGCCCGAAAGGACGGCGATACCGTGGCCGCCGTTCTCCTGATGCACCGCGCGGATAATGCCGGGGTAACGCGCCTCCCACTCGTCGGCTTTAGCGGCCGTCTCGTCCTTGGAACCGTCATCGACGATGATGATCTCGATATCGGTGGCGTAATTGCTCCCCTCCAGAATAGAGGTGATGCAATGGTCCATGTCCTTGGCGGCGTTATACGAGGGAATACCGAATGTAATAACTTTATGCATGGCAGGCGATAATCTCATCCGATAGGTCGAGGGCGGAGTTGGTCACAGCATCCATATCGTAGTAGCGATACTCGGCCAGGCGACCAACTGGGTGGAAGTTCGTCAGGTTCTGGACGCGCTCAAGATAGCGCTCGTAGAGCTCACGGTTCTCGGGCTCCAGGATGGCGTAATACGGCGTCTCGCCCGAGCCGGGCGTATAGGCCTTGGAGTACTCCTTCATGATGGTGGTCTTGCCGGGCAGGACCTGACCGGTCATGTTCTTGAACTCGGTGATACGCGTGTAATCCTCGCTCGTGGTGTAATTGACGGTGCCCACGGGCTGGAACTGGTCCATATCGAGCGTCTCGAACTTCATATCGAGCGTACGGTACGGCAGAGCGCCCAGGTCGAGGTTGAACAGCTCATCGAGCGGACCGGTATAGACGATCTCGCCGCCATAGACCTTACCGTCGATCTTGACGGTGGTCTCGTCGATTTCAAAGAGGTCACGGGCGTCTACGTCACAGAACACGTCGATCAGATCGTGATCGAGCATATGCTCGAACAGCGCGGTATAGCCGTCCTGCGGCATGCCCTGGAAAGGAGCCTGCGGGAAGTAGCGGTCATCGTCGCCCACAAAGACGGGAACGCGGCCGGTGATCGAGGGATCGATCTGGTCGGGTGTCTGGCCCCACTGCTTCATGGTGTAATGCAAAAAGACGTTCTCGTAGACGTAATCAGCGACCTCGGCCAAGTCGGGGTCGTTCTTCTTACGCAGCTCCATAATGGGCACCTTGACATCCTTGCCAAAGGTCTCCACGAGCTTCTGATACAGCTCCTCGCCGCGCTCGTCACCAAAGGCGAGTTTGAGACTCGCATGGTTGAAGGGCACGGGCATAAGGGTGCCGTTGATGTTGGCGAGCACCTTGTGCTGATAATCCGTCCACTTGGTAAAGCGCGACAGGAAATTGTGCACGCGCTCGTTAAAGGTGTGATAGATATGCGGACCGTACTCGTGGATCAGGATTCCGGCCTCGTCAGTGCAGTCATAGGCATTGCCCGCAATGTGGCTACGGCGCTCCAAAACGGCAACACGATAGCCGATGGTCTCGGCAAGACGGCGGGCGCAAACGGCACCGGCATATCCAGCACCGACGACAATCATGTCGTACGCGCCGGCGTTAAAGCCTTCAGGCAGGCCTGAGGTAATCTGCATCGATACTCCTTGTCAAAAGCCACGGGCTCGTTAGCTGGGCTTTTCTCGAACATTCTTCGAGACATATTTATCAGAGCGATTATAGCGCTAATGCGTCCTATAATGAGCTTGCCACACAAGGAAAGCTCAAGCACCGCGGCGTACAAATTTGAAAGGTAAACCCGCTAGCAGCGGGTTTATTCGTGAACAGCCGGGCGCCTGGAGCTTAGTGAAACGCTTGTAAGGAGTAACATGAGCGATTTCCTTAACCGTATGAAGTCTGCCGCCAAGGCCGACCTTAAGACGATCGTCCTGCCCGAGGGCGAGGATCCGCGCACCATCGTCGCGGCCACCAAGATCATCGAGGAGGGCCTGGCAAAGATCGTCATCCTGGGCAACCCCGACGAGATCAACGTTCCCGGCGCCACCGTCATCGATCCGCGCAATGCCGAGAAGCACGAGGAGTATGCGCAGAAGTTTGCCGAGCTCCGTGCCAAGAAGGGTGTCACCATCGAGCAGGCTCGCGCCCAGGTGATGGACGCCACCTACTTTGGCACCATGATGGTCAAGATGGGCGACGCCGACGGCTTGGTCTCCGGCGCCTGCCACTCCACCGCCGACACCCTGCGCCCCGCGCTGCAGATCCTCAAGACCGCCCCGGGCACCAAGCTGGTCTCGGCCTTCTTCGTGATGTGCACCGACACCCCGCAGTTCGGCACCGACGGTACGCTGATCTTCGCCGACTGCGGCCTCAACATCAACCCGTCCTCCGACGAGCTCTCCGAGATCGCCATCGCCTCCGCTCACTCCTGGTCCACTTTTATGAGCAGCGTCGAGCCGCATGTGGCCATGCTCTCCTACTCCACCATGGGCTCCGCCGGCGGCGAGGTCGCCAAGAAGGTCCAAGAGGCCGTGAAGTTCTGCAAGGAGAAGGCCCCCGAGCTCGCCATCGATGGCGACCTTCAGCTTGACGCCGCCATCGTTCCCACCGTCGCCCAGCTCAAGGCTCCCGGCTCCTCCGTTGCCGGCAAGGCCAACGTGCTTGTGTTCCCCGACCTCGAGGCCGGCAACATCGGCTACAAGCTGGTCCAGCGCTTCGCCGGCGCCGACGCTTACGGCCCTATCCTGCAGGGCATTGCCAAGCCGGTTAACGACCTTTCGCGCGGCTGCTCTGCCGACGACATCGTGGGTGTCGTGGCCATCACCGCCGTCCAGGCTCAGATGGCTGAGTAGCGGACGTATCCCCTCGGGACCCCACAGGGTAAAGCTCTGAAAACGTCCTCGGACATGTCGGAAGCCCCCGCTGCGCACTACGTGCGGCGGGGGCTTCCTCCGTCCTGCGGGATGTTTTCAGAGCCTTACCCTGTGGGGTCCCTGCCGCTACGTGATATTCAGGGAATCTGGAATGGACGGCGGCTTGGCTACGAGCTGGAGCTGAGGATCTGAATGCATGGGTGACGTTGCTGAGGGCGTATGTGTTTGGAATCGATCACTTTGGATCTGAGCGGCAAAGCTTGGGTCGTCGTCCTTCTGCCAACAAAAAGGCCTCCGGAGCCGTTTGCTCTGGAGGCCTTTCATTCAATTGCAAATGAGCGCTAGTTGTTCTTGGTCAGGCGCTCGACGTCGTGGGCGATCATGTATTCCTCGTCGGTGGGGATGACCATAACCGTGACGGAAGAGCCGGCGGCGCTGATGACCTGCGGGCCGTTGCCCACGGCCTCGCGGTTCTTGTTGTTGTCGATACGCACGCCCAGCCACTCAAAGCAGTCGCAGAAGGCCTTGCGGATCGACCAGTCATTCTCGCCGATGCCGGCGGTAAAGGTAATGGTGTCCACGCCCGCCATGGAGGCGATCATGGAACCGGCCTGCTGCATGGCCTTATAGGCGAACATATCGAAGGCGAGCAGGCAGCGCTCGTCACCCTCGGAGGCGCGCGTACGGATGTCGCGGGCGTCGTTGGAGATGCCCGAGATGGCAAGCAGACCAGACTGCTTGTTCATCATGTCGTCGACTTCCTGGTAGCTGTAGCCGCCCTCGCGCTGCAGGTAGCACACGGTAGCCGGGTCAATGGAACCGCAACGGGTGCCCATCATCAGACCGTCAAGCGGCGTGAGGCCCATCGTGGTATCGCGGCACACACCGTCCTCGATGGCGGCAAGCGAGGCGCCGTTGCCCAGATGGCATGAAAGCAGACGGTGGCAGCGCGCACCCAGGATCTCCTTGGCCATCATCCACTCGTAACGGTGGCTCGTACCGTGCGCGCCATATTTGCGCACGTGGTACTTGTCGCACACGTCCTTGGGCAGGGCGTAGGTGTAGGCGACCTCGGGCATGGTCATGTGGAACGAGGTGTCGAAGACGGCCACATTGGGCAGCTCCGGATACTTCTCGCGGCAATATTCGATTGCCGCGGCCTCGCCGTAATTGTGCAGCGGGGCGAGCGGGGCCACCTCAAGGATCTTAGCCATGACCTCATCGTCGACGACCGCGGAATCATCGAAATGCCAGCCACCCTGAACGATACGGTGGCCGATGCCATCGATCGTAAAGTCGGTCTTCTCGAGCTCCTCGAGTACGCGCGCAATGGCCGAGCGATGATCGGGGAAGGGAACCTCTTCGGTCTGCTTGGCGCCACCGTTCTCGGCGTGACCAAAGATGCCCATGTCCGAGCCGATACGCTCGCAGTTGCCCTTGGCGAAAACCTCGCGGGTATCGGTATCCAAGAGCTGATATTTAAGGCTTGAGCTGCCGGCGTTAACAACAAGTACGTTCATGAGACTCCTTTGCAGTGCAATACGGTCGGCATGCCCCTTAAGGCGGCCGTATGTTAATAAGAAGTTATCACAGCTTGATAAATAGCTATCATGCATATCGCCCAACGAGCGCAAAAGAGGGGCCAAACGGCATGTTGCTGTCCAGCCCCTCCCCTCTTGCAACTACTTGGCGTTGACGATGCGCTCGACGTCGGAAGCGATCATGAACTCCTCGTCCGTGGGGATGACAAAAATCTTGACCTTGGAATCCTTGGCGGACAGGCACCAAGCGCCGTCGCCGCGCAGGGCATTGCGGGCATGATCCATCTTGACGCCCATAAAAGCCAGACGATCGGCCACGCCGGCGCGAACGGCCGGAGCGTGCTCACCGATGCCAGCAGTAAAGACCAGGGTGTCCATGCCACACATGGAGGTGGCCATCTCAGCGGCCTTGGCGGCAATCTTGTAGACGAACATATCGAAGGCGAGCTGAGCCTCGGGGTCGCCAGCGGCGGCGAGCTCCTCGACGTTACGACAGTCGTTGGTCTTGTCGCCAGTCACGGCCATGAGGCCGGACTTCTTGTTCATCATCTCGTCGACCTCGTCAAAAGTGTAGCCACCCTCGCGCTGCAGGTAGCACACGGTAGCCGGGTCGATAGAACCGCAGCGGGTACCCATCATGACGCCGTCGAGCGGCGTCAAGCCCATGGTGGTGTCCATGCACTTGCCGTCCTCGATGGCGCACAGAGAAGCGCCGGAGCCAATGTGGCACACGACGACCTTGCGAGCCTCGCCGTTGGTCATCTCGGCGACCTTCTTGGAGATGTAACGGTAGCTGGTGCCGTGAGCGCCATACTTGCGGATGTGCAGCTTGTCGCAGACGTCCTTGGGCAGGGCGTAAGTGCGGGCGACCTCGGGCATGTTGAAGTGGAAAGCGGTGTCGTAGACCGTGACGTTGGGCAGGTCGGGATACTGCTCCAGGCAGTACTCGATAACATTAGCCTCGGGGTTGTTGTGCAGCGGGGCGAGCGGGGCAACCTCGCGGATCTTGGCGAGAACGTCCTCGTCGACGAGGGAGGAATCGCCAAAGTACCAGCCGCCCTGAACGATGCGGTGGCCGATGCCCTCAATCTTGACGCCGTTGGCCTCGAGGTCCTTCAGGACGACCTCGATGGCGACCTTGTGGTCGGGGAACTCGATGTTCTCGGTCACCTTCTTGGAGCCGTTGGCAGCGTGGGTGAAGGTGCCGCCGGTAAAGCAGACGCGCTCGCAGGAGCCCTTCGCGGACACCTTATGGGACTTGGTATCGATGACCTGATACTTAAGGGTCGAAGATCCCGCGTTGACGACCAGAACGTTCATGTGTCTCCCTACTAACAGGCGGTGTGGCGCCGCCAGGTTACATACGCATCAATAATAAACCTAAACGCCCTCGCGCTCGGGTTTATTGCGTTGATATATAAGTTATCGGTGCCTAAATACTCATGGCCTTTGACTTGTAAGACAAAATAGCGCGGGGATATACACCAGGGAAGAAATCCCGAGCGCAACAAGCAATACGACTCGAATGCCCGCAACGCTACTCAGCACAGAGTTGAGCAGATAGAAAAGAACAGCACCCACCGCCACCATCTGGCTTTGAACCGAAATCAGTGAACAGCGCATCGATGAATCGGCAGCATTTTGGAAAACTGAGTATTTGATTGGGGCAAACAACGAGTACGCAACCGTCTGCAGCACATAGAACACGGGCAGCAAATTAGCCGGAGCAAGGGGGATCAAAAACAAAGCTGTCAATACTAAGCGAATGATGCCGCAAATACGCGCAAAACGGCCCTTGTCGACATGAGCAATCACACTGGGCACAATAAGCCCCATGGAGGCCGAGGCAAGGAGCTGGACCGCAATGGTCACACCCGAACCGACGGCATTCATTCCGCGACCCGCAAGCAGCAGTGAGAAAAAGTCTTCCAGGGCGACAAAAGCAAATGCCTGAGAACAGTCCATGATGAACGCTGAACGAAGAATGCCATTACACGCAATAGCGGCACCGATCATCTTCGGGCTAATTCCACGCTCAGGTGCCCCCGCAGTGCCCCCTCTTCGCATCTCAGGAATGCAGACAACGACAACCAACGTCAACACCATTGCGATGATATCTGCCGAAAGACCAATGAGATATGCACCGACAGACGAAATGAAACCGCCCACGCAAGCGGAGATGGCATAAGAGGCATAGAAAACAAATCGCTCAACGACATTAAGTCTTACGAGCTGGTCCTGAGAGACGCTGTCAATGTAAATCGCTTCTATGGATCCGCTCAGACATGCAACGGCAAAACCTTTGAGAGCGAACGCACCGATTAAAAGCAGAGGGGAACGGACGAGAAGCAGGGCGGCGTAGTATCCAAGCATCCCCACGCCGCCAACGAGACCGCTTGTCTTTCGTCCAAACCTATCAGCAATATAGCCAGTGGGAACTTCGAGGATGAACTTACTCACTTGATATGCAATCATCATGCTAGAAATCGCCACCATCGAGAATCCGACGAATTCAAGGTAAACCGTCAGAAAATACAAAATGGTGCTGAAGTTCGACAGAAAAACGAACGTCATATAAAGCAAAACCGTACGGTTTTTCATGCTCCGCCCTCCAAGAGTCAGCAATCTAAATCGGAATCTTGGAAAAGCATGAGGGTAAAGCTGTCAGCTATGCGTTGCAGGGCGTCAACATTCACTTGACGACACGAGGCCAAATGGCCTCACGAAGCGAGATGACGCAATAGGTGAAGAAATACCGTCTGGTGTCGATCGGTCCAGGCATTTTGTCGATAGCAAAAGTAGATGGGCAAGGCTACGTCATGTGAGGCTTCAATGGAGCACTCGCTCACTTCCGATCCATCCGATGCGAGAGAAGAGCCAGAAAAACCCAATATCAATCCCCCGGCTTGAAGAAACTCAGCCTGCGCCCTGTTTTCGTATTCGACATCTCGGAAGCGAAAATTGACGAGCTGGGCTTCAGGGCATTGGTTAATCGCATTGAGACAGGGTGACAAATTAATGGGAACAGCGAGCCTGCCGCCCAGTAACTCACGAATGGTCATAGCGTCAACAGATTGATGACCCGCTGGGTATGAAAGAACCTTGAGCTCCTTTTCACCCAAATATTTTGAAGAAAGGACGCTGTCCCGTGGTTCCTCAAACGAGATAGCCGCGTCCGAAATGCCAAGCACAAGTGATTCAAAGCATGTTGCCGTTGGCTGATGCCACACATCAAGATGAATCTGAGGGTGCGAGCGTTCAAACGAGTCATACCAGTTTTCGGCAAAAAGGCGCCCCCGTCCATGAAGGCAGGGGGCGTAAAGACGGAAGTGGCCGTCGGGCGAGACGCCGTCGCCCCTCGATTGTGCGTACTTTTTGAGATCGTCGACTTGTGCCAGGATCACGCGTGCACGACGCGCAAATTCTCTGCCCGCCGGAGACAAAACAGCCTCCCCCGCCGATCGGTCGAGCAAAACAATCTGATACTCAGATTCCAACTTTTTGATTGCCGACGAAACGGCTTGCGGACTCACATGAACGGCGCGAGCTGCTTTGCGCACGCCGCCATAGTTCGCTACCGCTTGAAGGTATTCGAGTTGAGAAAGCTGCATAGATTACTCCAAAGGCAGCCAAGTCGACGGGCTACGCGCCCTCAGATGAGGTTCTCGCCCAGGTTTTTGCCGCCGAGGACATGCATGTGGAAGTGCATGACGGTCTGGCCGGCGTTGACACCCTTGTTGGAAATGACGCGGAAACCGTCCTCCAGACCCTTGGCCTTGGCGACCTCCTGGATGGCGTGAGCCATGGCGCCCATGGTCTCGGCGGGCACGTTGTCGGCGATATCGCTGTAGTGCTTCTTGGGGATCACGAGCGTATGGACCGGCGCCTGGGGGTTGAGGTCGTCAAAAGCGATGACCTGGTCGTCCTCATAGACAACGGTCGAGGGGATCTCGTGGTTGGCGATTTTGCAGAAAATGCAATCACACATGGTTGGTTCCTTTCTCACAGACCAAGGTAGTCTTTTTGGGACGGGGCTTTTTGACTACTTTTTCGCAAACGCAAGCGCTCGGCGAGCCGTCGCGCAAGGGTAGTCAAAAAAGCCCCGTCCCAAACAGACTACCCCAAAGCAGGCTGTAAGTTGGCTAGAACGAAAGGTTGTCGTCGGTGTTGGCGGCTTCGCCGTCGGCGAGCACGTCGTTGCCGTCGACGTCCTTAAGGAGCACCGAGACCTTCTGCTCGGCATCGGACAGGCGGGTGCGCAGGCTCTTGAGGAGCTCGACGCCGCGGGTGTAGCTCTCGAGCGACTCCTCGAGCTCCATGTCGCCCGACTCCAAGCTGCGGATGATGAGCTCCAGCTCTTGCGAAGCCTGCTTGTACGTAAGCTGCTCGACCGGGGTCTTCTCTGCCATATCTGTTTCCTTTCCTAAAGGTCTGTCACTGTGAAACGCGGCCTACTCAACCGCATCGACGGTTGCCGCCACGTTGCCGTCCGCCATGCGCACGCGGATAGCGTCACCAGGCTTAAACGTCTTAGCACTCGTAGCCACGCCGTCATCGCTGTACGCGATGGAGTAACCACGGGCGAGCACCTTGAGCGGCGACAGGGCGTCGAGCGAGGCCGCTGCACGGCCTAAGTCAGACGCAGGCTTGCTCAACATCGTGCGCCCTTGATGCTCCAGACGGGAGCTCGCGAGCGTGAGCGCATGGTGCTTGCCATCGAGCCCCGAGGTGCTTGCGACCAAGTGCTCGGGCAGGCGCTCATAGTTCGAACGGAACACCCCGACCGAGCGCGCAATGGCGCCCGACAGGCGGTCAGCGGTCAGGGCAAGCTCCGACTCGCGACGCTCAACCATAAACGTTGGATCGTTCAGGCACGGGCGGCACGCGGCCGCATCGAGCGCATCGCCCAAGCGCGCCGTATAGGTATCCCAGGCACGTCGACCACGCTGATCGAGCATCTCCAGATCGACCTGATCCGACCCGATTATCGAAGCCATCGCAGCACCTAGGCGCTGATGGCGCGTCTCGAGCACATCCTCCAGCTCTGTCATAGCCGGTGCCACGGATTCTGCCGCCGCCGTTGGCGTGGAGGCGCGACGGTCGCTCACCATATCGCAGATCGAGGTATCGGGCTCGTGGCCGATACCGGTCACCACAGGCACGGGACAGGCCGCCACCGCGCGAGCAAGCTCTTCGTCGTTAAAGGTCATAAGATCCTCGAAGGAACCGCCGCCACGCACGAGCAAAATGCAATCGGGCGCCGGCGTAATGGTGGCGGCGCGGCGCAAGCCTTCAATAAGCTCTGCTGGCGCACCCTCGCCCTGGACCTTGGCACCCACGCAAACGAGCTCGACAAGTGGGTTTCGACGGCGCAGCGTACGCTTGACGTCGTCGATCACGGCACCCGAAAGCGAGGTGACGACCGCCACGCGCGAGCAAAACACCGGAATGCGACGTTTGCGGGACTCGTCCATCAGCCCCTCGCGGCGCAGCTTTTCGGCTAACTGTGCCACCTGTTGACGCAGCAGGCCCTCCCCCGCCAGCGAGAACGAACGGGCGACAAAGCTCATACGGCCCGTGGGCTTATAGAGATTGAAGCTGCCCTTAAAGCTCACCTGCATACCATCGCGCAAATCGAAGGTGCGCTTAAGATAGGCACCCTTCCAGATGATGCAGTCGACGGCGGCCGAGTCGTCCTTGATCTGGAAGTAGCAGTGGCCGCTTCGGGCATTGGGGCCACGAAAGCCCGTGACCTCGCCTAAAACGCTCAGCTGCGGAATGGCATCGAGCGCACCGGCGGCGATCTCGACCGCCTGGCTCACGCTGAGCTCTTTACGCTCCTGCTCGTCCGACCCGTCAAACTCGGCGGAAACGGCATTGCCGGTTAGATTCCAGCCTGCCACGCAGCCTCCTTTCGTCATCGTGCACAAAGGCTCCGGCCCTGCGCAAATTCAAGTCCCACACATAGTACAGCGCCGCGGGGACACAAATCCCCGCGGCGCCTGTCAGTCCAAGTTCTTATCGGTTGGAGTTTCTGTTGTAACGAGCCATAAGGTAGAGCAGCTGAATAATCGAGGTGAGCGCCGCCGCCACGTAGGTGAGCGCGGCTGCCGTCAGCACCTTCTTGGCACCGTTGACCTGCTTGGAACTCATGCCCGACTGCTCGATATACGTCACGGCACGGCGACTGGCATCGATCTCGACCGGCAGCGTAACCAGCTGGAACAGCACGCTAAACGAGAAGAAGACCAGCGCGAGGGTCGTGAGCCCCGCGATGTTCATGAACAGGCCCATGAGCAGCACGATCGTCCAGGTGTTCTGGGTAAAGTTGACGACGGGGACCAAAGCGGTGAGTACCTTCATCATGGCATAACCACTTTGACGCTGGGCGGCATGGCCCGCCTCGTGGCAGGCGACGGCAACGCTTGCGACCGACCCGCCCGAACGGTTGGCATCCGAGAGATACAGGTTGTTATCCAGCGGGTTGTAATGATCGGTAAGCTCGCCGGCAACGCCCTTTATGCCCACGGCGCTACAACCGTTGGCATCGAGCATGCGACGAGCGACCGTGGCGCCCGTATCGCCATCCGAGCGCACCTTAGACCACGTCTTGTACGTCGAGTTGATATAGCTCTGCGCGGCAAGGCCAAGCACTGTGCAGACAAGAACAACCAGCAGGTACAGCGGGTCGATGCCAAAGCCGTATCCATAGTAATAAGGCATGCGAATTCCTCCGAATCGAGTTACACGTTGGAGGCATTCTACCCACTCGACTGACCAGCAAATCAACATCGATGTTTTGGCAATGTCAGCGAAAACGGTCGAGAGCGAGCAAGGTGACGTGAAAGAGAAGCGTCGCGTACTTTGGTACGCGAGCGACGATTGAACGTCAGATTGCCGCTCTCGGCCGTTTGCAGCGTCGAGCTGTTACGCGGTTTGGTAAAACCGCGTAACTATATACCTATAGCAATTCAATTTTGCCATCTTTGACCGTCAACCCCATATTGCCCGAGAGTAAATCGTCCAGACGCGAGCCCACGAGCTCAAAACGCCAACCTTCGCGCAGGGGGCTCTGCTCGGGATGCTCGATGTAGTCGGCCAGGTCATCGCGCGAGGCAATGACCGAGGTCGCCACGCCCGAGCGCTCGGAGACCAAGCGAATAAGCGCATACATAAGGTCGGTCACGCTCTCCAACTCCGGCGAAATCTGGCGATGCCCGCGCACCATGAGCGGCAGGCGATCGTGCGGGCAGCTCGCGCCGCGCTTGATGGCCATGAGCGCGCCGTCCACATCGCGCTCCCCCAGCTGGTCGGTGCCGCGGATGCTGCGGAACTCCTCAACGCGCACGGGATTGCGCTTGACGAGCGCCAGCAACGTGTCGTCGGACATGACCCATTTGCGCGGGATGTTGCGGCGCTCGGCGCGATCCTCGCGCCAGGCGGCGAGCTCGCGCGCGATACCCAGCTGGTGACGGCTGCACGAATTGATGCGTTTGACCTTGCGGAACGCCTCGTGGCGATCAGCGCGATAGTGCGACTCGTCGGCCAGCGGGCGCAACTCGTCGAGCACCCAGTCCACCCGGCCCAGCTCGCGCAGGCGACTCATCATCTCGGTATAGGCGACGATCAAGTACTTGACGTCATCGATCGCGTACTCAATCTGCTTATCGGTCAGCGGGCGACGCGACCAATCGGTCAGTGACTCGGTCTTGGGCAATGAGACACCGCAAAACGTCTGCACGAGCGCGCCGTAGGAAATCTGCTGGCGCTCGCCCAAAAAGGAGGCGGCCACCTGCGTGTCAAAAATCGGACGCGGCAGCACGCCTACGGTATGAAGCATGACCTCCATATCCTGCGAGCAGGCGTGAAACACCTTGGTCACGCTCTCGTCGGCCATAAGCTCTGCCAGCGGCGATAGATCGTCGATCACCAGAGGATCGACCGCGACGCTCTCGGCAGGGGTGGCAATCTGGACCAGGCACAGGCGCGGATGAAACGTGCGCTCGCGCAAAAACTCGGTGTCGACGGCGATCGCGTCGAACTTGCGGGCGCGCTGGCAAAAGTCGAGCAGAGCCTGATGTGTGGAAATGTACATATCAACCCATCGAATAAGGTTAGGCCCGAAAAACACGGGTAGGATATCGGCATTGCCCTACAACTATACTCGGTTAGTCACAGAACGGGAACGTAAGTATGCGCTGCCTTATCATCCACAACCCGGCATCGGGCCCCAGCTCAGATGAAATCTACGCATTCACGCACGCCCTTGCACAGGGCGGCGACGAGGTCGTGATGCGCTTTATCGGCGATGGCATGGAGCCCGAGGACGCCGTGGCAGACGTTCGCGAGTTCGACCGCGTGGTCGTCTCGGGCGGCGACGGCACCGTCTCCAACGTGCTCGACCAGATGCGCGGCTGCGGCGTTCCCACGCTCGTTTTCCCCTCCGGCACGGCCTGCCTATTCTTTAACAACATCGGCAATGCCCCCGAGGCAGCGGCGCTCGCCAAGGCATGCCGCGCCGGCCGCACGGTCAAAGTCGACATGGGCGAGCTCTTTTGGCTCGACGAGAACGGCAACGAAAAGCGCCATGGCTTTATCATCATCGCCGGCTCGGGCTTTGACGCTGAGATTATGATGAAGGCCGCCCCCACTAAAAACGACATCGGCGAGATCGCCTACTTCCTGTCGGCGCTCGCCACACCCAACCCCACGGTGGCGCACTTTACCATTGAGCATGACGGCATTGTCGAGGAGCTCGACGGCATCTGCTGCATGGCGGGCAACACGTCTGTCATCCAAAACGACATCAACCTGTTCCCCAACTGCCGCATGAACGACGGCATGGTCGACATCGCGGTCATCGAGCCCGTACGCACGGTACAGCTGCTTCCCACGGTAATCACCGCCGCGCTCGATCCCGCCGGCAAGGTGCTCGGCCGCCCGCAGTTTAAGATCATCCAGACCAAAGAAGCCAAGATCACCTGCACGCCGTCGCTGGGCATGCAGTTCGATGGCGAGATCATCTCCAGCAACTCGGGCGTCTTTGGTGCCCGCGCGCTTCCGCAATGCCTCGACCTCATCGTCGACGAATTCTCCCCGCTCGGAAAATAGGAGGACCCCATGAACGACAACCCCATCCTTGGCTTTATCGTCATCGTTCTGGCCATGCTCGTCGGCTACGCCATTAACGTGATTCACCGCCGGAAGAAGTAGCCGCCGCTCTTTCACAGCACGCGCAAACCCGGACCCCTCATCGGCATGACACAACGTGGCGGCGAGGGGTTCATCATTTTTTGCGACACTTTACTTAGCTACATCATTTGCTGGCGATATGCAGATTGAATTACCTAGTAAATGAGTACAATTAACCGTTCATCGCATTTTTCACTACGCTTATCGAGTAAAAATCTTTCATAAATGTATATTGTTTCGAATTCGTTACGCTTGGGGAGTGTATTTATTGGCTGAAGCCCTCTGGAGACAGAGGGCTTTCGCACGCTGGGAGGGAACATGAGTAAAACTCATCCCGTCAACGCGCTCAAGAAGCTTGGTATAGGCCTTGCATTTGGAGCTGCAACCATCATGTCCATGCCAACCTCTGCACTCGCTTGCACGCAGGTCTACATGGGCAAAAACCTTACGGCCGACGGCAACACGTACTACGGCCGTTCCGAGGACTATGGCCCGCGCTATCTTAAGCACTTTGGCATTGAGCCCTCTCACGGCCCGGGACATACGTACAGCTCGGACGAGTCTTCGTTCATGTACACCTCGACCAAGACCACGTATCGCTACACCTATGTACGCGACCATCCCTCCCAGTGGGACAACCGCTGGGATGCCTACTCTGAAGCAGGCATCAACGAGAAGGGCGTATCCTGCTCCGCCACGCTAAGCACCAGTATGAATGCAGATGCCGAGACAGCAGACCCCCTGACTAACACCGGCATCGGCGAGTACAACTACGCCAGCGTCATCCTGGGCGAGAGCGCCACGGCCCGCGAGGGCGTCGAGCTCCTCGGCAGCCTGATTGACGAGCAGGGCGTCTGCTCCAACGACCAGATCATCATCGCCGACAACAACGAGACCTGGCTGTTTGCCGCGCTTTCCGGTCACCAGTGGATCGGCATGAAGCTCGCCGATGACGTCGCCTCGATCAACCCCAACATCGGCAACCTCAACTACGATGTCGACCTCAACGACACCGAGAACTGCCTGCACTCCGAGGGCATCGAGTCCATGCCTAAGGAGAAGGGCTTTGCCAAGTACACCGACGGCAAGTTCGACGTCGCCGCAACCTATGGCGAGACCATTCAGAATTCCGGTATGCACCAGTGGACCCGCTACGTCCAGGGCCGTAACTACTTTGGCAACGAGCTCCAGGAGGGCACCGACTACGAGATCGTCAAGGACGAGCGCGAAGAGGCTCGCGCCACGACCGGCGCCTTGGTCCACGAGATGCAGCCGCTGTTCTTCCAGCCCGGAAAGACAGACTGGACTACCTTTGAGATGATTCGCTCTCTCGGTAACCGTGGCGAGAATACCCCGGGCCTTAACGCCAACACTGACGGTGCCTATGCCATCGGCACCGAGCGCAACACCGAGATTCACGTCTTCCAGGTTCGCAACGGTCTTGATCCCCAGGTTGCAACAATCCAGTGGGAAATGCTCTCCCGCGCCGCGTACTCCGTCGCCATCCCCTTCTACTCCGCGCTGCTCACCGAGGTTAGCCCGTATTTCAGCGACCAGACCGTCTCCTTCGACCACTGCAAAGAGACGGACATCGTGAACAACGAGGAGCCCGAGAACTCCATCAACTACGTCCTCATGGACATTAGTTCCCTCTGCTTCGAGCACCCCGAGCTGCTCGGCGTCAGCGTCCGCACCTATCTCGACGCCCTCCAGAACGAGCTCGTCGAGCAGAACCTTGAGGTCGATGCTGCTATGCAGGCCGAGACCACCACTGAGGGCCGCACCGCCCTGGCAAACAAGGCCGGCAAGGCTGCCACTGAGAACACCTACGTCAAGTGCAAGGCCCTTCTCCAGGAGATGCGCGCTTATCTGAAGGCTGAGGATTTCAGCACGCCCTTCACCCCGAGCGACCTGAACACCGAGACCCACGGCCTCAAGGAGTCCATCACCTACGCCAAGGACGCCCTCACCACTGAGCAGCCCGGCACCCCCGACAAGCCCGAGCAGCCCGGCACCCCCGACAAGCCCGAGCAGCCCGGCACCCCCGACAAGCCTGCCAAACCGAGCACCACGACCACTGTGACCACCAACAAGACGAACACCAAGGGCAACCTGCCCACCACCGGTGACCGTTTTGATGGCCGCATGGTGGCTGCGTTCGCCGCTGCCGGCGTCGTCGTCATCTCCGCTGGCGGTTATGCCCTCTATCGCCGCAACAAGGAGTAATACTCCGCGCAGGAAGTGACACTTCCCAGGGCACGGGCGGGACAGCACAAGCTGCCCCGCCCGTTCTTTATAACAGGGGGAAACACCGCTGAAATCTTTTTAAAAAAGATTTCCCCGCACACACTTCGCTGTGCTATAGTGCAGCGCAACAGCAACTAGGTGCGACCGCGCCACGACATCACGAAAGGAGCCACCAACATGAAGAACACGATGAACTCTCTCAACAACTGGTGGTGGCGTGATGCGAATTCGATCGGTCGACAGTGAGTCCCTCACGCCTGTTTTTCGCTCTAGGTGATTGGAAGGCCTCCGGTTTCGACCGGGGGCCTTTTTCTATCTCGAGCCCGATCGCATTCGCATCACGCGCCTCCGCTTTTCTCTTGCACTCCCATTCCGAAAGGATTTTCACCATGTCTCAGAACACCACCGCCGCCCAGCCCCGCACCGCCCAGACCGCCGACCGCGGCAAGCTCGATGTCCGCGCCCTCGTCCTGCTCGCCATCCTGCTCGCCGCCGGCTTCATCCTCAACTTCACCGTCGGCAAGGCAATCTCGGGCATCTCGGGCGGCATGATCAGCCCCGAGTTCATCATCTCGGCCTTCTGCCTCACCATCCTGGTCGTTCGCCCCAACATCGGCCAAGCGCTCGTCATTGGCCTCATCTCGGCTGCCGTGATCCAGATCACCACCACCTCGCCGTTCGTCGATTTTGCCGCCGAGGGCATCGCCGCCATGCTCATGGCCGTCATCGTCAACGCTGCTGCCAAGGACGGACAGGTCAAGTCTGCCGTCGCCATCGTCGCAACGTTCGTGACCACCTTTGTCTCGGGCGTCATCTTCATGGTCATCAAGATGGCCATGCTCGGCGTGGTGGGCGAGCTCGCCGCCGCTATGCTGCCCGTCGTCGCCATGACCGCCGTCTTTAACGCCATTCTGGTCGGTGCCCTCTACTTGCCCATCCAGAAGGCCCTTAGGCTCCATTAACCCGCTCGGCTTTACGAGCCACCCCATCTTAGCGTTCATTCGTCGCTCGCGTACCCAAGTACGCTTCGCTCCTCTTTCGCGCCAACCTGGGGCCCTCGTAAAGCCGTCTCCGCACTCCACCAACAAAGACTGTCCCAAACAACTAGCTCTTGGGGACGTTCTTAAACGACTAGTCATGTAAGAACGTCCCCAATGACTATGAAAGGTATCCATGGAAACGATCATCAACGTCGACGATGTCTCGTTCTCCTATGGCACGCAGACCGAGCAGGCGCTTAGCCACATCTCGCTCAGCGTGAACAAGGGAGATTTCATCGGCATCATCGGGCCCTCGGGCGCCGGCAAGTCCACGCTTTCCGCCTGCCTGTCGGGCGCCGTGCCCCACCACTACACCGGCACGTTCTTTGGGTCCGTCATGGTTGACGGACACGACACCTGCGAAGTCTCGCTCACCGACGTGTCGCAAATCGCCGGCAGTGTGCTGCAGGATATCGACACGCAGATGGTCGCTTCGGTCGTCGAGGACGAGATGCTCTTTGGACTCGAGAACTTTGGCGTTCCCCACGACCAGATCGAGCAGCGCGTGAGCGAAACGCTCGAGACCGTCGGCATCAGCGACCTGCGCGACCGCGAGATCGCCACCCTCTCGGGCGGACAGAAGCAAAAGGTAGCCATCGCCGCCATCCTCGCCATGCGTCCGCGCGTCTTGGTTCTCGACGAGCCCACCGCGGCACTCGACCCCGCCAGCTCCACGCTGGTCTTCGAGACGCTACGTGAGGCAAACCGCGCACTTGGAATCACCATCGTCGTCGTTGAGCAAAAGGTCGCCCTGCTCTCGGAGTACTGCAACCGCGTGCTCGTGCTCAACCATGGCGAAATCGCGCTGCAGGGCGAGCCACACGAGGTCTTCGCGCATACCGACGAGCTCCGTGCCATCGGCGTCGACTGCCCTCGCGTCACGCGTATCTTCAATAGCCTCCAGGCCGATGGCCTGGTAAGCGGTACCCCTTGCTTGGATGTCGATGAGGCCGAGCGCCTGATTTCGGGCATCGTCGACCCCGCACACGCAAGCAGCGACATTCAGGCACCCGCCGGCTCACCGCACGCACCGTCGTTGCGCCCGCACGCCAAGGACGCCGAACCCGTGCTCACCTTCGATCATGTTGAGTTTGCCTATCCCAATGGCGGCGCCGCCGTCCACGACCTCAACCTGACCCTCTATCCCGGCGAGCTCGTGGGCATCGTCGGCCAAAACGGTGCCGGCAAGACCACGCTCACCAAGCTGCTCACAGGCCTGCTTAAGCCCGTCTCGGGCAGCGTGCGCGTCACGGGACTGGATACCGCAGCCGTTCCCACGAGCCGTATCGCCCGCGAAGTCGCAACCCTCTTCCAAAACCCTGACCGTCAGATCTGCAAGGACACTGTGCTCGACGAGGTCGCCTTTGGCTTGGAGCTTGGCGGCATGGACCGCGCCGAGGCTCTGCGTCGTGCTCAACTCGTCATCGACCGCTTTGGCCTGCCTGCCGATGAGGCACCTTTCTCGCTTTCGCGCGGTCAGCGCCAGATGGTGGCACTCGCCTCTGTCGTGGTCGTAGAGCCCAAGATCGTCGTGCTCGACGAGCCCACGAGCGGCCTTGATTACCGCGAGTGCATGACCGTCATGGAAACGGTGCGCACCATGGCCGAGCGCGGTTGCGCCGTTATCATGGTCTGCCACGATATGGAAGTCGTTTCGGATTTTGCCGAGCGCATCGTGGTGATGGCAAACGGCCGCATCCTCGACCGCGGCCGCACGCACGAGCTATTCTCGAACATCGATCTCATGCGGCGTGCCTACGTGGAGCCTCCCCAGGTTATTGAACTCTCGCGCCGTCTGGCATCTTCCGTCTCGCCCGCTTTTGCGCAGGTGAGCGAGGTCACCGATGTCGTTCGAATTACCAAGGAGATGGTCCACCGTGGTTAACGTCATCGACTACATGCCGGGCGATACGCTGCTGCATCGCCTGAACCCCGTTGTCAAGCTGGGCCTCGCCGCCGCCATCGTCGTCGGCATCTTCTTATCCGACACCTATGTGGCGCTGCTGGGCTTTTTGGCACTCACCCTTGCTCTGGGTGCCTATGCCGGCGTCGTCAACCGTCTGTTCTCGCTACTCAAGTTGCTGATTCCGCTCGCGCTTATCATGCTGGTGCTCCAGCTGGCCTTTATGCGCGATGGCAACGTGGTGTGGGGCCTTATCACCGACACGGGCCTCATCACAGGATCGAAGGCCTGTCTGCGCCTGCTGGGCGTGGCGTTACCACTCATCCTCATGCTCATGGTGACCAAGCTCAACGACCTTGCCAACGCCTGCGTCGAGGTGCTGCACGTGCCGTATCGCTATGCCTTCACCTTTACCACGGCGCTGCGCTTTGTGCCGGTGTTTGGTCAGGAGATGAACGCCATCATGGAGGCGCAGACCGCACGCGGCGTCGAGTACGACACCAAGAACCCCATCAAGAAGCTTAAGCTCATGCTGCCACTGTGCGTGCCACTGCTCATCTCGAGCGTGGGCAAAACCGATGCCACGGCCCTAGCAGCCGAACAGCGCGGCTTCTACCTGCGCACGCGCGCAAGCTCGTACAAGCGCTATCCCATCACAGGGCTGGACATTGCTGTGCTTACTGCCAGTGTTGTGCTCATCGTCCTCGGCTTCCTGTTCTAGCCCATCGCCAACGGCAACCGACAAACGCAAAAGGCCCCGGATCGCATCGAACGAGCCGGGGCCTTACTGTTTCCCCAGATAAAACCTGCCAAAATAAACCTGTCCCTTCTTGGCAGGTCGAGGGCTACAGGCGATAGAGTGCGCCGCTGCGGATGATGGATTCGCGCACCAACACGTCCATGGCGTCGAGGGTGATCTCGGGCATCTCGCGATACTTTTGCAGCACCGAGAGCTCCGTGCAAGCCAAAATGACACGGTCGCAGCCACTGCGGGCGAACTCCCACATCACGCGATCGAACTTATCCATATCGGGCTCACGTCCGGCCTTCACATCATCGTAGATAAGCGACATCACATCGTTCTGACGTTTCTCGCTGGGATAGACAACCTCGACACCTGCCGCCTCGCACTCGCGCCCGTAGACGCCGGCACCCACGGTGCCGTCGGTTCCCATAATGCCAATCTTGCGCACCGGCTCGGCCGGCATGCTCAAGTTGGGGTCGAACTCGCACTCCCCCATCACCGCACCCGCAAGGGCATAGCGAACCGACTCGCGCGGCATGTGAATGATCGGCACCCTGGTAAACGACTGGATCTGGTCGTAGAAGTAGTGTGACGTGTTGCAGGGAATGGCAATGTGCGCACAGCCCAGCGACTCGAGTGCCTGAGCACACTCTTTCATGGTCGCCAGCAGCTTGGCATGCTCGCCGGTCTTAATGGCCAGCGTGCGGTCGGGCATGGTCGACTTGGAGAGCACCACCATGTCGATATGTTCTTGATCGCAGGCAGCAGCCGTATGACGCACCACCTGGTCGTAGTAATACGACGTGGCCTCGGCGCCCATGCCGCCGATAACTCCCAGCTTTTCCATCGCCGCCTCCTTGGTGACGCTTGCGCAATTGCGCGTATCATACCCGCGCCCGCCCGATGTAAACCGGACGGGCGCCGCACTCATCTACTTGTAATACGTCTTGAACAGCTTAAAGTGGCGCAGCTTGGTGTGCCACATGCGCAGCCAGCGGTTAAAGACAAAGTCGCCCTTCATAAACGAAGGGTCGGCGCCCTTGCCTTCCTTGTCCAGGCGATGCACCTTCGCGCGCAACTCGGGATCCTTGACGTACTTGTCGACGACGCCCATGGGAACGACCATCCACAGGGCCTCGTCCTGCGCCGTCACAAACTCCGGCTCAAACGGGCGGTTGAACACATACTCGTCCACCACATACTTGGCAACGTTAAAGCCGCTGTTGGTGACGTAGTAGTTGCTGCGACCCTGGCGCGTGTTGAAATCGAAGAACTTAAACGAGCCGTCGCGCTCGTCGTACTTAACGTCAAAGTTGGAATAGCCCACAAAGTGAAGGTCCTCGAGCAACTTGCGCACGCCACCCATAAGCTCGTCATTGGGCTCGGTGATGATGCAGGCGTGATTACCGACGCCATGGGGCTGATGCTCCTCGAGCAGCACGTGGCCCAGGCACATCATGCGGACCTTGCCGTTGCGGTCGGAATAGCTGGTGAGCACGCGCATGTACTCGTCGTTGCCGGGCACGCGATCCTGCAAGATCAGGTCGTCGGTGTAGCCGCTGGCATACGAGTCGCGAATGACCTGTTCCAGCTCAGCACGGTCGGCAATCTCATAGGCCTTTTTCTGGCCCTCGAACTCGTGCTGCCACCACATGATGCCGTCGGAAGGCTTCAGGATCATCGGGTAAGGAAAATCGATCTGGTCGAGCACTTCGGCAGGTGCCTCGCCTTGGGCATTCAGCATCGCCATGGTGAAGGTAAAGGTATGCGGATAGGGCACGCCATGCTTCTCGCACAGCTCGTAGAAGATCTCCTTCTTCTGACACTGCTCAAGCATGCTATAGGGAGCGTAAGGCGCGACGATGTTATCCGCCAACTCATGGGCATCCTTGGCCTGAGCCACGAGGGCAACATAGTTATCTCCACAGCCCACAAGGACAATCGTCTTATCGGCATGCGCTTGGGCAATGCCGTTGACGGTCCTGAGCATCACGGGCATGGTATCGATATCCACGTTGGGCGTGTAGTCGATAATCTGACTGCGGTACGCGGGACCCGTCTGATACTTGCCAAAGACCAGACTCTTGACCTGGTACTCCTCATAGAAGGCGCGCGCCACCGAATAGGCGTTGATGTCGCCACCGAGCAGCACGGGGATAAACTCACGCTCTGTAAACTGCAATGCCATGGATACTTCCTATCATCAACTGCCCATACGCTGAGCGGTCTTTATGCAACCTGTTTATTCTAACGTGTCGGGCCGTCTCCTCCTAAAGCTCCACCGTATCTATGGCAATCAACGCAATTATCTAGTATGAAAGCCACGCTCACCGCGATAGGGCCTGTAGTTGCAAAACCCCACGTTAAGAGAGCTTTCACAGCCCAAAACTCGCCCACAAACAGGTCCTCGTAACGTTAAAGTTGAACTCTATGGTTTCTCAACAATTCGATATAACTGCAGGTCAAAGCCAAAGCCTCAAGTTCAACTTGACCCTTTAGAACCTTTAAGGTTCAAGTTGAGGTCGAAAGCAGTAGTAGAATACCTTTCGAACCATAACCTACGATTGATTGCAGAGGGACTGGATGCAGCATTCGAACCATCGCACCGCAGCGCTCATCGCGTCGAAGCCGGCTCGTATCATCACGAGCGCCGCGCTCGCCGTTGCACTGACGGCCTCGCCGATGCTCTCCCCCGTCGCGGCATATGCCGCCTCGCAGGCAACGCAGGATCAGCTATCCGCCGCCCAGCAGAAAATCGAAGCCGCCACGAGCGCCTACAACGAGGCCCGCACCAAGCTCGAGGATCTGCAGAAGCAAATCGACACCAACGAGGCAAGCATCGAGGAGATCGAAGCCGAGCTTCCCGATCAGCAGGCCAAGGCAAGCTCCGCCATGCGCGACCTGTACAAGTACCAGAAGGGCACCAACCCCATCGTGAGCTTCCTGGTCAACGCGCAGAGCCTGGGCGAGTTCATCACGACCTGCAAGTACACCAACCAGATCACGAGCTCGAGCGTCGATGAAATCGATGAGCTCAACAAGATGCAGACCGAGCTCGAGCAGAACAAGACTGAGCTCGAGCAGGCCAAGTCCCAGCTCGAGGCCGAGCAGAAAACCGCCGAGGATGCACTGGCGCAGGCCCAGCAGCTTCGCAGCGAAGCCCAGGCAAAGGCCGAGCAGGAGAACGCCGCCGAGCTGGCCAAGCTCGAGGCCGACAAGGCTGCTGCCGCCGAGAAGCTCGCGGGCACTGGCGTGAGCGGCAACAACTCCAACAGCCAGGCAAATAACTCCAACACCACCATCGATACCACGGTGAACAACCCCAATACCGGCAACTCCGATTACGACTCGTTTATCAACGAGTGGACCAGCCGTATCGACAACTACCTCGCCGGCTCCCCCCTGGCAGGCCAGGGCTACAACTTTGCCGTGGCCGCCTGGAACACCGGTGTTGACCCTCGCTGGTCCCCCGCCATCGCCTGCATCGAGAGCAGCAAGGGCCTCTATTGCGCTAATTCCTACAACGCCTGGGGCTGGAGCGCCGTTGGCGGCGGTTGGCGCAGCTTTGGCAGCTGGGGCGAGGGCATCTCAGCCCACGTTGCCTATCTTGGTCGCAACTACGGCTCCACGCTTACCCCGGCTGCCGCCAAAAAGTACTGCCCGCCCACGTGGCAGGACTGGTACAACAAGGTTGCCGGCCAGATGAACCGCATCTAGCTATAGCTGCAAAGGGCCCCAATCGGGGCCCTTTTAATATGAGAAAGCCATTGTCAATAGGCGTGTTTGTTCGAGCCCGGTTTTAAACCGGGCTTTTTCGTTTCCCGTCGGGAGGGCCCGCGCACGCTGCACGTTTAGTCGACGCTTGCCTGGCAAGCTAATATCCGCGGGCTCTTGCGGGCGCGCTGCCGGCGGTCAGCCCGGTATGTCCGCGCACCCCACCGCATTTCGATTCTCCGTCCGGCGCGCTCGTCCGAAACCAGTCTTGTTCACGGGCGCGGCCCTTGGGCTGCCCAAAAAGGGCTCGTGAACGCGCGCCGGCGATGCGTCGAGGCGCGGGCCCTCCCGGCGGGAGGCTTGTTGTCCGACGGGGTCAGCCGAGGGTCCCCTCCGCCCGGCGCCCGATCTCCCAGACCCAGCAGGCGAGCTCGCGCGCGACGGCGGCGTTTGCCTTGCACGAGCTCTTGCCCGCCGCCGCCAGCGCCTCGCGGCGGCGGCAGAGCCTGGCGGTGCAGTCGTCGGCGCGCGCCCGGATCGCCGCGGGGACGTCCGCGCCGGGCGCCGGGGCCTTCGGGCGGGGCGTGCACGTCAGGTAGTGCCACGCCGACTCCACCAGTGCCGTCCTGGCGAGCCGGTTGCCCGTCTTGGTTATCCCGCCGCGCCGCTCGGTCTCGCCGCTCGAGCGCTCCGACGGGACCAGCCCGCACCAGCTCGCGAAGGCCGGGGCCGTCCGGAACCTCGTGAAGGAGCCCGCCTCGGCTGCGAGCCTGAAGGCCGTCAGGGTGTCGATTCCCTTGATGCAGGAGAGCGCCTCGACGGCCGGGCGCCACCGGTCGGTCCGGGCGAGGGCGAGCACCTTCTTCTCGAGCTGCCGGCGGTCCGACTCCGCGCACCTCGCGGCCGTGACGTAGTACTCCAGCGCGTCGCGCTGGGGCCCCTCGAGCCTGATCCCGGATATCCACCTCCAGTGGGCGCGCGTCCAGGATCCCTTCCTCGTCCCGTCGGCGTTGCGCTCGTCCCAGACGTGGCCCAGCCTGATCAGGAACATGTTGAGGCGCTGCCTGGCGCGGCGGTACTCCACCGTGGCGTCGTCGAGGGCGCGGTCGAGGTCCCGGGCGGCCTCGACGGCCGCATCGGGCAGCGGGACCTCCACGATGTTGTGGGTGGCGAGCATGCGGGCGATGAACTCGGCGTCGCGCCGGTCGTTCTTGCGGCGCGCGTCCGCCGCCGGCCTCTGCATCCTAGAGACGGCGGCCACGGCGCAGTCGAGGCCGAGCGCGCGCAGCTCGCGCGCCATGTGGAAGCCGGTGGGGCCGCTCTCGTAGCAGGCCCTGGGCTCCTCGAACCCGAGGGCCCACTCCGCGATCTCGGCGGCGTCCGTCCCGAAGTCACGGTGCACCACCTCGCCGGTGAAGGGGTTGAACGCCGCGGCGGCGACCGATCGCGCGTGGACGTCCAGGCCGATGGAGGTAACATGGGGCATGGGAAGCCTCCTCCCCGCAGGTGCGGTAAGGGCTACCGCACGGGCCGATACTCAAAGCCCATTGTGGCATCCCGAGCCCGCGGAAAGAAGCTGCGCCGCGGGGGAGGCGACCCAAATGGCTTTCTCATATCGTCTTCTTTGAGCAGTACGCCACATTAGGCAACAATGCCAGTCGCATTGCCGGTGACAATAACCACGATCATTATGGCGACTATAATCCCCAACGCTTTGAGCCACAGCGTGACAAACTCGCGACCCCGATAGCGATCGAGCACGGGAAAGCGGCGCCGAAGCCTGCGGCGGTCGAGCATGCCAAACGCAATGAGCACCACCATGCCATCGACCATAAGAAAATACTCAAGGGCCAAAAACCACGTTGGATAGCTACGGTTGGCTCCCGTGGGCTGGAACACGGCAAAATGGCTTCCGACGAGCAGCAGCAAGGTTGCTGCATAGATAAAGCCGTTCCATATACGCCCGATGGGCTCCGGGATCCGCGAAAGCAGGCCCTTGTGGCAAGGGGCCACCATCGAGACATCTTGGGACTGTCGCGCGGTGGATGCCGCCGTTTGCGGAGCAGTCTGCGTCGCTGAAGGCTCCGTCTCGCCAATCGAGCCAGGCCCAGGCAGGCACAGCTCATATGCCGCGCGCGCAGCGTGCCCGAGCGCCTCCGCGCTTGCAAAGCGCTTGGCCGGATCGAGCGCCATCGCCATGCAGACAACATCGGCAAGCGGGGCGGGAACGCCACGCGCCTCGCATTGCTCGCGCATGTTCCGTCCCGGCTTAGGATCGATCCCCGTCAAGCAAAAGAACAGGAGTGCGCCGAGCGCATAGACATCGCTACGCACGCTCGTCTGCCCAAAACCATATTGCTCGGGCGGCGCATAGGGTCGCGTTCCAAACTTAACCGTGTCGGCATCGGCTCCGTCACGCCATACCCGCGCAATCCCCAAATCGATAATCACCAGTGACGAAAAGGTCATACCCGCGTCGGCCGTATATCGCACACCCGAGACGATAATGTTCGAGGGTTTGAAATCACGATGAATCACCGGCACCGGACGCTCTCCGGCCGCCGCAAAGCCGGCATGGAGCTCAGCGGCTGCATCGCAAAGGGCGCCAAACAGATCGCACGCATAATCGGGTGTCGCGCCCAAACGTCCCACCAGGGCCTCAAGCGTTTCGCCTTCGATATATTCCATGACCACGCAAAGCTCGTCGCCCACGCGGCGGCAATCGACAATCCGGGGCAAGTGCTCATAGCGTCGTCCGGCGCGCTGGGCCGCAAACAGACGCTCATATACCCCGCCAATCTGGGCCGATGCGTCGATACGCTTACGAACAAAGGGGCCGAGAGACCCTCCGCCAGAGCCCTCAAAGTACACGAGCTCGGTCGTCTCGACATCCGAGCGCTTGAGCACCCGGTCTACGCGATAGCTATCATCGCGCTCGAGTGACGCCAGGTGGCCGGCGAGCGCGGCGGTCAGCTCATCATCGGAATATGTTGGGCTCTGAGTATCCATAGCGTCCATAATAACGCAGGGCACGGGCGCCCCATGACGCCCATGCCCTGCACGTTCGAAATATCGTGACCGACTCTTCCGCCGGCAGACAGCCGCTAGCTCACCGTCTCCTCGCCAAAGCGGTATAGCTCCTCGTTTACCTTTTGCAAGCTGCAGCCGCGATCGATGCAGAAAATGATGATCGCATCACGGCGGTCCTTGCAGTTGAGGACGTTGGCGCCCGCCGCCGTCAAGGCGCGGTTGGCCTCTTTGAGCGTCAGCGCCATGGCAAAGGCAATCTGCAGCACTTTATTGCGACTCGGATGCCGCGTGCCGGTAAAAATCTGATAGCCAAACGTCTCGTTGAGGTCGGCCATACGGACCACGCGCGAACGCTCCAGTCCCTTTTCCTGCAGCAGCTGCTTTAGGTAATCAGAAAGCGATGGGGCGGCAAAGTCGTGTTCCCTTATGTAGCCATCGATACTTGGCGCATCGAGAAGCTCGTCGAGCAGCTCCTCGGTCAGTTTTTTATCGGGCACGCGGCTTCGCCTCCCCAGCTCGCACAGTAATCATGTTATTAATTCTAGTTAAAAGCCGCTCACATCAGAACGCTCCCAGCTAGCAACCTGGTCGGGAGATACCGTACTCAACGCTTCGAACTTCCAGGTGCCGCCCGCTTTTAGATGGTTAGTGTTCGCAAGAGCCGTTCCCACCTGATTGCCGTCCGCGTCATACAGAACATACTCAATCTGAATGTAGCTTTGCTCTTTATCCGTATTATTGGTCAACGTGCCGGTGATCTTATATGCGAACTGATTAGACGTATCCCCTGCCTCATCCGAAACCGTATAGGGCTCTTGTGCCTCTTTTTGTTCCTCGACCTGCTGGGTCTGCTCAGCAGATTTTGCCGCATCACCCGTAGAAGAACCAGACGAGTTGCCACCCATAGAACCTACGGCCCCGACAACAACGAGCACCACGATGACGCCCAAAATGATCTTGCCGATCGGTTTCTTTCCCTCTTTTGCCATTATGCATCCTTCCAACTATCCGGCTACCGTGCCGGCACACAGCACATCGTAGAAAGGATTGAACTTGGATTCATTAGCTGAGAGCTAAGGCTGCGGTAAACGGCCAATGCAGTTATCCAAACGCCGAGCAAACGCACTTTACGCGACCGTCTGCTGGCAGTGCATCAACCCACCGTGACGGATTCCCCGGTAAAGGTGCTCACAACCAACAGGATAAAGAAGGCCAAATAGCTGATGCTCAGCAGGTAGGCGATGACCAAAAAGGCAATCCATTCTACATTGGTCTTACCGTCGGCGCGGCGCTGTTCACGACTGCGATAAAGCCAAATCGTCACGCCGATGGCAGTGATAAACAGTACGAGTGCCGCCACAGCCAGCCCAGCAAGCACAAACATCACGCCAATGCTCACAGCGATGACCGGAAGCAGCAACAAACCGCGCCCGCATCCACCCGGACTATATACGGCAGACTGTCGGCGTCGCCTCATCGTCACTCCATCACAAGCAGTCGTTTGTAGACATTGAGGCCTTTGAGTAGGATTTCCTCGTCAAAGAGCATGGTATCGGTATGCAGAGCGCTCATCGCATAGGCTGGGCAGCCATCAGAATCGATCGGGTTTTCTTGTCCCTCCGGCACACCCGCGCCCAGCAAGAAGAACACGCCTGGCAGATGGCGCTGATAGAAGGCGAAGTCCTCGGCAATTAACAGCGGTTCATCCACGAGTTGCAGCTCGGGCAAAGCAGGTGCGACGCTGGCAAACAGCTCGGGGTCGTTGTCGACCGGCGGATACCCTTCAGCAAAGTCGAGATCGTACGTACAGCCCGTAGCGGCGCACGCCTCATCGAGCACGCGGCGCACGCCCTCTCGCGCACGGTCGAACATATTGTCCGTAAACACGCGCAGGCTGCCGGCCACGTGGGCCTCCCCCGCCACGGCGTTGCAGACGGTGCCGGCCTGCAGCAGGCCAAACTTACCGATACAGGGTCCATCGACGCCCAGCTCGTCCATCAGCTCGCGCTCGGCGACCAAGAACTTGGCAGCTGCCAGCGCCGCATCGCGCGATTCCTCAACCGGGACCCCATAGGTCTTGGCGATATGGATGCTCGTCCCGTGAATGTGCACATGCGTCTCGCTCGAACGTGCCAGCAGCGGACCGGGGCAGCTCGCCAGCGTGCCGGCGGAAAGGTCGGGCCACACGTGAAAGCCAAAGATCCGGTCGGCGCCATAGCGCTCGAATACACCGCTCTCGCACACCGTCTTGGCGCCACCGGTCGTCTCCTCGGCCGGCTGGAACACAAAGAGCACGTTACGTTTAATGGTGCCCGGCTGCTCGCGAATCGTACGGTCGACATACGTCGCGGCGGCAAGCGCCATGGCCATGTGCCCGTCGTGCCCGCAAGCGTGCATCTTACCGGGATGAGACGAGGCGAAGGCAGCGCCCGTGGCCTCTGCAATGGGCAGCGCATCCATGTCGGCGCGAATCGCCGTGGCATGCGCGGCACCAACGCCAGCGTCAAAGAAAGCGCAGACGCAGCTGGGGCATGGATGGGTCAGCTCGCAGTCGAGCGGCGCCAACACGCCCTCGATATAGGCGATAGTCTGCGGAAGATCGAAATCGAGCTCCGGAATGCGATGGAGATCGCGGCGATAGCGACGGAGTTCTTGGAGCTCGGTCATAGAAAATCCCTTCGTAAGGCACATCTGTTGCAACTTATTGTGATACAGGATTGTGGCACACATGTTTCCAGCATATCCCTGCATTTTTTAAACGTTATATACGAATACTCTTGTTTGGTAAAGTGCAACGTGGTAGGGTCTTTACCACTTGATAGAGGCGCGGGCACGAAGAGCCGCGGGCGAGTCGGCAGACTTTGACCCCGTGGGGAGGCGAAACCCGCCGAACTGGGTTTTTCGGGCACGAACAGCCTGGTGGGCCTGCGGGAAACACCCGCAGGACTGTCTGCAGCAATGCGGGAGCGCTATCCGGACATTGGGTCCACGCTATGCGGATTCGATGCGCAGGTAGCGCCGTCTGGATAGCGAGGTTTACGGGACATGTCATTGACTCCCAACGAGGCATATGCGGCAAAGAAGCCGTTTGTGGACAAGGAAACGCTCGAGCATATCGTTGAGCAGTTCCCCACGCCGTTTCATCTATACGACGAGGCGGGCATCCGCCGCAACATGCAAGAAGTACGCGACGCCTTTGCATGGAACCCGGGCTTTAAGGAATACTTTGCCGTCAAGGCCAACCCTAACCCGGCACTTATCTCCATCCTCAACGAATACGGCTGCGGCTGCGATTGCTCGAGCTATACCGAGCTCATGATCGCCCGCTCACTGGGCATCACCGGCCACGACATCATGCTCTCGTCCAACGACACGCCGGCAGCCGACTTTGAGCTCGCCGACAAGCTGGGTGCCATCGTCAACTTTGACGACATCAGCCACATCGAGTTCTTTGAGCACGTTGCGGGGCCAATCCCCAAGACGGTCAGCTGCCGCTTTAATCCGGGCGGTCTGTTCCAGCTCTCCAACGGCATCATGGACAACCCGGGCGACTCCAAATATGGCATGACCACCGAGCAGCTTTTCGAGGCCTTCCGCATGCTCAAGGCCAAGGGCGCCGAGGACTTTGGTATCCACGCATTCCTTGCCAGCAACACCGTCACCAACGACTACTACCCCAAGCTCGCGCGCATCCTCTTTGAGCTTGCCGTGCGCCTGGAGAGCGAGACCGGCGCACACGTCGCCTTCATCAATCTGTCCGGCGGCGTCGGTATCCCCTATCTGCCCGAGCAGCAAGCCAACGACATCCACGCCATCGGTGAAGGGGTACACACGGCCTACGACGAGATTCTGGTTCCCGCCGGCATGGGCGATGTGGCGATCTGTACCGAGATGGGCCGCTTTATGATGGGCCCCTATGGGTGCCTGGTCACCAAGGCCATCCACGAGAAGCAAATCTACAAGGACTATATCGGCGTGGACGCCAGTGCCGTCGACCTCATTCGTCCCGCCATGTATGGCGCTTACCACCACATCACGGTGATGGGCCAGCCGGGTGGCGACGACAAGACCACAACGCCCGTTACGGACACCTACGACATCACGGGCAATCTGTGCGAGAACAATGACAAGTTCGCCATCGACCGCGAGCTGCCGCATATCGACATGGGCGACCTGCTCGTGATTCACGACACCGGCGCGCATGGCTACTCCATGGGCTACAACTACAACGGCCGTCTGCGCTCCGCCGAGGTCCTGCTGCGCCCCGATGGCTCGGCAGACCTCATCCGCCGCGCCGAGCGCCCGGGCGATTACTTTGCCACGCTCGACGTGCTGCCGTGCGGCCGCGAGCTGCTGGCCAAATCGCGCGCCGATGCCGCCCGCCGTCGCGCTCAGGACGAGCGCCTAGCAGTCGCCGCCCAATGGAACAAACGCGTCCAGATCGCGGAAGCGAAGGAGAAGAACATGGATATCCGCAATCTCGAGGGCTCAATCGTCGCCCTTGTCACGCCGTTTAAAAAGGACGGCAGTGTCGACTTTGACGCGCTTGAGCGCCTTATCGATTTCCACCTGCAAAATGGCACTGACGCCATCCTCACCCTGGGCACCACCGGAGAGAGTGCCACGATGACCGACGACGAGGACAACTCCGTTGTCGCCGCAGTGGTCAAGCAGGTTGCGGGCCGCGTCCCCGTTATTGCCGGCTCGGGCTCTAACTCCACGCAAACCATGCTCACTAAGTCGCTCACTTACCAGGGCCTGGGTGCCGATGGTCTGCTGCTCATTACCCCCTACTACAACAAATCTAACGAAGAGGGCATCTACCAGCACTTTAAGACCGTGGCCGACGCCGTGGACATCCCCTGCATTTTGTACAACATCCCCGGCCGCTGTGGCTGCGGTATCAGCGAGCGCAACGTAGAGCGCTTGGCCGCGCACCCCAACATCATGGGCATCAAGGAGGCCTCGGGCAACGTCGCCTACGCGGCCAAGATCGCCCACCTGCTGTCCGATGACTTCCGCATGTACTCGGGCGAGGATGCACTCACCGTGCCGCTCATGAGCCTAGGCGCTTCGGGTACCATCAGCGTGTGGGCCGACGTACAGCCGCAGCTCGTGCACGACATGTGCCGCGCCTATCTGGACGGCGACGTAGCGCGCGCCCGCGATATCCAGATTGCCGGCCAGCCGCTCATCAACGCCCTCTTTAGCGAGGTCAACCCCATCCCCGTTAAGGAAGCGCTCGCCCAGATGGGCATGATCGAGGCAAACTACCGTATGCCGCTATGCCCCATGGCAGACGACACGCGAGCCGCACTTACCGATACTCTGAAGGGAGCTGGTCTGCTTGATTAAGACCGTCATTATGGGAACGGGCCGCATGGGCTCGCTCATCCGCACTACCGCCGAAGGAATTGTCGACGCCGCCGGGCAGCCCGCTTTTGATATCGTGGCCCAGATTGGCTTCGATTTGAGCGAGCTCGAGAACGCACCGGCTGCCGATGTGATTATCGACTTCTCGAACGTCGTGACCTTCGACGCCGTCGTCGCCCATGTCGAGCGCACGGGCACGGCGTTGGTCTCGGGCACCACAGGCTACACTCCCGAGCAGATGGACCGCCTGCGTGAGCTGGGCCAGAACGCCCGCGTTATGCACTCGGGCAATTACTCCATCGGCATCGCTGCCCTGCGTCATCTAGTGGCCCAGGCCACGCGTGAGCTGCCCGGCTTTGACTGCGAGATTGTCGAGACGCACCACAACCAAAAGGTTGACGCCCCCAGCGGCACCGCCAAGCTGCTGCTCGACGCCGTAGTCGAGGCCGAGCCCGAGGCAGGCTACCACCCCGTCTACGGACGCGAGGGCATGTGCGGCGCGCGCGACCCCAAGGAAATCGGTATGCACTCGTTGCGCGGCGGCACCGTCGCCGGCGTGCACGAGGTGAGCTTCTTTGGCCAGGACGAGGAGGTCACGCTCACGCACCGTGCCACGAGCCGCCAGATCTTCGTCAACGGCGCCCTGGCCGCCGCCCAGAAGCTCGTCACCCGCGAGCCCGGCTTCTACACGTTCGACCAGATCATGTTTGCCTAACCAGGTATCAACCGGATCCACCCAAAGGAGAGACAGCATATGAGCAACGCAGCCGAGATGGATGCACAGGAGATTATCAACTACATCGCCACCGCGCCCAAGAAGACGCCCGTCAAACTGTACGTGCGCGAAAAGCCCGGCATGGAGGTTGCCTGGGGCGACGCGCATGTCTACGGCGGCCGTCGCGGCAAGACCGTCTTTGGCGACTGGGACGAGCTCAAGGCAATCCTCGACGCCAACGCCGACTCCATCGACTACTACGACGTAGAGAACGACTGCCGCAACTCCGCCGTGCCCATGCTCGACCTTAAGGGCATCAACGCCCGCATCGAGCCGGGCGCGATCATCCGTGACCGCGTCGAGATCGGCGATCGCGCCGTCATCATGATGGGCGCCATCATCAACATCGGCTCCGTCATTGGCGAGGGCTCCATGATCGACATGGGCGCCGTGCTGGGCGGCCGCGCCACCGTGGGCAAGAACTGCCACATCGGCGCCGGTACCGTGCTGGCAGGCGTCGTGGAGCCCGCCAGCGCCACACCTGTCATCATCGAGGACGATGTCATGATCGGCGCCAACGCTGTAGTCCTGGAAGGCGTGCGCGTGGGCAAGGGTGCCGTCGTGGCCGCCGGTGCTGTATGTGTCGAGGATGTCCCCGCCGGCGCCGTCGTGGCCGGTGTCCCCGCCCGCGTCATCAAGATGCGCGACGAGAAGACCGACAGCAAGACCGGCCTCGAGGAAGGCCTGCGCCAGCTGTAGGGTTACGCGGTTTTACCAAACCGCGTAACGGCTCGACGCTCCAAACGACCCAGAGCGGCAATCTGACGTTCAATCGTCGGTCGCGTACCGAAATACGCTTCCCTCCTCTTTCATGTCACCTTGCTCGCTCTGGGTCGTTTTCGCTGACTTATGCTCAACCTGCAACGTGATTAAGCCCCAAGTAAAAAGGCCGAAGCCCTCGTCCGAGGCTTCGGCCTTCCCTATCTCAGGGTTCCGTCGTATTCAACCATGGCGGGTCGCTTTGACAGGCGCCCTGCGGCCGTCTTATAGACCTCGGAACGGTCACGCCGCCCAATTGCTACAATCTCGGCAATCTCAACTGTTCCGTCCTCTCGAATTCGAAAAATCATTCGGAGTCCCGCGTTTCGCCATTTGATCTTTTTGCAGCCGGCGAGCTCGCCGTGAAGCGGCGTTCCGATTTCATCGGCGCGCGTCTTTAATTTTTCTATTGCAATGCGCACGAGTCTTCGCTGAGAACCATCAAGCTTTTGATATTCCTTCTCGACATCTCGATTCAAAAAGCCGATGACAAAATGTCCACTCATTCGAAAAGGTCCTCGTCGGAAATCGCGTCGGGATCCATTGACTCAAACTCTGCGAGCTCCTCAGGAGTTAAGGCGTCCTCAAACGGAATAAACTCGTGCGGACCGTTCTTGATTCGGTCCGCCGCGATGCGATCAATCTCAAGTTCGCGCAGATACTGCAGCGCACCGTACATTTCCTCATAGGCGGCATAATCGACAATCACGGTATCGATATCGTTATGGTCTGCAATGAATTGCGGGGCACGCTTGGCGCGCTTGCGTATGGCGGATAAAGACTTGCTTGCTTCGGTAGCAGAAACAACCTGGTCTTTCGTAAACACCGGTTTTTCCAGAACAAGTGGGGACATTTTTGACCTCCAAAAAAATAGTCTGGATTATATTTCCAAGTATACATCGAAATATAATCCAGACTTTTATTCAAGAGTAAAAAGCTTTATCGATTCTCGATGCTGCCAATATTCTTGAGCTCGATGGAGATGAGGCCGTTGGGTTCGTTGACGAACTCGATGTACTCGGAGTTCGAACCCATCTCGGCCGGGAAGCTGATCTCGATACCCGTGTCGGTACGAATCTTGTGATTGCGTACGGCCGCGCGCTCGACTTGCTTGCGCTCCACGGGCACGCGCTCGGGCACCTTCTCTTCGGTCAGTGCCGCGCGTACGCTTTCCTTGATGACCGGCTCGTCCTCAAAGACCTCGTCGACGATATCCCAAGGCGGCAGTTCCTCGTCATCCTCGACCTTCTCGGCAACGGCAGCTTTGACCTTAGCCAGTGCCACAGCTGTGTTAGCACCGTGCTCCTCGGCGACTTCCTCGACCACACGCGTCACGGTGTCGATGACCTCCTTGCCCGATACGCCCGTGTCGCACTGCAGCAGGCCATCGGGGATAAGCATACGGTCCTCACCGGCAATCTTGCGCTTCTTGTCCACATAACCGATCTCCATGGTGCTCGCGCGCACGATGGCATAGCTTGGCACCTTTTGTGAAGGATTCGGCAGGATAGCATAGTGGCGCGTGATGTCGTTGCGCACCTCGCCCTCCTCGCGGCCCACTTCGTGCATAAAAGCCTGCTTGGAGCCCAGCAACATCACGGCAAACCAGCGGGCATCCTCGTCGTCGTCAAAGTCGGCCACGAGCACATCGGTGGACTCGGCTTTTTCGGCCTTGGTGAGCTCGGAGGAAATGAACTCCGCAATCTGCTGCGACAGGTCCACGAACTCGCGCTCGCCAAAGAAATAGCCCTTGAGCTCGCCGCCGAATGCGGAGTTCTCGGCAAACGTGGCGCGCTTGTTATCGGCAGATGTACGGGCACGGCGCAAATGTGTGGTCACAAAGTTGCGCACGGTGCGGCTCTCGATATCGAGCTCTCGCTGGCTCATGACGTTGACGGCAGAGTCAAAGTCCAGGATATGCAGAATCGCGTGATTGATTTTCATATACGGCATTCCGTTCTAGATCGAATTGAGCACGAACCAGTATAGCGGTCGAGCCCGCCCCAGGCGCATCGAAGATTGGTGCATCGGGGACAGGTTGCTTTGCACCAATGGCTAGCGCAGGAGCTCGGACTGCCAAGCCTCGAGCTGTTCTGCCAAACTCTTGCCGGCAGCGGGCATGTCGATCTGGGGTCGTTTGGGCAGCAGTGCGCATTTAAGGATTGCCGCGATGGTCTGCGAGACAAAGCGTCGCGTATCCTTGTCAAAGCCTTGCGCAGTCTGGAGCATCACGGGCAGGCTCTCGCGCAGATTCCCGGCGATATCCGCAAACCGCTCAGCACCCGTAGCCTCAAGCACGGAGAACAACGCATCTACGAAACGCTCGCGCTCGCTAGGCGACACCGCAAGCAGCATCTCGCGAATGGAGCCATCAACGTATCGAGCACCGGCGGACAGGCGCTCACAGTACACGAAGTCGCGACCATCAACCACCCAGCTAAAGGGATTGTGCTGCAGCAGGCTGAACTCGGTGCTCTCAACGATGGCATAGTCCTCCTGCGTCTCGAACATCATGCCAAAAATCGACGACCGAGGTAGCGTCTTGTCGATTCGACTGGATAGATCAGCGAAGGCGCTGCCGTTCAGAAACTCCTCGACGAAGCCCGGACCATCATGGGAATACGCCCGTTCGATTCGCTCACGGGCGACATCGGAGCACATCGCCGCACCGTACACCGCAAGGTTTCCACCCTTGGAATGACCTCCGCACAAAAGCGGCCCGTCAATCGTATCCGCTGCCTCGTCCACATAACGCGCCGCGGATTCCTGGGCCGGCACAGGACACCGGAACGCCATGTTAAAGTCCTCTTTCCAGCCCACAATCGTGCTGTCGGTCCCCCGGAAGGAAAGATAGCTAAACCCCGCCGGAAATCGGAACGTCATAGCCGCAAACTGCTCTGTCACCACCACATCGCTCACGGCACGATAGCCGCAAACGTGCACGCCACGGTAGCGAGGGCTTGCTGCCGCGGCCTCCAACAAGGCCCTGCTCCCCTCCGAATCCCACAGGTCGCCAATCATGTCCCGGTAGCACTCGGCACGCAGCAGCTCGCGTACGTCAAGACCCTGCCAGCCGGTAAGCTCCGGCATATCCCCCGGCAAACGCAAATAGGACAGCCACGCAAAGACCAGGCTATCCACAGCGCAGAACGACCGTTCCTCAAACGGATCAAACGCCGTCTGGGCATAGGTCAAAAAATTAGGCGAATCCGACATGGCTCTCCCATCAACAATGGCGCAAAGCAACCTGTCCCCCTTGCACCAAAAAGGCGCCCGGGTCGTGTGGACCCAGGCGCCTTCATTGTAGCTTGCTGGCAAACGAGCCTAATTTAGCAGGAGAAGTCGACGCTGTCGATGATGTCCTTGAGGGCCTTGGCGGAGACGGTGAGCTCATGCTGCTCGTCATCGTTCAGCGGCACGGGAACGCGGCAGACAACGCCGTCGCGGCCAACGACGGTCGGCATGGAGATGGCAAGATCGGACAGGCCGTACTCGCCCACCATGAGCGAGGAGACGGGCAGAACGGTCTGTTCATCGCGCATGACGGCAGTGCAGATGCGCTTAACGGCCATGGCGACGCCGTAGTAGGTGGCGTGCTTCTTCTCGATGATGGTGTAGGCGGAGTTCTTGACGTCCTCGGCGATGCGCTTCTCGGCAGCCTCATGCTCCAGATGGCCGTGAAGCTCGCAGAAGGTGTTCAGCGGAACGCCGGCAACCTGAGCGCTGGACCAAGCGACAAACTCGGAGTCGCCGTGCTCACCCATGACGTAGGCCTGAACGTCGCGCGGATCGACCTCGACGTGAGCGCCGAGCATCTGCTGCAGACGGCCGGTGTCGAGCACGGTGCCGGATCCGATGACGTGGCCCTCGGGCAGACCGGACATCTTGATGGCGGCATAGGTCAGAACGTCGACCGGGTTGGAGACGATGAGCAGAATGCCGTCAAAGCCGGACTTCTTAATCTCGGGAATAATGGACTTAAAGATGTTGACGTTCTTGTTGACCAGGTCTAGGCGGGTCTCGCCGGGCTTCTGGGCAGCTCCAGCGGTGACGACGATCATGGCGGCGTCGGCGACATCGGAATAATCGCCGGCATAGATCTTCATCGGCTCGGCAAACGTCATGCCGTGCGCGATATCCAGAGCCTCACCCTCAGCGCGGTTCTTGTCCACGTCGATGAGGACCATCTCGGAGAACAGACCACTCTGCATCAGCGCGAACGCCGAAGACGAACCGACGAAACCGCAGCCGACAATAGCGACCTTCTTCTCGTTAACCATTAGAAACTCCCATCTCTCTCCACAAACAAGCCGCCCGGGAACGACCCGAGCGGCTTGCCGTAATCCCAATACATCCAATCGGGACTTTGATTATGCTCCTATTCGCAGCCAAATATCGACCGTTTACCGAAATTATTTGCAGGATTCGTAAAATAACTGCACGAAATCGGTTTCGAGCTATTGACGAGCCGAAATAGCTTTCTAATACAGGCCCGCCTCGCGAATGGCCTCGACAGCCAAAGCGATCTGGTCGGGCGGCAAGACCAGCGCCATGCGCACATGCCCCTCGCCCGAAGGACCAAAGCTCGCGCCCGGCGTCACCACGACGCCGGCCTTCTCCATAAGCTCCTCGCAAAACGCCATGGAATCGGTGCGACCACCGGGAAGCTTGGCCCACACAAACATAGAGCCATGCGCGTTGGGACGCTCCCAGCCCAGGCCCTCAAGACCGTCGCACAGGGCATCGCGGCGCTCCTGGTACTTCAGACGCTGCGCCTCGACCTCATCGCGCGGACCGTTCAGGCAGGCGATGGCGGCCTTCTGGATCGGGAAGAACATACCGAAGTCGATCTGGCCGCGCAGCTTGGCAAAGGCAGAGACCACATCCTCGCGGCCGACCAAAAAGCCGATACGCGCACCGGTGACGTTAAACGACTTGGAGAGCGAGAAGAACTCAACGCCCACCTCGAGCGCGCCGGGATACTGCAAGAAGCTGCCGCCCGGCTCGCCGTCGAACACGATGTCGGAGTACGCGTTGTCATGGACGATGAGCAGGTCGTGCTCGCGGGCGAAAGCGATGATCTCCTCGTAGACCTCGGGCGTACCCACCGAGCCGACCGGGTTCGCGGGCAGCGACACGATCATATATTTGGCACGATCAGCAACCTCGGGATCGATACCCGCCACATAGGGCAGGTAATTATGCTCGGCAACCAGCGGATAGTATTCGAGCTTGGCATCGGCGATCTTGGCACCCGCCTCAAAGACCGGGTAGCACGGATCGGGAACCAGAATGGTGTCACCCGGATCGAGCAGGGCCAGGCCCAAATGGCCCACGCCCTCCTGCGTGCCGTTGCACGACTGCACCATAGACGGCGTAATGCCCGAAACGCCAAAGCGGCGCTCATAGTAATCGCACACGGCCTGCTTGAGTTCGGGCAGGTCGCGCAGGGCGTACTTCCACATCTCGGGATCCTGGGCGGCTTGTGTGAGCGCCTCGACCACGTGGTCATACGGCTTAAAGTCGGGCGTGCCCACGCTCATGTTGTAAATGGTCTTGCCCTGAGCCTTCAGCGCGAGAAGTTTGTTGTTGAGCGAGGCGAAGACCTCCGCGCCAAAGCGATCGAGACGCTGCGATGCCTGCATGGTGCCACCTTTCGATATAAAAAAACGCGGCGCTCCGACAAGAGCGCCGCGCGATACGGGCCATCAGATTGCAAAAGTGTAACGCTTGCCACCCCCGTATTGGTTCAATTTAGCCAACCTTAGTCAATTGGATTGAGCGCGTCGATCTGCGCAAGCCACAGACGCGAGCTGGCGTCACTCGGCATACGCCAATCGCCGCGCGGGCTGAGCGTCACCGAGCCCACCTTAGGACCATCGGGCAGGCAGCTGCGCTTAAACTGCTGGGCAAAAAAGCGACGGTAGAACGTACGCAGCCACGTGTGGACGGTCTTGGCGTCGTAGACGCCCTCGAAGCTCTTGAGCGCCATGCGGTAGATCTTGCCCGGCTCAAAGCCAAAACGCAGCAGGTAGTAGAGGAAGTAGTCGTGCAGCTCGTACGGGCCCACCAAATCCTCAGTCTTCTGCGCAATCTCGCCGTCGCCCGTGGGCGGCAGAAGCTCGGGGGACACCGGTGTATCGAGGATGTCGAGCAGCGTCTCGGCAATACGCCCGCCAAAGACATCAGCCGCATAGCGCACCAGATGGCGCACAAGCGTCTTGGGCACGCTCGCGTTGACGGCATACATGCTCATGTGGTCGCCGTTATAGGTAGCCCAGCCAAGCGCCAACTCCGACAGGTCGCCCGTACCGATGACAAAACCGCCGGCCTGATTGGCCAGGTCCATCAGAATCTGCGTACGCTCGCGGGCCTGGCTGTTCTCGTAGGTCACGTCCTGGACGGTCGGATCGTGCTCGATGTCCTTAAAATGCTGCTCCACGGCTGCATGGATCGAGACTTCGCGGAAGCTCACGCCTAGGTCGCGAGCGAGCGACTCGGCATTGGACTTAGTGCGGTGCGTGGTGCCAAAGCCGGGCATGGACACGGCCGTGATACCGGTGCGCGGCAGGCCCAAGGCGTCGAACGCACGCACGGTCACGAGGAGCGCCAGCGTGGAGTCCAGGCCGCCCGAAAGGCCGATGACGGCCGCCTTGGTGCCCGTATGGGCAAGGCGAGTCTTGAGGCCAGCAGTCTGCAGATTGAGAATAGTCTCGCAGCGCTCGGCCAGATCACCGTGGTCGGCCGGCACAAAAGGCGCGCGAGGGAAAACGCGGTCGATATCGCAGGCATCGCGCAGAACAGGCTCTTTGGCCAGCACGCCCTCAAACGAAAACTCAACGGTCGTGGCCTCCAGCGCATCGTCCGCGCGTGTCCACGTCGTCGAGCGACGGCGCTCGGCAACCAGGCGGTCGAGGTCGACATCGGCAACCGCCATATCACAGGTGAGCAGCTTGGTAGCAGCGAGCTTCGAGCCATTTTCATAGATAAGGTTCTCACCCGCAAAGACCATGTCGGTCGTGGACTCGCCCTCGCTCGCGTCCGCGTAAGCATAGGCGCAGTACAGGCGCGCGCTCTGATTGGAGATGAGGCTGCGGCGGTAATCTGCCTTGCCGATAATCTCGTCCGAGGCCGACGGGTTAAGGATCACCGTGGCACCGGCAAGTGCCATCTCAGTCGAGGGGGGCGCCGGCACCCACAGGTCCTCGCACACCTCGACGCCCAGCACCAGATCCTCGGCACCCTCATCACAACAGCGGTAGACAAGTCCCGAACCAAGCGGCACCGGACCCTGATCGGCAAATTCAACCCACACGGGATCGATAGGCGCCGGAGCAAACCAGCGGCGCTCATAAAACTCGTCGTAGTTGGGCAGATACTTTTTGGCCGTAAGGCCCAAAAGCTCGCCCGCGCAACACACAGCGGCGCAATTGTAAATGTTCTCGGCAACTGCAACGGGAAGACCGATGGTAAAGACGATCGGCAGCTCACGGGTTTTATCGAGAATGCGCACCAGCGCCGCCTCGCAAGCATGCAGCAGCGTGCGGTTATGGAACAAATCAGCCGCGGTATAGCCGCACAGGTTGAGCTCGGGCAGCACGAGCGCACGAACGCCGCGCTCGGCAGCATCGCGAACAGCCGCCAGCGCAACCTCGGCATTGCCCTCGACATCGGCCACGCGAATCTGCGGCGACGCCGCCGCGACCCGCAGAAAGCCGTCGTTTGCTTTCGCGCACACGGCGCCCGTCTGGTTGAGCTCTGTATCCATAGCATGCTCCTTGCGCATAAAGGCGATTCTTATGGGCACCATTGTAGCGCCTTGCCTGCGCGCCGTCGTTTTAGGCGCGCTGCGCATATCTAGGACAGCAGGATGGGGCACGAATAGTTACCTGAAATACGTACAGCGGGAGGTGGCCACAAAAGCCGCCTCCCCACTCTCAGCTAGCGTGCCAGCACGTACTGATAGGTATCCCCCATGGGTACAAAGCTCACCGGCACCTTGGCAGAATCCAATCCCGCCCCCTCGAGCGCACGCGGCACCCAGGTTGCCATGTATTCCATGCCTGGTTCCTCGCCGTTGAAATGCCCCATGTGAATAATGCACTTGCCCTGGCCGAGCATCGCGGCGTCGCGCACGTATTCGCTCGCCGTAAAATCGATAAGTTCCATGGCAAGCAGGCAATCGATGCCCTCGGCGTCCATCTTGTTGAGCGTCTCGGTATCACCCGCAGGATGTCCCAAGATATGCATGGGAATGCGCACGCGGCGCACGGGAGCATCCATGTCGCCAATCACACGCGTACCGGCAAGCCCCAAACGCTCGACAACATATGCCGCTAGCTCGCGCGCCGGCATCTCGGGAATCTCGAAATCCATGCAATCACGCTCGATGCGACAATCGAGCCAGCCGAGCTTATCGGCAAGCCCGTAGAAGATGCCATCAGCAAGGGAGCCGTCCGCCTCGAGCGGCACACCGGCATGAATGTAGTCATGACAGCGCCAAACCGCGCCGTCCCACTCTTCAAGCAGAGCAACCTTAGCCTTAAAAGAGGCATTACCAGCCACGACATCGCGATGATCGCCATGGTTCCAGAAGATCGCTTCGTGCGAGATAATCAGGTTGGCGCCCAGCTCCTTCGCACGGCGCACCACCTCGACCGTAGGCCAGATGCAGGTCACAACGCCCGTGCAGTCGCAGCCGAGCGCCCCGGCGCCAAAGGTCACTTGATCGCGCGTCGTCGCCGGATCGATGGGCTTGCCGGTAAAGGCATCCGTACTGGAACAATACCCCTTCACGGCCTCGATAACATCGTTGATGGTCATATGCGCTCCTATCGATAGTGGAAAACGACCCCGCAGGGCCGTTTTCCAAGTTTAAACACCACTGAGTTGATACTAGCGCTCGGAAACAGGACCATTTTCGAGCTCGTCCTCGGTAAACCCAAAGAAGAACGTAAGGGCAAAGGCCGCGATAAACCCTGCAGCACCGGCGATGCAGGCGTTGATGAAGTTCTGCACGTCACCGCCCACAAAGGCGAGCAGATTGAGAACATTGGAGGCAGCACCGGCAACGTAGACGCTCACACCGAGAGACATGCCCACGGCGCCCGCGACAAACGCGCCAGCGATAGCCATGGCAAAAGTGCGGCGATAGCGCAGCATCACACCGTAGATAAAGGGCTCGCCCACGCCGCCGACCATGTTGGCAATCACGTAGCCCAGGCAGAGGGCCTTCTCGTCTTTGTTGCGGAGCTTGAACCAAGATGCGACCTCAACGCCGTATGCTGCCCAGAGGCTCAGCGTGGTGGCAGGCAGGATAAACGAGTCGACACCAGTGGCCATAAAGTTGGCGATGGCGATCATGATGACAGCCACGTGCATGCCCGAGATTACCATGGGAAGCCAAGCAGCCGACAACAAGCCGGCACCGAGAATCGCGACAACACCACCCGTGGAACCGAACATCTCGAAGAATGCCGCCAAACCGTTACCGAGCCAAGAGCCAAGTGGCGCAAGAGCGCAAAGCGACACCGGCACCGTTACGAGCATTGTAAAGAACGGGGTGAACACAGTGGAGAGAGTATCGGGCATGACCTTCTTGAACAAGCGCTCGATATAGCTCATTGCCCAAACGGAGAGCAGGATGGGGATCACCGACTGTGTGTAGTTGCCCGCAACGCAGGGAATGCCATAGACGGAAAACGGAGCACCGTCCGCAGCCAGTTGAATCATCGTCGGATTAATGAGAATACCGCCCATAAACGCACCGAGCACCGGCGTCACGCCGATATTCTTGGCAGCGTTATAGCCCAGATAGATCGGCAGGAAGTAGAACGCGGAGTTATAGAGCATGTTCATCAGAACATACAGGTCACTTGTTTCGGAAATGGCGTTTGCCATCGTAGGACCGAGCACCACGGCGATGGTTTTGAAGAGACCGGAACACATGAGCACAGGAATCATGGGGACCATGGAGCTCGACAGGTAGTTAAGGATATTGTTGCCGATTACCTTGGGTGTAAGCTTTTCCTTGGGCTTATCAAGGTTCTCGTCGATGGCGTCTTGCTTGGCAAAACCGCCGAGCTTGCAGAGCTCATCGTAGACCTTGGGCACGTTCTGTCCCACGATCACCTGGAATTGCGTTCCCGAAATCTGGGCGCCAAGCACGCCGTTAATCTTTTTGATCTCCTTGATATCGGGGGCATCGATATCCTTGAGATTGAAGCGCAAACGCGTCATGCAGTGCGCAACAAACGTTACGTTTTCCTTGCCGCCGACGGCCTCGAGCACATCGGCCGCGATCTTCTTGTTGTCAGCCATAGCTGAACTCCCTTGCTTTTCCGGCACCCCACGTTTGCGCATTTGCGGGGCACGTCAATAACGACAGGCCTGACACCAGGCGATCCAAAAAGAAGGAAGAATGACAAAAACAGAAGAGCCCCGAAGCACAATACGGACAGGGAACTGTCTACGTCATGCTTCGAGACTCTTCTCGAATAACACCTTATGTGTGGCTTACTTTAAGGCCGGAATCTCCAAGGCGTTCACCAAAAAGGTTGTCCAATCCGGCAAACGGTCAAAATACGGCGGCAAACGGTGCCCTACATACGCGATCCCGCGCAGACGCGGTTGACATGGAGCATCAGGTAGACCTTCTCCTCGTCGGTGAGCTCGGCACCAAAGCGCTCGGCGATAAGCTCGGCCATGCGGTCCACGCACACGGCCACATCGGGATGTTGCTCGCAGAGCGGCCCATAGAGCGAGCCGTTCTCAGTATTGAGGGGCTCGCCGCTCTGCACGCGTTCAAGCAGGTAACGCACGTGCGTGGCATAACGGCAGAAGTCAAAGCCGTCACGGTCGACGCTCACACCAAGCTGAGATTCAATAATCTTGGTAAACTTCTCAAGGAGCGCCTCATCCTTGCGGACAGTGTTGGACTTGGCCTTGGAGGAAGATGCCACCACGCTGTTGACAATGCAAAGTGCGATGCCGCTCGCCTCGCTCGGCGGCATCTTGATGTTGAACTCGCGATTGATGCCCCCAAGCGCAAACTTTGCGATTTTGTACTCGATGGGATACATCTGCTGCACGTCATAGGAAAGCGGCATCTGAACAAACATGTGCTCGCGGCAGCGCTTGATGGCAAAGGCGATGTGGTCGGCCATGGTAAAGGGCAGGTTGGCCGAGAGCTCACGCGAGATGTTGGAGCGCGCGATATCGGCGATCTGAGCGGAAAACTCCATCACCTGCGGATCAATTTCGTCGAGGAGCGCCAGATAGCGAGAGTCGACGCCGTAGAACGTGCGCTCGATCTTGTCGAGCGTGACCTCGTCGGGGCCGTCGGGAAACCCGATGCCACGCCCGAGCGCCACAAGCTCGCGCCCCTTAGCGTTGACGCAGATAACCGTATTGTTGTTTATTCGCTTAAGAATCTTCATGCTGCTCCCCACTTGGCACGGGAGTGCCACGTGGTTGATTATTTCATGCAGAATCAAAATCGGTCAACAGGCACCGTTAGGAAAAGCCCTTGCAAGGCGAGTCTCGATTCTCATTTTCAGGGTATCCCACAGCGCCAAGAGGGCGCGGGCGACGGTCGCCTCCATTGTACTGTCAAGTTCAATCAGTGCTGATGGGGCGGGCTCATGATTAAAATTGAAAAAGAGAAGTCAGAATAGCGTTTAACAGTAGAACGAAATCTCGTCCAAAAGGAAAAACGCCTTCCATTTAGAGCAGATCAATTCATGCTGAGCGGCGATAATTTCGCAGAGATCGTCTAGCGTGCTCCGGGGGATCTTCGCTTTGTTACCAGCGACAATGCAACCACCCCTGCGAGTCAGCCAGATTTTGCTGAGTTATCTGAAGGCGCCCCCTTGCAAACATGAACATGTATCGGCTCGCCCGCTTCGTTGGACCAAAAGAAGACCCGATAGCCGCCAATAAGAAATAGGCTAGGCAACTTTTGCTCCTCCGCTTGCGGCGTAGCGATACAGCAGATGGGCGTTATTGCTCAGAAAAGTCTCAAAGCCTCGCTTCTCCTCGTCGGTGAAACGCCCCTCCCACATGGTCCAATTGTAAGAAGGCAGCTCACAACGAGCAGAGTCGAAGCCCTCTGCCGTCGGTCGTTCAAAATGCACGATAACCTTTTCGATATCGCCATCTGTAATCAGGTCAGAATGAATGACCTCGGTTCCATCTTCGAATGTCATATACGGGTACATCACGTAAACCACCTCGCAAACATAAAACCAGTTTAGCATCAAGCTATTGCACCAAAGACAGCAGGGACCCTTGATGAGTTGATGGTATCTGTTAAATGACACGTACGATTCACATCTGGTGGGTACCCTGATGGCTACATAAAACGAAGCAGATTTACACCGGGAGGACCCCGTATGACGACCAAGTACACCGACGCGCCGCGCACGCGCGTCATGACACCGGCCGCGCTCAACAACGGCGTGCACGAGAACCATTCCATCGGACAAACCATGGCCATCGCGCCCAAAAAGGGCCTGTTCGACGACATTTCCATTCCCCAAATCATCGCCGGCGCCGCAGCTGCTGCCACGAGCGTCGCGCTTGCTTCCAAGATCGGCATCGCTGGTTCAGTAATTGGTGCCGCCGTGAGCTCGGTCATCACCGTTGTGTCCTCGCAGGTCTACCGCCACTTTATCTCCGCCAGCGCCGAAGCAATCAAGAGCACGCACGCCGCTGTCGACTACCCTGCCGGCGCCTACGAGCCCGTTGAGCCCAATGTCGAGGAGCACCTGGGCGGCGCCGCGACTACGCAGGAGATGCGCCAGATTGCGGGGCGCGCGACCACGGCGCGCGTCGCCCCCAACAGCCTGCGCGCCAAGGCCGCTGCAGAGCGCAGCCAGACGCAAAAGAAGGTCATCGTCTTCTCGATCGCTATCGCCATCGTCGCGGTCATCGCCTGCGCCGGCGCCATCCTTATCACCACCGCCGGTGAGGGTCTGGGCGAGCGTCCCGAGCCAATCCTGTCGTCGCGCACGACCGAGAGCGATGCAAATGGCAACACCCAGTCGCAGGATCAGCAGGCACAGACGGACGACACGCAAGACAGTTCCACCTCTGCCAATTCGTCCTCGAACACCCAAAACCAATCGCAGGGCACCGATTCCTCTACGGCCAACAGTGGCACGCCGTCCGGCACGACCGACTCAAGCCAAACGACCGACGGTTCTCAGCCGAGCACGGGCGACCAGACGAGCGACACCACGTCGGGAACGGGCACAGCAAACAGCAGCAACAGCAATTCGAGTGGCACCACATCGGGCACGGCATCTGACAGTTCAAGCCAAGGCACGACATCGGGCAACTAGGCACTGCATCCCCAGATAGGCAACCTGTACAACGGGCGCGAATCGACAGCGGTTCGCGCCCGTTTGCCTTGGGCGCCGTCATGGCGAGCGCCATGCGATGGTAAGATGCTTTACATGTGTAAAGAGGAGATTTGCCATGAGCAAGACAATAGTTAGGCCCACGCTTTCGCTGGGCAACCACATCTATCTGTATCGCCTGCTGCGCGATGCGATTGGATGCGGCAAGCAAACGTTTATGACGCAGGTCGAAGAGGCTCTCGCCGCTGGCGACATGACTGCTTATGACCTGGGCTTCGAGTCCACGCGCGAGTTGCTCGAGGAACTCGACGACTGCATTAAGCTGACCGTCTTTAAGGGCGGTCGCCTGTATGCCACCGTCATCGCCAACGAGGCATGGGATGCCGCCCTTGCCAAGGGCGAGGACAAGCCCAAGGCTGCCAAGGGCGCCAAGCAGTCCTACAAAAAGAAGAAACGCGGTGAGAAGGACCTCAAGGCCGTGCGCCCCAAGCACGTTAAGCGTCCCGAGCCCGTGGCCGAAGTCGCTCCGGAGCCCGAGCCCGAGACAGAGATCGAAGTCGCTATTGAGGTAGCAGCAGAAGCCGAAACCGAAATCGCCGCCACGACCGATCCCGAAGTCATGGCTGAGCAGGAAGCCACTGCGGAGCTCGGCGAGGCTCCCAAGTCGACAACCGAAGAAGCCGCCGACCAACATGAGACGCCTGCGTTCCAAAACAGCGATGTCTTTGGCAACGAGGCCGAGGACGATCAGTCCGACGAGCCCGCCGATCAAGGCGCTACCGAGTCGGCACCGGAGCCCGAGACGCCGCAGCCCGCCATCTCGCTCACGGTCGTCTATGACCCCGAGAACGCCAACGCCGGCATCACCACCATGGCATCCACGCCGGTCGAGACAAAGCCGTCTGTCGAGGCAGAGGACGCCCCGCAAACCGATGCCACAACCGAGGCTGAAGGCACATCCGTCTCCGTGGAACCGACAGATTCCACAGCTAAGCCGGAACCGGTGCCTGAGTCTGCACCCGTCATCGAGTCCGTGCCCACCGCTGCTTGCGACCAAATTCCCGCACCAGCACCGGCTTCGGCGCCCATAGCGGCCCCAACCCCCGCACCCGTAGCGTCCGCCATCCCCGAGGACTTCCCCGTCGATTTCGCAACCGAGGTCTTCTGCCCCGGCCCGCTTCTGCACCAGCTGTCGACCTATCTCCCCTACGGCGCCGATACCCTCGGCATCGTCGGCGAGTACTACTGGATCGCCCGCGAGCTCGGCACCATCGAGGCCGGCCGTAACCGAGCGAGCTTTCCCCTGCGCTACACGCAGGCCGGCGAGCGCCGCGAGGTTACCGTGCGCATTCGCCGCAACACCGCCGGCGGCCTCGGAGCCACCTGGGCCATCGACAAGGTCGAAGAAGCCAACGAATAGGAAAACGCGGCGAACGTCACAAAAACGTTCGCCGCGTTTTTTCTCAGGTTGAGCAGAAGTCCATGTGACAAAGGGACTGTCCCTTTGTCACATCTAGTCGCGCGTGAGCTTGCGATGCACGCGATGCGGCTGGGCTGCGTCCTCGCCCAGGCGGGCGACGCGGTTCTCCTGGTAGGCCTCAAAGTTGCCCTCGAACCAATACCAGTTGCCGGGGTTCTCGTCCGTGCCCTCCCACGCCAGAATGTGCGTGGCCACGCGATCCAGGAACATACGGTCGTGGCTGATGACCACCGAGCAGCCCGGGAACTCGAGCAGCGCCGCCTCGAGCGAGGACAGCGTCTCGACATCGAGGTCGTTCGTGGGCTCGTCGAGGAGCAGCAGGTTGCCGCCCTGTTTGAGCGTGAGTGCCAGGTTCAGACGGTTGCGCTCGCCGCCGGAGAGCACGCCGGCGCGCTTCTGCTGGTCCTGGCCCTTAAAGCCAAAGCTCGCCACGTACGCGCGGCTCGGAACCTCGGTCTCGCCGACCATCATGTGGTCCAGGCCGTCCGAGACGACCTCCCACAGGTTCTTATCGGGGTCGATGCCGGAACGGTTCTGATCGACGTAGCTGATCTTGACGGTCTCGCCAATCTCGAGCTCGCCCGAGGTGAGCGGCTCCAGGCCCACGATCGTCTTGAACAGCGTGGTCTTACCGACGCCGTTGGGGCCAATCACGCCCACAATGCCGTTGCGCGGCAGGGTGAACGACAGATCATCGATGAGCACGCGACCGTCGAATTCCTTATGCAGGTGATGGGCCTCAAGCACCTTGTTGCCCAGACGCGGGCCCACAGGGATGCGGATGTCGGTCCAGTCGAGTTTCTGGCTGGCGCGGGCCTCGGCCTCCATCTCCTCGTAGCGAGCCAGACGGGCCTTGTTCTTGGCCTGGCGAGCCTTGGGCGAGCTGCGTACCCACTCGAGCTCGGCCTCCATGCGCTTGGCGAGCTTGGCGTCGCGGTTGCCCTGAGCCTCGATACGGGCGGCCTTGGTCTCCAGATACGTGGAGTAGTTGCCCTTGTAGGGATAAAGGTGGCCGCGGTCGACCTCGCAGATCCACTCGGCAACGTTATCCAGGAAGTAGCGATCGTGCGTGACGGCAAGCACCGCGCCCTGGTAGTTGTGCAGGAAGTGCTCGAGCCACAGGATCGACTCGGCGTCCAGGTGGTTCGTGGGCTCGTCGAGCAGCAGCAGGTCGGGAGCCTCGAGCAGCAGCTTGCACAGGGCCACGCGACGGCGCTCGCCGCCGGAAAGCACGTTGACCGGCATGTCGGAATCGGGCAGCTGCAGGGCGTCCATGGCCTGGCCGAGTTTGGAATCGATATCCCAGCCGTCGGCGGCGTCAATCTCGTCCTGGAGCTTGCCCATCTCTGCCATGAGGGCGTCCATGTCGCAGTCCGGGTCACACATCTCCTCGCCGATCTTATTGAAGCGATCGACCTTGGCGATCATGTCGCCAAACGCCATGCGCACGTTCTCGATGACGGTCTTGTCGTCGTCGAGCGGCGGCTCCTGCTGCAGGATACCCACGGTGTAGCCGGGGGTGAGCCTGGCATCGCCGTTGGAGACCTCCTCAATGCCGGCCATAATCTTGAGCAGGGTCGACTTGCCCATGCCGTTGGGGCCCACGACACCGATCTTGGCACCGGGGTAGAAGCTCAGGGTCACGTCGTCAAGGATTACCTTGTCGCCATGGGCCTTGCGAGCCTGATACATCTGGTAGATAAACTCCGCCATTTGCCTGTTTTATCCTTTCTACCTGCTGTTTCCCTATTCTTGATTCGCTTTAGTGGAAACGAAATGAGGAAACCAGCTCTGAAACTTAACGAAAAAGGGGCATGGTTGCCCACACCCCCTAATACTACCTGGGAAAAGTCCCCCTTAACACACTATGAACTGCGTACGCTAGTTTTCCGCAACCTTAGCGAGCGGCTCGCTGCGATTTGCGCCACAGCAGATACGAATAGACGTAGGCAGCTCCAGCTGAACCAAACGCCAGAACCGCAATCACCGCGGCGACGACTTCACTCGAAAGCACGCTACCCGCCACGCCCATCACAATCAAACCAACACCCAGCACCATAAAGCAGGCGCCGCCAAAACGCTGCGTACGGCGCCAGTTCTCGGGATCGGCAAGCGCCCAAGGCGTCTTGATACCGAGCGTATAGTTCTGCTTCACACGCGGCAAGTAGTTGCCCATACCAATAAAGAGCAAGCCGATAGCGCCTGATACCAGCAAATTGACCGTTCCTACCACCGGCACGATGCCCCACACCGTTAGCTCCCCCAGCCAGCTTATGGCACACATGAGCAGCGTGAAGGCGATTACGAAGCCCTGATAGAACTTACCCGAGGTCCGATACGCCTCGCCCTTGGGGTCAATGCGTGGCACGACGTAGAACATCGCGAGAAGCGCCAGAGGCAACACGCCGAGCGCGGAGGCCATCCAGCTAGGGCCCCAACCGTCGACGGCGCCATTCGCGCCCCAGTGCGTGGGAATCTGCGCCGGCAGGCTCGGCATCACTATCAGATGCGCTGCGACATTGGCAACGCACAGAGCGACCAGTGCAATCCACACGCGCGACGATACCCCCGTGGCGTGAATGCCCTTGTTTTCGTTATTCATCCTTATCACCTTCAGTGTTTGTAAAGCCCATAAACCAGCCAATCAAGTCCTGCATGACGGTGGTATTTAAGCTGTAAACGATGTTTTGGCCATGGCGCTCATCGGTCACCAGCCCGGCGTTTTTAAGCGTTGCCAGATGATGGCTGAGCGACGGCTTGCTGATGTCAAAATGCTCGGCAAGCTCTCCGGCCGTACAATTGCCCTCGCGTAGTAGTTCCAAAATGTGACGCCGTGTAGGATCGGCCAGCGCCTTAAAACCCTCTCCCGGCATAGGACCTCCTCTCACTATCTATCACGACGCGCACAGTATACTGTTTATTTAGATGTTTGTCTAATTATCTAATCTTACACTCAAAAAAATAGCCGCCCCCGCGTAATGCGAAGACGGCCACTTCTCACGCTACAAACGTGTTTTGGAGTTGGCCAACCCGCTGCAACGGGTGCCATCTGCTTCAATCTTATGCGAACCCCGATCCCATTTCAACAAGCCCAAGGGCTCAAATGGAATCGCGATAATACCTATAATGGTGATAGCTAAAACACGATTCGCTTCCCCATCGGAGGATGTTTATGACCGAAACCGCTGCCGCTCTCGTCGAGACACGCGACACCAAGCTCGAGATCATCATGGGCCGCGAGGCACTCGATAAGCTCGCCGATGCTACGGTGTTGGTGCTCGGCTGCGGAGGCGTGGGCTCCAACTGCTGCGAGGCACTCGCCCGCGGCGGCATTGGTCATTTCGTCATTCTGGACAAGGACATCGTCGCGCCCAGCAATATCAATCGCCAGGCTATCGCCTTTCACAGCACCATCGGCAAGCGCAAGGTCGATGTTATGGAAGCCATGATCCACGACATCAATCCCACCGCCACCGTTATCAAACGCACCGAATACCTGCTGAGCGACAACATCGACGAGTTCTTCGCGAGCGTTTTGGAGCAGACGGACGGCAAGCTCGACTACGTCGTCGACGCCATCGACACCATCTCGGCCAAGCTCACCATTGCCAAATATGCTCAGGACCACGACATTCGTTTGGTTAGCTCCATGGGCGGGGCCAACAAGCTCCATCCCGAGTGCCTCCGCTTTGCCGACATTTTCGATACGGTACGTGACCCCATGAGCCGCATCATGCGCAAAGAATGTAAGAAGCGCGGAATCAAGAGTCTGCACGTGCTGTTTAGCTGCGAGGAATCGGTTAAGACCCAACCCCGCGACCCGTCCAACATCCACGAGCGTACCGAGTTGGGTACCGCCAGCTTTATGCCGCCCATCATGGGTCAGATGATTGCCGGCGAGGTTATCCGCCAGATCAGTGGACGCGGCACCGAGCGTGTGCGCGCCGACGGCCAACGCCTGGACTAGCGGAGTGCGCCGAGATGGAGCCCCGGTTATTTGATGCACACTGCCATCTTGATTTGATGGCTCACCCGGACGCCGTTGCCGATGAGGCAACGGCGCTGGGCTTGGGTCTATTTGATTGCGGCGTCGATCCACGCGACTTCGCTAGCGCACATGGGCGAACCCGTCGCCCTCCTACCGTCATCAAGGGTATCGGCCTCCATCCCTGGTGGCTCGCCGACGGGCGATGCGGCAACGCAGAAATTGACCTGCTCTGTCAAATTGCCGTCCAAGAGCGCTACATCGGCGAAGTCGGACTCGACCTTTCCGCGCGCTTTGCTGGAAGTGAGCCGCTACAAATACAGGCATTTGACCGACTCTGCGATGCGCTCGTGCAGCATCCTCTTACCGGGCGCGTAATATCAATTCACGCCGTTCGTTCGGCAGGAGCCGTACTGGACGTCCTCGAATCGCATGGACTACTCATCCCAAACTCCAACTCCCCCGCTATCATCTTCCACTGGTTTAGCGGCACTTCGGACGAACTCGCCCGCGCGCGTAATGCGGGCTGTAATTTTTCCGTCAACGAACGCATGCTTGCGTCTAAACGTGGACGCGAATATGCCCGGCAGATTCCACTCGATCGTTTACTGCTCGAGACCGATGCGCCGGCCGAGCCAAACGCAGAAACAAGCGCGCAATCGCTCATCAAATCGCTCACAAGAACCTCAGAACGCATCGCCTCGCTCAAAGACTGTGACGCAAAGCGCATCGAGTCGGCAGTTTTAGCAAATGCGCACTCTGTTTTTGACCTTCGCTAACCCCTGTGGGAAAAAATGCCAAGGGACATGCGAATCGCACCACGCAGTCCCTATTGGAAGGCAGTACAATTCGGCAGCATTACACCAATTCGTGCATGAGATCACGGTTGCGCGCATACAATTCGTCAAAGATATGACGGCGCGACGCATATAACTCGCGGGCAGCCATATCGGGCACGATTGTTTGCGCAACGCCAAGGACTTGGGCGAGCTCATCCCATGATGCATGGGCGCCACCTGCGAGAGCTGCCATGATGGCATCACCGAAGCATGCGCCCACTGTAACCTTGGCAACCGAGACCTCGCGCCCACATACGTCGGCGATAGCTTGCATCCAAACTGGATTCTTGGTTCCACCTCCGACAAGCATAATGCGCCCAATTGGCAGCCCATGCTCTCGCTCGATAATGTCGACATGGGATGCAACGGTATACGCGACGCCTTCCAAGGCGGCGCGAACCATATGGGCTCGCGTATGCCTTCCGGTCAGGCCAAAGAAGACGCCGCGCGCCTCGGGACCGTTGAGCGGAGTACGCTCCCCCGTAAAGTACGGCAGACACAGGAGCCCATCGGCACCCGGCGCCACATCGGCGGCATCATGCGCCATAACCGAATATGCATCGGGGCCACCGTGGCCCTCGGCCTCTACGGCGTCGCAATACAGCTCTTGGCGCAGCTACGATGCGAGCACACCCGCCGTATTGGTCCCCGCGCAGATCCCGTAAGTTCCGGGAATGATAAACGTCCCTGACCACAGGCGGGCATCATCGACCATATGATCAGCTAAGTAGATGAAATACGCCGTGCTCCCCAACTGAACCATCATATCGCCGGGACGGAATACACCCGTCGAAATGGCCTCGGCACCAGAGTCGCCCGTTCCCACTAAGACAGGTGTCCCCGCCGCGAGCCCCGTCGCCTCAGCCGCACGCTGCGACGCTCGCGGACCTCATCGGCAAGCTCGCCCGAAGCGCCACGACCGGCAGCCGAACCGCCGACGACCATCGCATCCGGTAGGCAATTAAGGAGAAGTGAATCGGCAACGTCCACAGTCGAGCGGTCGTTGAGATACCCCCCCCCCGCTCGTGATGAAGTGAAAAAGCTTAAGGTCGTCCAAGCGCAGCGCCGCCTTGCGACGCATGTTGTTAGCATAATCTCGGTTAATCAGCCCGAGATCACCGGCCCAGGCACCGCAAAAAATGCAGCGCGTGAACTGCGCTTGGCGGCCTCCACGACCCGCGATACGATTCCACCCGGATAATACAACGGATCACCTGACAGAGGACGCAGACTAAACTGAAGGGACTGACCCCGGAGGAGTTCCGGAGCCAGTCCCTTGCGGCGTAGTTCTTATTTAAGCCGTCCAAGTTTTGGGGTGCAGCTCATTATTGCAGGGACGTTACTCCCCCAGCACCTCGACGTACACTTTTCGCTTCTGCGGACCGTCAAACTCCGCAAGATAGATGTTCTGGGCACCTCCGCACACGATGTGGCCATCTTGGACGGGAAAGAAGCAACTGTTTCCACAAATCATGCTCTTGATATGCCCACAGGAGTTGTTACCGGTGGCTCCATAGCTCGGCAGGAAGTGTGCATGCGCATAGGGGGCATCGAGTGGGGCGATGCGATCAAGCGTCTCCATAAGATCCGTCTCCACGCAGGGCAGCCCCTCGTTTACCACGATTCCGCAGGTCGTATGCGACAAAATAATCGCCGCCAAGCCATTGGTCACCGAGCTGCGCTCGATGGCAGCGTGCACGTCCTCGGTAATATCGATGAACTGGTCCGGAGCAGTCGATAGATAGCTCAATGTCTCGAGCGTCACCATGTTCACTCATCCCCTTCAAGAAAACGCAGGGCATTACCCCAGTAGAGCCTTTCTCGCGCATCATCGCGCATGGGCACGGTATCGAGCGCCCGCTTGAGTTTGAATGCACGGAAGCGCGGCGTATTGCTGGCGAACATCACTTGGTGCGATAGCGCGCGCTCATACCACAGCGGCCCCATATCGACCGTGAAAAGACGCTGCATCATCTCCTCGGGCGAATCGATGTAAGTGATAGAGGTGTCCGCGTAGCAGTTGGGATACTTGAGCAGCATCGCCACGGTCTCGCGCACCCACGGCCAGCCAAAATGGGTCAAACTAAAACGCACATTTGGATGCGTTGCGATTGTGTGCTCAAATGCAAGCGGGTTACTGCGCGAGAGCTCTGCGCCCGGCTCCCAAGACATACCGGCATGGAAAACCACCGGCTTGTTATAGCGCTCGCACAGTTCGTAAAGCGGCTCGGCCACAGCATCATCGGGGGCAAAACCCTGCTTTGCAGGATGCAGGCAAAGCCCCTTTGCCCCCAACTCGGTAAAAGCGCGCTCCAATTCGTCTGCGGCACCGCTCATCTGCGGGTCTACGCTCGCAAATCCCCACAGACGATCGGGATGTGCGGCAACCAGCATGGCAATCTGGTCATTGGTGCCAAAGTGCCCTCCGCATGCCGTGGTTACATCGAGCGGCATGAGCACGCTCTTCTGCACATCGCAGACGTCCATCTCGACTTGAAGCTCATCCCAATCCATGGGGCCCATATGCCCCATACCAAATTCTCGTGACCAAAAACCGAATCCATCAGGCTCATCACCCGGCGTACAGATCTCGCCGTAGAGCATAGGATGGACCAACATGTCGATAACCATTTCGTACTCCTTTCCAGGCATTTGACCCTAGTACGGCTCAAAAGAACCAATCACTCGGGACGACAGCTCGGCGCCCGCCTTCATACACGCCGGAATATCAAGGCCATCGATCACGCCCTTGGTAAACCCGGCGATATACGAGTCGCCGGCACCCACGGTATTAACGACCTTCTCCGCCGGCACGATCCCGCACTCATAGAAGCGCTCACCGTCATAGGCAATGCTTCCCTTCTCGCCAAGCGTGGCAACCGCAACGCGCGGCCCCAATTCCTGCGCGTGACGTACCCAGTCTCGCAGCTCCGGAGTGTCATCTTCAAACGACATAAATGCGTAGTCAACGTAGGGAAAATGATTCTCGCAGGCATATTCGGGATCCTGGCTGAACACCGAGAAGTCCATAACCACCGTCTTGCCCGCATCATGCCACTCGGGCAGGAGGTCCAAACAATTGCCAAACAGGTCGGTATGAATGATGTCATGCTCTAGGATAAACGCCCGGTCGTCTTCATTCGGTCGATATGTCTCCATTACGCCATCGATTGCCTCGAGATGCACACGATCGACGCCGTCTTTCAATGCCATGAGCATCACCGAAGTGTCGCCATCCTCCACCCGCAGGTGTGAGATATCGAACCCCTCAGCGGCCAGCGCCTCCCTCATCTTGTCTCCGTACTCGTCCTTGCCGACAACCGACACGGCGGATACCGAAACGCCCATTCGTGCAAGATGGATACCCCAGTCAATGCCGTTACCAGTCGGATAGAACACGCCGATGTTTTGATAGACGTCCGCGCAGCAAAAACCAGCCGCACACGCTTTAATACCCATACTCTTCTCCAATGTTCAAAAGGGGACCCACCACATGGCGAGCCCCCTTTTTGCGTTTCGCTTATTGTTTTGCATCGGCTGTCCAAGGCCTCATAGCCAGACCGCCGTACGCTTTCTTAAGCTATTCGACGATTGGTGCTCCGTGGCCCCAAGAGCCTTCCATGCCGCACACGGTCGAGGCAAACCCGGCAGCAAAATCGAGCGCGCGCTCGATGGCCTCGGCGCCATCCTCACCACGCTTGGCGGAATCGAGATAGCACATCAAAAATGAGGTGAGGAACGAGTCGCCCGCCCCCATGGTGTCCTTCATGTCCGTTACCGGTTTAGCCAGCTGGCGGTAATAACGCTCGCCGTCGTAAGCAATGCAGCCCTCGGCACCCGCCGTAGCCGACACAAAACGCGGACCCAGGCCCTTCACCCATGCCAGACGCTCGCGAATCTCGTCCTCACTCGCGGCATCCGCCGCACTAAAGAAAGCAAAATCGACGTAGGGCGCAATCTGCTCGTAGTACTCGTCGGTGGAGTCGTCCGAAAAGTCAAAAGAGACCGTGACGCCCGCAGCCTTCAACTTGGGCAGCTCGCGCTCGGTAAAGCAATAGTTGCCCGAATGAACCACATCGAACTGCTTCATGTACGAAAGGTCAAAGCGATCGAGGACATAGCGCGCATCGCCACGGATACCGCCCTCGTTGGAGCCGAGGAAGACACGGTCACCGTCAACGACGGTCACGCGAGCCGCTCCGTTCTCGCCAATCATCTGCTCGCACTTGTCAAGTTCGATACCCTCATCCTCGAGGCTTGCAATGACATGCTCGGCAGCGGCGTCATTGCCAAAAATGCCCATGTATGCGGAGCGTGCGGCACCGCATTTCTTGGCATAAACGGCGAAGTTCACCGCGTTGCCGCCAGGATACATGGTGTGGATATGCTCGTAGCGATCGACGACGTTGTCGCCAAATCCGAGCGCGTTAACGTTAAATGCCATGGTATTTACCCCTCTAGTACTCGACGACGCCCATGTAGCGACGGAAATCGGGATCATGGTCAAACACCTTGCCGCGTGCGGCACGCAGCTCGCAGTTCATGGCGTAGAACAGCACCGGGTCCAGATAGGCACGGACGCTCGCCGGCACGGCTTCCATACCGTACTCCTTGGCATCGAGCACCATCAGCGTATCGGTATGCGTCTTAAGGAACGCCAGGGCGCGCTCGTCCATAGCACGGCACTCGCTGGAGCCCATCTGCAGGAAGTAAAAAACGCCATCCTGAGTAGCCTCGAAGGGGCCATGGAAGTACTCGGCAGAGTGGATGTAGCTGCAGTGCTGCCACTGCATCTCCATAAGAGAGCAGATAGCGAAACCGTAGGTCTGGCTAAAGTTGGGACCGCTGCCCAGAATATAGAAGAACTCATGCTCCTGGCAAAGCTTGGCAAAACGATCGCCCAGCTCGGCATTTACCTTCTCGCGTGCCGGGGGAAGAATCTTATCCATCTCGGCGATACCGGCATACATATCGGCAAGATCGGCGTAGCCCTCCTGCTGATCGAGCAGCTCTGCCGCAAGCGACAGCGAAATGCCAGCGGGGACCTCGGCCTGCGGCACACCCTCGCCCCACGGGTAGACCCACGTGGTCCACTTGCCGGAGTCAATCTTGGATCCAGCGTTGTCGGTCTGGGCGATTACCGTAGCGCCGGCAGCAAGGGCAATCTCACAGCCCTCGACGACCTCGGGGGTGTTGCCACTGTGGCTGCAAGCAATGACCAGGGATTTCTCACCCAAGCGGCGTGGGCGCATGATATCAAACTCGCGAGCCGTATAGATATACGAAGTGAAGGTGGTTGCCTCGCGCTGCAGAAGCTCATGAGCCGGGATCAAATCGATCATGGAACCACCGCAAGCAATCCAGTAGACGCTGTCAAACTTGCCCTTCTCGGCAATTGCCTCTTTGATCAGATCGTGTGCGTTCATATCCAGTTCCTTTCTTGTTTAGTCCGCAATCAATGACGTTGGCTGCGTGGCCGATAGTTGTTTTAGTCAATCAGATATTTCTCGAATGCGGCCATGTTCTTGGCATCTGCCGCCGCCGGGTCATCGTAGTAACGGCCGTCCGTGATTTCCTGGCCCAGCATGCCGTCGAAACCATGGGCGTTGAGTGTGGCGACGAAGGCGTCCATATCGCGCTTGCCATCGCCCCACACCAGATGGCCATACGGGTCGCCGTCGATAAAGTGCATCTCGTGAATTGCCCCATCACCAAAGGCGGCAAACCAGTCCTCAAGCGTCTCGCCTGCAACGCCCATCGCGGTTGTATCAACCATGGGCTGTAAGTACGGGCTCGCGACCTCGTCAATCATGCGCTTCGCATCGGAAACCGTCGTCACAAGGTTGCTCTCCTCGGGACGCAGGCTTTCCATCGTAAGCACCAGACCGTGCTCGCCGGCATACTCCGCCAGAATGGACAAGTGCTCGCGGCTGCGCTTCCAGGCTTCCTCGCGGTCCTCGTCCCAGTCGCCCCAGCCCGAGTTGACGGACATACGGTCGCACCCAAGTACCCCGGCAAGCTCAATGCCGTGCTTAAAGTACGCCAGGCTGCGCTGTTCATGCAGCGGTTTGCGTGCGCAGTACTGCCAAGGATAGACAACATTCTCGGGGCACAGAGTACGATACCTAAGCCCACGGTCTGCAGCTTTTTTCGCCAGGGCCTCAGCCTCAAAGTAGCCCGTATGGTCGAGTGTCACATGCGGCTCTGCACACCACAGCTCAATGGACTCAAAGCCCAAACGCTGCTGCACATCAAGGAAGTAATCGAGCGACCACATGATGTAGTGGATATTCATGCCCGCAATCTGTTCGCGGCGCAGCGTCGGCTTGGATTCAGACATCTTATGCCTCCCTATTTCTATCGAACACGATTTGTCCGTCCGACATCGTCATATCAACCGCAAGATTGCGTGCGTCGTGATAATCGAGGTCGAACACATCCCGATCGAGCACGCAGATATCGGCAAGCTTGCCGACCTCGAGCGTACCCAGCTCGTCTTCGCGCATCAGATCGTACGCGCCGCCGGCAGTCCAAGCGCGCAAGAGCTCGACAAGTGTCAGCGCGTTGGCCTCATTCACGGGCAGTCCATCGTCGAAGTATCCGCCGCACGCGCTGTAGATTGACTCGCCCAGGCTCGGAATCAGCAGCGGCAAATCCGTACCACAGCACACCGTGCATCCGGAATCTTCCATGCCGCGGCGATTCCAGCTGTGCAAAAGTCGCGTCTCGCCAATTTGTCGACACATCATCGACAGGCAATCCTCGCGCCGGTCCAGCGTCAAAATCTGCGGATAGACCTCGCAAATTCCACCTAACTTGCCAAACTCGACAAGATCGGTCGGATCAGAGTTCTCGAGATCGGTAATCGCATGGCGGCGAAGCAACCGTCCATGCTCGTCTCGAGGCAGCGAGGCATAGAGCGCCACGGTGCGACGAACGGCGCCATCGCCCTGGCAATGCAAGGAATATCGGAAGCCGTCAGCATCAATTGCGCGCAGCTCGTTCTCAATCAGATCCCACTCGGGCTCCTCGACAACCGTCTTGCCGGCAGCGCCCGCATCGGCCGTGTCCTCATAGGGGTCAATCATCTCGGCAAGCCCCGCCCATACGCCGCGATCGGTCATACGGTTGAAGCCAGAAAAACGAACGAACGGACCCCGGAAGCGCTCTCGTGCCTCGCGAGCATATGACAGATTTGCACCGGCACCCACCGGCTGCGACATCATAGAGACGCGAACCGTCAGCTCACCAGATTCCTCACGGCGAGCCATTTCGTCGGCAAAACCGTAGTAGTCATCAAACGCCATCTCCTTGATGGCGGTAACGCCGCGCTCGTTAAGCATGCCCATGTAGTCCGAATACCCCGCACGTACCTCGGGCAGCGAGAGGAAATCGCTCATCATGCGCCAGATCTTCTCGGCATAACACGCCTGGGGTGTGAAGCCGTATCGCGCACTGGCGGCAGCATTGAGAACGCAGGTCTCCGCACCCGGTGTAAAGCAGACGACAGGGATATCGCCAAAACAATCGTCAAACACAGCTGCCGTATTTGCGTTCTCGGCATCCGATGCCAACGTTTCGGGCAGGTTGTGGCCAAAAGCCGCCGCGCAATCCGGATGATCTTCTTTCCATGCACGCAAGAGCGACACGGCCTCTTTGGCATCAGCGATGCCGGACAGATCAGACCCCAACGTCCGCAGCGCCCAGCCTGTATAGAAGGTATGCACATCGATCAGGCCAGGCATGACAGTGCGGTCGCCCAGGTCAACTACCTCGTCCGCCTGGGTCAAATACGAAGCTACCTCACACTTGGTGCCAACCGCCTCAATTCGATTGTCACGGACCGCTACGAAACCTTCAAACGGCAGGTCCCCCGTACCGGTAAAGACGCTCTTAGACGTCAGGACCGTCAAACGATCGGACATTATAATCACCTACGCCGGAAGCATGCCAGAAATGGCAGTAATGACCAAGCCAAACACGACCATGAAGATGAAGAACTTCCAAATGGTCTTCCACCATTGGCCAAACGAAATCTTAGCCACGCCAAGGCCGGCAACCGTCATGCCCGCCACGGGACTGATGGTGTTGATGGTCTGGTTGGCAAACTGGAGCGCGGTAACGGCCGCCTCGGGATTGAGGCCCATGAGCTCGGTCAGGGGGCCCATAACGGGCATGGTGAGTGCCGCCAGGCCAGAACTCGAGGGAACCAGCAAAGAGAGCAGGCCAAGGACGATATACATAAACGTGGTGTAGACGGCGGCGGGTGCACCGGCGAGCGCAGTAGCGAGCACCTGGAGGATGGTGTCGATGATCATGCCGCCTTCGGCGATGACCAGAATACCGCGAGCGATACCGATAACGATGGCGGCGTACGCAAAGTCGGCGAGGCCTTTAACGAACTCCTCAGCAATCGTCTGCTGGTCAAGACCGCCCAGGATACCGGCAAGCAAGCCCATGCCAAGGAACACGGCGGAAATCTCATTCATGTACCAACCCTGGGTAACAAGACCCCAGACGATAATGCCCATACCGCAAGCAAAATCGATAAGCACGAGCTTCTGACGGATAGTGAACTCTTCCTCGATGGAGGCATCGATCACGGAAAACTCGATACGCTTGAGCTTATCGTCCTCGTACGTAATGGACGACTCGGGGTTTTTCTTGACGCGCATGGCGTAGCGCATGGCCCATGCGATACCGACGGCAGTGAAGATGACCCAAGAAACGGCGCGCAGCCACAGTTGCGGATTGCCCTCGATGCCAATGATGCCTTGGGCGATCAAAACATTAAACGGGTCGATGGTCGAAGCGCAATATCCCAGGTTAGGACCAAGGAAGCAGATGATGAATGCCGTCATCGAGTCATAACCGATACCCATCATGATGGGAATGAAGATGGCATAGAACGGCAGGGCTTCCTCAGACATACCAAACGTGGTGCCGCAAATGGACAGCAACGTCATCGTGATGGGAATGATGAGGATGTCCTTGTTCTTGAGCTTTTTAATCACACGGCTCATACCGGCATTCAAAGCGTTGGTCTTGGTGATAATTGCGAACGATCCGCCAATCAATAAGACAAACGCAACGACGTCGGCAGCCTCCTGGATGCCCTTAGTGGGCGCTTGCAGGACCGCGAAGATATCCTGACCCAGATTGATGGTCTCGCCGGTCTCGGAATCTGTGTAGTTCTTATCGACCTGTTCATAGGTTCCAGCAACGGCGACTTCACGCTCGCCCGCCGCTGTCGAAATCGTCTTGCGCTGATACTGACCAGAGGGAACGATCCAAGTCAAGACCGCAAAGACAACGATCAGCAAGAACATGATCGTATAGACATGCGGTAATTTGAACTTAAAACGTCTGTTTGTCTTCTTCGCCTTCGTATCTGACATAGATACCTCCAAAGAACTCGAGACTGCATCGCATCTCGCTTCAACGTTTGCACAAGGCAAACGTTCTACGACGTTCTATAGATTACCAGCAGCTTTTCTCGTCATCAAGATAATTTCAAACTGATTGCCGCAACGCGGTTGAACGGTTGCGTTTGCGCCGTGAACGGTATGGAAACGTCCGGTGAGATGATTCGCCGGACGTTTCCATACGCAATGTCCTAGATGTCAAAAACGTAGCGAGACCCAACGATCCGCTGACGACCGATGATAAACGGCCGCCGCTGCTCATCGAAAAAGAAGGCTTCCATATAAAACATGGGTTCGCCAACGGGAACTGCCAACAACCGAGCGACCTCGGGCGACGCGCACGCGATCTCAAGCGTGCATGGGTCGGTAAACGCGGGCGTGCGGCCCGTCCGGTTGCGCACGAACTCAAAAATGGATTGGTTAGATAGAGGTGCCGTTGATAGATAGGCGTTGTCCTCGTAAACATATATGTTGTTCTCGAGCATGACAGGGACGCCATCGGCAGTACGCACGCGCTCAACGCAGATCAAGTCAGTTCCAACGGGAACACCAAAGAACTGTGCTTCGGTGGAATCCGCCGGCAGTATCTTTCTCGAAATGACACGCGCCCCCGGTTCCATTCCGTTAGCGCGGCATGCGTCCGAAAAACTCTGGACGTCATCCTTCTGGCGAATCTTGCGCTTGAGCTTGGGGGCATTGACAAACGTGCCTTTCCCCTGTCGCTTCGTTAGATAGCCCTGTTGGACGAGCTCCTCAATAGCGCGTCGCACGGTAACGCGGCCAACTTTATAGCTCTCAGCCAATTCGAATTCGTTGGGTATCCGCGTGCCTGCCTTGTAGGCACCGGAGTTGATTTCGTTTTTGATGATATCGATAACCTGTTGGTACAGCGGTATCGCTGCTTTACCGTCAGTTAGCCCTTCAGTCGGTGGCATATACCCTCTCCAAGCGCAATTAAGTCTAAAACGGGCTTAGGGGCATTCAACAAGTCCTTAAGCCCGCATTAGCTTAAAGTATGCTAGGTGTCGCACCAAAATGTCGGCAATTTACTCATCAGACCCGAAAAACGCGCAACTACCGCGCTCCTAAGAAAGCGTGAGCAGTTCCGGCAGCTGGTCGATAATCTTGTCCGCGGCATCCTGGCTAAAGCCAAAGCGCTCCTCGCGCTTGGCAATCACCGTTAACCCCGCGCGTTTGCCGGCAGTGATACCAGGCACCGAATCCTCAACACAGCAGCAACGGTCCGCAGGCAGCCCCAACAGATCCAGCGCATGCAGGTAGATGTCGGGCTCGGGCTTGCTCTCCTTAAACTGTTCGCCGCTCACCACATACTCAAAGGCATCCGACAGCCCGCATGCATCGAGCACTTCCTCGATGCTGTCCATGGGAGACGAACTCGCCAGCGCCACGCGAACGCCGCGGCGCGGCAACTCTCGAATCGTATCCACAGCGCCCGGGTTAATCAAAGCCTGGTAGTCACGCGGACGCTTATGCGCCCACTCGTCCCAACGGGCCAACGCTTCCTCGCCAGTGAAGTGCCCTTTACCGGCGCGTTCAAACCAATCGACCAGCATATGCAGGAAGAACTGATGCGAGGTGCCAATCTGCCCGTTCAGCTCCTCTTGGGTCAGGTTCAACCCAAGCTCCTTGGCAAACGCGGCAGTCTCCCCCAGGTAGTAATACTCGGTATCGACGATGACGCCATCCATGTCAAAGATAACGGCGTCGAACGGAAATGCGGACACGGCACCCTCCCTAACAAAAGGACGCCCGCGAGCAGGCGCCCGAACCATGCATTAATCGGCGATTCTAACCCAGCAGCTTATCCAGCGCTACCGCAATACCGTCTTCGTTGTTATTGGCGGTCACCATCTGGGCTACAGCCTTAACCTCATCGACGGCGTTGCCCATGGCAACACCGGTGCCGGCCCACTCAATCATGGACTTGTCGTTCTGGCCATCGCCAAACGATACGACCTCGCTGGCATCGATGCCGAGCTTGGGCAGGGCACCCTCGAGCGCACGAGCCTTGTCGATGCCGGGCGCCGTATATTCAAAGTACCAGTCAGCCGTAAACATACCCGACAGCGTCTGGGTAAAGGGCGCGTACATCTCCTCGTGATGCGCCTGCAGATAGGCCGGATCGCCCGCGGTGAGTAGCTTGTCCACCGGATAGGCATCCGCCACCTCATGAAGGCTCTCGACTTCGCGAATCTTAAGATCGCAGGCGTCGCGCTCGTATTTGACGATATTCTTCTGCGAGCCGTCCGGCAGCGTAATCATGCAGCGATACGAGTCCTCTACATGCAGGTCACGCCCGAGCGAAATCATAGGGATCACGTCAAAGCTGCGAAGATGGTCAATTAGGCGATGCAATTCGTCGACCGGCATGGCCTGGTCGAACAGCACCTCATCGGTCTGGGCATCGACCACGTGCGCACCGTTAAAGGCGACCAGCAGGCCATCGTGGTTGTGAAGATCGAGTTCCTGACCCAGGGCGCGAAGACCCCAGGCGGGACGACCCGAAGCCAAGATGAGCTTAATGCCCGATTCCTGTGCCGCGAGCAGCTTCTCGCGCGTACGCGGGCTGATCACCTTCTGATCGTTGGTAAGCGTACCGTCGATATCCATTGCGATGGCTTTAATTGCCATATGTGCCTCCCTGTCATTGAACAACCTTGTCTGAGCCATCATACAGAACACCCACGGCAGCTCTGTCTGCAACGGGTAAAAAGTCATATTGTCCCGAACATGAACGACGCGTGGTCGTGAAGCTTTATCGCTCAGGTCAAATTCGCCTGCTAACGACGCTCCTCCGTCGGTGCACCCTCGACGATCGCAATGCCCGCCGATGCACCCAACGCGCTAGCGCCGGCCTCGATGAATGCGCAAGCCTCTTCGTAATTATGGATACCGCCCGCCGCCTTGATTGCCACGGAATCGCCGAGCACCTCGTGCATCAGCCGCACGTCCTCGAGCTTAGCGCCGCCAAAGCTTCTGCCAGTCGATGTCTTAAGGAATCCCGGCTTAGCCTCCAGCGCAATCTCACACACACGGTGCTTGGCGGCATCATCGCCGTCCAGCTTGCACATCTCGACGATCACCTTCTCAGTGATGCCATGCACGCGACAAAAATCAGCAATGGCAGTCATCTCGCGCTCGATGGCATCAAAATCGCGGTTCTCAACCGACTCCTGATTCAAAACGTAGTCAATCTCGGTAAAGCCGCACGCAGCGTATTCCTCAAACCTCGCAAGCTTCTCCTCAAGCGTCATAGTGCCCTGGGGAAAGTCGATAGCACCGGCAAGGATAATGTCAGAGCCCTCGAGCATTGCGCGACCCGTCTCGTACTCCTGCAGGTTCGCAAATACACAACGGAAGTTGTACTTTAGCGCCTTCTCGACATACTGCTCAAATGTGTCCTCGGGAGCGTCGATATAGTCGATGTATTTATTGATGGGTTTGGCAAGCGTCATGCTGGGCCTCCTTGTTCAGGACCGACAACCGATTTGTGGTTTCACGCGAAATACCACGTTCAATGTACGCCCGATACGCAAGGACAGCGTCCGCATTCCGGCAAGCGGTATGAAATTAGCTGTAGAAGTATATCTACGGAAAGCGAATGGCGCCGCATGCGGATGCCGACAGCCAGGCACCCCCCCTCAAGACATCCCCCTCAATACACCCTCATGCCCATTTAAAGAGCAAGGGAGCCTGTATCTGTTGGGATACGGGCCCCTTTCGGCCATGACCTATCTCAGCAACAAAGACTACTTGCGGTGAGCGCGGTAGAACTCGATCGCACCATCTTATCCGAGCCGGGGCACGTTCGCATAGCGTGGCGCGTGACGGTTGCAAAACCACCCCATTTGAAACAAACGCAAAAAAGTACTTGCAAAGACGCGTTCCGACATATAAGTTCATAAAAGGCCGCCGTTGCGGTTTTAAGTAGATCGAGCATATGAAGTTTGAGTTTTAGCGTGTAAGAGAAGGAAGATCGGCAAAGTACAACCCCAAACGCAATGACAACTTAATGAGGTAACTGCCACATGTGAGGCACCTAGGGCATTGCTGTCTCGATTTTGAGCACGATGCCTTCCGCCTTGCATGGGCCGTTCCATCCCGCCCCTGCAGCAACTGCCTCACGGGCTCATTGAAAACCGCATAGCACCCCAACGTCAGCACATCACCCACGGCAAGCACATCACTCACGACAACCAACACATCAACAGACAGCACGAACATCAACCGATTGGAGAAGCTATGACAAACCGCCACGCTGAAGACGGAGATAAGAAAAGCATTCTGGATGCCCGCATTGAGCGAGCATATGCAAACGAATATGACGCTGCCTTTGCCGCCGCGACCATCAAGAACTACGCGTCGCTACCGCTCGCGACGATCTTGGCCGACCACCCTCAACTGCTGAAGCGCTGCACAAAGATCATGGGCGACCCCGACATTCGCAAGCTGACAGACCCCTATGCCCCAAAACGCGACAACGATTCGTACGTTCTTACCGTAGGCTGCCTAGCCCATATGCTTACGGCGCTCGACACGAAACTCAAGCTCGAATGGGAACCCGACGAGCGTCATGAACTCGAAAGCAAGCGGAACACCCTGCGCACCGCACTGTTCCTTCCGTTGGACGGCCTCAAGCGCTGCAACGTCGAGCTCAATACACAGGTACGGCAAAAGCCCGGCACCGCGGGGCAGAAAACTCCAAGACCCCATGCGGCCGTCGTCGACCGCAACCGATATAACCGCATGACCGCGCACTTTTCCGCCGAGGGAGCAGCCATAAGGACGCTGATCGACCTGCTGTGCCTCCTGAGCATCAACGAGCTATTTGAGGGCTATCTCGCCCTTGTTCCCGCGACGGCACCCAAGTCGGTAGCAAAGATCATCGAGACCTGCAGACGCCAGTTTGAGCGTCATCGCAATGGCAGCGAGATGAACGCCAGCATCGCGCAGTACTACGCGGCTCATTACAAAAATGACGGATGCACCCCCGTCGAGCATCAGCTGCAGCTCGCCTACACCACGCCCGTCGCAACGCTCTATCGCTTTGGAGCCCTTGGCGCTTGCGAGCCGCACGGACAGGCAGTCTGCCCCGCAACCGAGCTCGATCTTAGGCTCGGACGAACCCTGTAGCCCGCCAGCCCCTCCGCGGGCAGCGACCCTATTCCACAACACCACCAACAGAAAGGAGTCCCCATGGACACCAATCATTCCCCCGTCATCAGTCCCCTCACCATGCGTGAATCCGCCCGAGGTATCACGCTCACCAGCATTTACGATGAGATGCTCGCCCGTCGCGAGCTCTCCGTCATGGGAAACATCGAAACCCCGATGGCCCACGACCTGTGCCAGCAAATCCGCCTGCTCGATGCCACCGACCCCAGCCGTCCCATCACCATATTTGTCGCCAGCACCGGGGGAAGCGTTCGATCGGGTCTTGCTATCTATGACGCCATGCGCCTCGCATCGTGCCCCATCCGCACCGTCTGCCTGGAATTCGCCGCGTCCATGGGCGCCGTGATTTTTATGGGCGGCGACGATCGCCGTATGGCGCCCCATGCAGAGCTCATGATTCACGACCCGCTGATCCCCCAGGGGGCAGGCGGCTCGGCACTTGCGCTGCAGGAAACCAGCCGGCGTCTCATGCAGACCCGCAAGACCCTCACGCAAATCCTCTCGGACCGCAGCGGCCTCACGCCCAAGCGCATCCAGTCCCTCACTGCAAAAGACACCTACCTTTCGGCCGAGCGCGCCGTCGAACTCGGCTTTGCCCACGAAATCCTCTCGACCACCAAGGAGGTCGCCCATGTCTAACCTCGCCAGCCGCCTCGCCGCATCTGAGTCCGCATCGTCCACCATCCTCGCCAAGGATCGAACGCTTTCCTGCGACACCCGCCAAACGGGACTCAACAACAATGCACTTGTGATCGGCCCCTCGGGAGCCGGCAAGACCCGAAACGTCCTCAAGCCCAACCTGCTGCAAATGAACGCAAGCTACATCGTGCTCGACACCAAAGGCACGCTCTGTCGCGAAGTGGGACCCGTGCTGGCAGCCCACGGTTACCGCGTGCAATGTCTCAACTTCGCCGACCTCAACACCGTCCCGGTCCTTGCATGCGGCATCGAGCGCTGCGGCTACAACCCCCTAAGGCACATTCGCCGCAAGGCGGACGGCAGGCCCAACCAGCAGGACATCCTCTCGGTGGCAAAGGCCATCTGCCCCATCGAGGACAACAACCAGCCTTTTTGGGATCATGCGGCGGCAAACCTGCTGTCGTGTCTTATCGCCTACGTCACCGAACAGCTACCCGCCGAGGAGCAGACGATCAGCTCGGTCATCAAGCTGATCGAGCACCTGCAGGACGGTGCCACGGGTCGATTGTTTGACGACCTGATCACGACCGACCCCCAAAGCTATGCCCTCTCGCTATGGCGGCGCTACGCCATTACGCAAAATGCCGAGCGCATGCACGCGAGCATCGTCGGCATCCTTGCCGAAAAGGTCATGTGTCTGGGATTCGACGGTGCGGCACAGCTCTATCGTGAGTGCCACCAGGTGGACTTCGCTTCCATGGGACACACCCCCTGCGCCCTGTTTGTAACCGTGAGCGATATTGACCGCAATCTCGATCCGCTGACCGGCCTCTTTATTTCGCAGGCGTTTATGGGCCTCATTCGTGAGGCCGATAGGCAGCCCGACGGCAGCCTGCCCGTGCCCGTGCGCTTTATGCTCGATGACTTCGCAAATCTGCAGATCCCCCAGATCGACAACGTGCTCTCGATTATCCGAAGCCGCAACATCTGGGCAACGCTGCTGCTGCAGTCGACCAACCAGCTCGATGCGCTCTATGGCGAGGCACGCGCACGCTCCATCATGGGCAACTGCGACACGCATCTGGTGCTGGCGTTCCAGGATCCCGAGAGTGCCCGGGCGTTTTCCGACCGCGCCGACGCGCTGCCCAGCACGCTCATGGCGACGCCGATTGATCGCTCGTGGCTCTTTGTACGCGGTCGCACTCCCGAACAGGTCGAGCGCTTTAGGCTCGAAGACCATCCGCTCTACGGGGAGCTGCCCGAGGCGCAGCGAGGCCATGCGGAGGCCGAGATCTAGGCGCAGGGTTCTCGCGGCGCGCGGCGCCCCGGCGATGTTCCACAAAGGCCGTGCGCCCCGGGACCACGGCAAAGCAAAGGGGCCCGCATCCGATAGGATACGGGCCCCTGACTATAAGACGCGATGCGTTAACAGCAGCGACTACTTGCGATGCGCGCGATAGAACTCGATAAGCGCCTGAGTCGAAGCGTCCTGCTCGGCCTTGGCGGCGTCGTCATGGAAGGCCGGAGTGATCTGCTTGGCAAGCTGCTTGCCCAGCTCGACGCCCCACTGGTCGTAGGAGTCGATACCCCAGACCGTGCCCTCGACAAACGTGATGTGCTCGTACAGGGCGATGAGCTCGCCGAGTGCGAACGGGGTCAGCGTATCGCCGAAGATCGAGGTCGTCGGGCGATTGCCCTCAAAGCAGCGAGCCGGAACGATCTGCTCGGGCGTGCCCTCGGCGCGCACCTCGTCGGCCGTCTTGCCAAAGGCGAGCGCCTTGGTCTGGGCCAAGAAGTTGCCCAGGAACAGCTCGTGGACATCCTGACCGCTGTCGGTTGCGGGGTTGGCAGTGTTGGCGAAGGCAATGAAGTCGGCCGGGACCACCACGGTGCCCTGGTGCAGCAGCTGGTAGAAGGCATGCTGGCCGTTGGTGCCGGGCTCGCCCCAGAAGATCTCACCGGTGTCGGAGGTCACGGCGCTGCCGTCCCAGCGGACATGCTTGCCGTTGGACTCCATAGTGAGCTGCTGCAGGTAGGCCGGGAAACGGTGCAGGTACTGGCAGTACGGAAGCACGGCGTGGCTCTTGGAACCAAAGAAGTTAACGTACCAGACGTTGAGCAGGCCCATCAGCGCGACGGCGTTGTTCTCGAGCGGGGTGTTGCAGAAGTACTCGTCGATGGCGTGGAAGCCCTCGAGGAACTGCTGGAAACGCTCGGGGCCGAGCACGACGATCAGCGACAGGCCCACGGCGGAGTCAACGGAATAGCGGCCGCCGACCCAGTTCCAGAAGCCAAAGGCGTTGGCCGGGTCGATACCGAAGGCCTCAACCTTCTCGAGTGCGGTGGAAACGGCGACGAAGTGCTTTGCCACGGCCTCGGCGTTCTGTTCATTGGAACCATCGATGGCGCCCTGAGCCTTGAGCTGCTCGAGCATCCAGGTCTTGACCTCGCGGGCGTTGGTGAGGGTCTCGAGCGTGGTGAAGGTCTTGGAGACGATGATCACGAGCGTGGTCTCGGGATCGAGGCCCTTGAGCTTCTCGGCCTGGTCGTTGGGGTCGATGTTGGAGATATAGCGGCAATCGATACCGGCGTCGGCATAGGGACGCAGGGCCTCGTAAGCCATGACCGGACCCAGATCGGAGCCGCCGATGCCGATGGACACCAGGTGCTCGATCTTCTTGCCGGTAACGCCTTTCCACCCACCGGAGCGCACGCGCTCGGCGAAGGCATACATGCGGTCAAGGACCTCGTGCACGTCGGCGACAACGTCCTGGCCGTCGACGATGAGCTGGCCCTTCTCGCTGGCCGGGCGGCGCAGCGCGGTATGCAGGACGGCACGGTCCTCGGTGGTGTTGATGTGCTCGCCGGAGAACATGGCGTCACGGCGCTCCTCGAGTTTCACCTCGCGGGCAAGGTCGCACAGGAGCTTGACGGTCTCGTCGGTCACCAGGTTCTTAGACAGGTCGAAGTGCAGGTCACCGGCGTCAAAGCTCAGCTTGTTCACACGCTCGGGATCGGCGGCGAACCAGGCCTTGAGGTCGATACCCTCGGCCTCGAGCTTCTCCTGATGAGCCTCGAGCGCCTTCCAAGCGTCAGTCGACGTAGCATCGATAGGTGCGGCAACAGTTGCCATAAAGTCCTCCTCGGCATACGGGCGCACGCCTCCATGCGCCCGGACATTCAGATTCCACTATTCTAACGCAGGTCAAGACTACAATCAGCGAGCGTTGCCAATCGGCCCCCAAACGGCAACCGACCAAAAAGGGACAGGTTTATTTTGGCAGGTCAAACGCTTTATCAACCAAAAATAACCCGTCCCTTTATGGCAAATATTAGGCCGCGGCGCACACACTGCCGAGCAGCTCGCGCAGAGGAGACCCAATGCCCTCCAGCAGTTCGGGCGCGATAATGGCAAAAACCGGAACCTCACCGGTGCCCACGACAGCAGGCACCTTGCCCTCCGAGACAATGCATCCATAAGGCACAAAGCCGTCTTCGCCGGCATCGAGCGTCGCCATGCGACGGGCGAGTTCGCGTGCAAAGCCGGCAGTATCGGCATCGCCAATCGCCAAGACAAAGTCCACGCCTTCGTCGGTCGCCAGGGCCACGGCTTCGTCGATCGGCTCGTCTCCCCCGTCGCCCTCAACCGAGCCGCAGCGGAAAAGCACGCGCTCGAGCAGAGCTCGATCAAGCGAGCCGAGTGCCGCCGAGACAAGCTCATCGCGCGTATGCTTGTCGCCACCCAGCACGACCAACGCCTTGGTGCCACCGTAGTGAGCGACCAATCGTCCGCACCAGCGAGCCACGTCTCCATCCGCAACAAGGCGCGTCGGCATACCAAACCCATAATTGACCATCTTTCCCACAACCCCTCCGTGCGTATAGGCGGTATCAATCGTTAGGCCCATGCTACGAAGCGAGGTTTTCCGAGCTGTTTCGCACTCTTTAGAGCCGCGTTAAAAACCCGATGCAGCCGCACGACCATACCTACCAAAACAAACCAGTCCCTTTTTGGCAGGTTTTGACGATGTCCGCGCAAGCAGGTATTATCGAACAGGTATTCGATAAGAACATGTGTTTGATGGGAGGGCACGCGTGGAGCACGAGCAGCATACCTATATCTGCATCGACCTTAAGACGTTCTACGCCAGCGTCGAGTGTGTCGACCGCGGGCTCGACCCACTCACCACGTGCCTGGTCGTTGCCGACGAATCGCGCGGACGCACGACCATCTGTCTTGCCATCACGCAGGCCATGAAAGACCTCGGGATACACAACCGCTGCCGTCTGTTCGAGATTCCCGACGGCATCGACTACATCAAGGCCGTACCGCGCATGCAGCACTACATGGAGGTGTCGGCGAAAATCTACGGCATCTATCTGGAATACGTGAGCCCGCAAGACATTCACGTCTATTCAATCGACGAGTGCTTTATCGACGTGACGCCCTATCTAGACCTCTACCACACCGATGCCGAAGGGTTCGCCTGCATGTTGCGCGACGAGGTCCTCGCGCGCACCGGCATCACGGCCACCGTCGGTATCGGCCCCAACCTATTCCAGGCTAAGGTGGCGCTCGATATTACCGCAAAGCACGTACCCAGCCGCATCGGCATACTCGATAACGAAACCTTTCGCAAGGAGATCTGGCCGCATCGACCCATCACCGATATCTGGGGTATCGGCCCCGGCGTGGCGGCCCGGCTCGAAAAGTACGGCGTCTACGACCTGATGGGCGTAGCCGCGCTCGACGAAAACCTGCTTTACGATGAACTCGGCGTCAATGCCGAATATCTCATCGACCACGCCTTCGGGCGCGAGCCGACAACCATCGCCGATATCCAAGCCTATCGCCCGCAGGCAACCTCAACCACCACAGGACAGGTGCTCTCAAAGGGCTATGCCTACGAGCAGGCCTACACCGTCTTGCGCGAGATGGTCGACAACGCCGTACTGGACTTGGTCGATAAGCACGTGGTGTGTGACAGCATCTCGCTCTTCGTGGGCTACGCGAGCGAGCGAGCCGACATACGCCGACTCGATGCCAGCGGCACGGCGCAATATGTAGACGGATGCGGACACCTGCGCTCGAGCACGTCAGGTATCGAGCCTACCGCGACCGCCGGCCCCGAACTCGCGCCCCGTGCGCCCAAGCCCGTCCAGCGCGATGACGAACGGCGTCGCCTGGTGCGCGAGGCGCAGGCAATCGACGGCATCTTTGTGGGGGAACACGGCGGCAAACCGCGCGGTGGCTATGCCGCACTCTTCGCGCACTCCAACGCCTCGCGAAAACTGCCCGAGCGCACCAATTCATTTAAGAAGATCATGGGTTACTTCGATGAGCTCTGGGCGCAGACTGTCGACCCCAAACGACCGATCAAGCGCATCAACCTGGGCTTTGGCAATCTCATGCCCGAGGAATTCGCTACCGTCGATCTGTTCAGCGACGTCGAGGCCGACGAGCGCGAACGCGATCTGGCGCGCGCCGTGTTGGCCGTGAAAGGCAAGTACGGCAAGAACGCCCTGGTCAAAGGATTGAGCTTTACCGCCGGCGCCACCGCACGCGAGCGCAACGATCAGGTAGGAGGACATCGTGCCTAAGCCCCAACAACAACCGATGCGGCCGCCGACACCATTTGAGCGCCTGGCGGACCCCGAGGGAAGACGTCGTTCCGCCGACCCCAAACTCACCGCCAACGGCGCCGTTCGCGCCGGGCGCGCCGCGCAGTTTATGCCCTTCGCCGCTCTCACGGGATACTACGAGCTCGTACGCAAGCAAGAAATCACTGTCGAGCCCAAATGCGAACTCACGGAAGAAAAAGCCCTCGAGCTTTCGAAAAAGCTCGAGGGCCTCAAACGCGGCGACTTGGTTCGCGTCACCTATTACGATACGTACGGTTATCGTAGCCGTACCGGCATTCTCGATGAAGTGCTCCCCGCATTCAAGCTGCTCAAACTTAAGGATATCGCCATTAACTTCGACGATATCCAAGACGTGGAGCTGCGCGGCCGAGCCCAATCGAACGCCTCGGCCTCGATGCGAGCGACTAGAGCCTCATGACGTAATAACCCGCGCCCCTTACCACGGCCTCAAGCGTCTCGCGGCCAATCGGATACTTCGAGCGCACGCGCGCTGTGTGGTCCGCAAACGTCACCGTTGCCCACACGCCATGCAGCGCATTAAGGGCATTCTCAACGTTGTGCGCGCAGCCATCACAACTCATGCCGCCAATGAGCAGCTCATCGCAGTAGGGGTAGTGAGATTTGTCGGTATCGGCCACCACGGCCCTTTTAACTTTTTTGCCACTCGAACCATCGCTGCAGCAGCTTTTGCCGCGCGTCGATGCGACAATGCGGCGCAGTCCAAAGAACATACCGACGGCAATTACGGCCAGTACGATGATATTCGCAGGGTTAAGCAGATCTTCCATGCGCTCCCCTTTCCTTATAGTCCACATCAGAGATACCCCCATGGGGTGGGCCCATCTTACCCCATGCTCATGTCAGTTCAATCAAATAGTTTCCTATTTCTTACTTTTTAGTTTACCTATACTTACTTTCGTGTATAAGTTTTCCTAGATTAACAAGTGAGGACTCAAAAGGGGAACCATGACTCGAACCATAGACATTCCAACGCTTCAGGCAGCAGTCGTGCGCAACCGCTCCCCCACCCTCGCAGGCATCAAACCGGCATCGCTCTTTACCTATCCCGGCATCTATGCCCATCAGGATGGCTCGAGTGCGACCGCGCCGATCGCCGATCAACGCGCACGCCTGCTCAACGTCATCGCCCAGTGCAACCACAAACTCGACCCGCTCGGCATCCACCTGAGTGTTTTGGTCTGGCACCCCTGCGGGGCGCTTGTGTACGCATATCGGCCCCATAGCCTCGCCACATACCTTGCGGACCCGCGCGCCAAAACGGCGCTCGCCAAGGAGGGCTACGACACCGACAATCTGCCAATATGTCTCGCACACCTGGCATCACGCATCGCGCTCGCGAGCACTAACGCCGCGGAATGCGCCTGTGACCAGGCACGGTGTGCATTGGACCATCAAGCCCGCTGCAATAACAGCTGCACCTGTGAGTTCCCCCACGAAATTGGCTACTTTTTGGGATACCCCTACGACGACCTCCATCAGTTCATCGTCCATCATGGCGAGAACTACAAGGTCTTTGGGGCTTGGAAGGTCTACACAAATGTCGAGCAAGCGCTTACGACGTTCGAGTCCTACCGCGCTTGCACGCAATACCTCACCCATGTCTATCAGCAGGGCTACAGCCTGGCACAACTTGCCCAGGCGGCCCGATAGAACGTACAAACCGCGGCCACACGCCGCACATTCGAAAGGAAACAACATGAGCAAGATCGCCGTCGTCTACTGGAGCGGCACGGGCAACACCGAAGCCATGGCCAACTTTGTCGCCGAGGGCGCGAGGTCAGGCGGAGCCGAGGCCGAGGTCGTCCCCTGCGCCGACTTCTCCGCCGACAAGGTCGCCAACTATGACGCCTTCGCCTTCGGCTGCCCCGCCATGGGCTCCGAAGAGCTTGAGTACGACGAGTTCCAGCCGATGTGGGACGAAGTCAAGGAAATTCTCGGCGACAAGAAGGTCGTCCTATTTGGTTCCTACTCGTGGGCCGAGGGCGAATGGATGGACAACTGGAAGGCAGACGCCGACGAGGCGGGTGTCAACGTCGTCGATTCCGTAATCTGCTTCGACGCCCCCGATGACGAGGGCGAGGCCGCCTGTCGCGCCCTTGGAGCCGAGCTGGCTTAACACGCCACGGGCCGACAAAGCCGAGTCATGACAATACGCATACGTGTCCTAACAAAAACGGGGACTGAATCCACATCCAGCCCCCGTTTCCTGTAACGAAAATTGCGTTTAACCGACTACGAGATATTGCCCAAAAACGCCTTGGTACGCTCGCTCTTGGGATGGTCGAAGACCTCACTCGGCGTGCCCTCTTCCACGATAACGCCGCCGTCCATAAAGACGACGCGGTCGGCAACATCGCGGGCAAAGCCCATCTCGTGCGTCACGACGATCATGGTCATGCCGTCGCGGGCCAGGTCGCGCATAACGCCCAATACATCGCGGACGAGCTCGGGGTCGAGTGCCGACGTCGCCTCGTCAAAGAGCATCACGTGCGGGTTCATCGACAGGGCGCGGGCGATGGCAACGCGCTGCTGCTGACCGCCCGACAGCTGGCTCGGCATAAAGTCGATGCGCTCGGCAAGACCGACCTTGGTCAACTCTTCGATGGCGATCTTCTCGGCCTCTTCCTTACTGCGCTTGAGCACCTTTTGCTGCGCAAGCATGACGTTCTTTTTGACCGACAGGTGCGGGAACAGATTGAACTGCTGAAACACCATGCCCAAGTGCGTGCGTACCTTATTGAGGTCGACGCCCTTGGCACACACATCCACGCCCTCAACGACAATCGAGCCGCTCGTGGGATGCTCCAGGCGATTGATGCAGCGAAGCATCGTCGACTTACCCGAGCCCGAGGGGCCCAGGACCACGACGACCTCACCCTTGTGCACATCCAGATCGATGTCGCGCAGGACCACGTTATCGCCAAAGGCCTTCTGGAGATTCTTGATGCTGACGACGACCTCGTTCGAGTTATTGGTTTCGCTCATGATAGGACCTCCTTACAGACCGGCGATGTGATCGGCGGGCGTCGCGACGACCTGTCCGGCGCTCTTGGCGGGACGCTTCTTCTTGACTTCGGCCGTACCCAAAAGCCTCGCCTCAAGACCGCTCACCAAGCGGGCAAGCGGCAGGGTGATGACCAGATAGAACAGGGCGGCAACCACATACGGCGTAATGGATCCCGTCGTAGCCACGATGGTGCGGGCGTTCATGACGATCTCGACCACGCCCACGGCGGCAAGCAGCGACGTATCCTTGTAAAGCAGGATAAACTCGCTGGTCAGCGTAGGCAGGACATTGCGGAACGTCTGCGGAATCATAACGTAGAGCAACGTCTGGAAGGCATTCATGCCCAGCGAGCGAGCAGCCTCGTTTTGACCCTTGGGGATCGACTGAATACCGGCACGGAAGATCTCGCACAGGTACGCAGACGAGTTCATGGCCATGACGATGACGCCCAGGGCATAATCATCTACCTTGACGCCGGCCAGCGGCAGGCCAAAGAACGCGATATAGATCTGCAGGAACGCCGGCGTACCGCGGATGATATTCACGTAGATGCCGGCAAGGCAACGCAGGATGCGCGACTTGGAGATGCGCATGAGCGACAGGGCGAAGCCAAAGGGAATTGCCAACGGAAACGCCACAAGCACGATCGAGAGCGACATGAGGAAGCCCTTAAAGACGATCGGCAGGCTCTGGACCAAAATGACCGGGTTCAGGAACAGGCGCAGGAACATATTGGAGTTCCAAGCCTCGACCCACGGCTGCTCTTTAAGGTCGGCCAGGAAGTTATCGAAAGCCGTCACACTCTTGATCTCCACCGAGGACATCTTGGAAATCTTCTTGGTTGAGCCGTCGGCCAGGGTATAGGTTCCGCTAAAGGCCTCGTCGCCGCCCTCGAGGGGGAAGGTCACGCCGTAAACCTCGACACGGAAAAAGCCGCCGGCAGGCGCCGTCTCGCCAAAGTCGATCTTGAGCGTCTGGCCATCCGCCTTGCACGTGGGCTTCATGGGGGTACGGTCCATAAGGTCCTCGCCCGAAAGCATCGTCAGGCGCGTATCGTCGGCACTAAACGTCGTGCCATCGACAAACGTCAGCGAAAGACCGCTCAGCTCCTCGTCGGCATCGGCCTGGACTTCCCAGGTAATGCGCGTCTCGGTGCCGCCGACCACATCGCTGCCCGAGCCGGTGTTGGGTCGGGCAGTGATCTTTGCGGTCTCAAGCGCCTGGGCGGTCGAGGGTGCATATGTCCCCGCACACACCAGCGCGAGCGCCACGGCCATGGCGCAGGCTAGCTTTTGGAGCAAGGCGGACCGTGGAGAACGCTGCTCCGCGGTCCCTTTGTTCAATCGAGACAAGGTGGCTCCTATCGTAGAAGTTGCCTGCAAAACAAGACGGAAACGCTCTCCGTCGAGAGAAGCGCAAAGGCCCTCTCCGCAAAACGGAAAGGGCCCGCACGCAATCAAGCATTAATTTACTTGATGTTGTACTTAGCCATGAGGGCGTCAACGGTACCGTCATCGGTCAGGTCCTTGATGGCCTGGTTGATGTCGTCCTTGAGCTTGGTGTTGCCCTGATTGACGGCGATGGCGTACTCCTCGCCAGTGCTGATCTGCTTGATGGTCTGGCAGGTGTTGAACTGCTCGGCGGTCAGCTGGCTGGCGACGGAGCGGTTGGTGACTACGGCATCGCCCTTATCAGACTGCAGGGCGCTGAAGCACTCGGTGGCGTCCTTGTAGGGAACAATCTTGGCCTTGGGGAAGTTCTCCTGGGCAAAGGCCTCGGCGGTCGAGCCGGACTGGACGATGATGGTAGCGTCGGCGTTGTTGAGCTTCTCGCTGTAGTTATCGGCCGTAATGTCGGTGTTATCGACCTTGGTCACGATAGCCTGGTCATCCATGTAGTAGGAGTCGGAGAAAGCGACTTCCTTCTCACGCTCGGGTGTGTCAGTGATAGCCGCAATGGCGACGTCGTACTTGGCGCCCGAAGCAACGCCGGGGACGAGCGTGTCGAAGTCGTTGTTGACGTACTCGACATCCAGACCCAGCTTGTCGGCGATAGCCTTGATGAGCTCAAGGTCAAAGCCCTGATAGTCGCCGTTGTCGTCCTTATACTCAAACGGAGCGTATTCGGCAGAGGTGCCGACGGTCAGCGTGCCGTCCTTGACGAGCGCATACTCCTTGGAGCCGTCGACCTTCTCGACCTTCGCGTTGTCAGGGCTGCTGGAACCGGCATCGGAACCAGAGGTGGCGTTGGACGAACCACAGCCCGTCAGTGCAAGAGCGAGCGCCATGGCGCCCGTGGCTGCAAACGCGCCAAGCTTCTTGAGCTTCATAATCAGTCTCCTTCCAGTGACCCCGTTTGATTCAGAGGTCTGCAAAAACTGTTGGCTATTATGCACCCGCTTGTAGGAATCTGCAATGAGAAAACTGATTGAAACAAGCCCATAACGTGAATGAAACACCCACTTTGTGGCTGTTAATTACTGCGCAAAGACCTTAAGAGTTTTATTTCAGCCGCATAACCTGCAAGTTCGTTCGGTGTCTCCAAAATGAAAGGCAACGCACGCAGACGGTCATTCGATACAATATTCTGCATAACCTGCATACCGCCGCCAAGCTCCTCGCTACCAAGGTAGCCCTTACCGATGCACTCGTGACGATCTTTATGGGCGCCACAGGGGTTCTTCGAATCGTTGATGTGTACGGCACGCAAGCGGTCGATACCCACCACGCGGTCGAACTCGTCGAGTACGCCGTCCAGATCATGGATGATGTCGTAGCCGGCATCGCTCACATGGCAGGTGTCTAGGCAAACGCCCAACTTGACCGACAGCTCGGGGCGTTTGCCGGCAACGCCCTGGATGATGAGCGCCAGCTCCTCAAAGCTACGGCCCACCTCGGTACCCTTTCCCGCCATGGTCTCGAGCAGCACCGTCGTCTGCTGCCCCTCAAACATCACCTGACACAAGGTGTCGACGATCATCTGAATGCCGGCATCAGTCCCCTGCCCCACATGCGCGCCGGGGTGGAAGTTGTAGTAGTTGCCGGGCAGCGCTTCCAGGCGCTGCAAATCCTCGGCCATTGCCTCCAAGGCAAACTCGCGCGCCCGCTCTTTGGCAGAACAGGGGTTATAGGTATACGGGGCGTGTGCCACGAGCGGACCAAAATCGTTTTGCTCCATAAGCTCGCGCAGGGCTGCCACGTCATCCATGTCAAGGTCTTTCGCCTTGCCGCCGCGCGGGTTGCGCGTAAAGAATGCAAAGGTATTGGCGCCAATGGACAGCGCCGTCTCCCCCATTGCCCGATAGCCCTTCGTCGTGGATAGGTGACACCCGATCGTCAGCATCCCCAGCTCCCCCTCATCAGTTGCGGTGAAATACGGTCTATTGATGCCTTATTTTGGCGCAAACAGACCGTATTCCACCGCACGTTATAAAAGGGTCATGAGGAGCGCGTTTTGCCGAAGGCCCTAAGCGCCGCCGTCACGGGGCCGGGCTGAAAACGGCGGCGTACGGCGTCCAAGCGCCCGGGGATATCGATGTGCTGCGGACAATGCCGCGCGCATTTGCCGCATTTGACGCAATTGCTCACCAACTTGGGCTCGCTTGTGCGCACCGCGCTCGCCGTAAAGTACTGCGATAGACCCGTAAACCAGCTGTGCGCATAGCTTGCGTTGTAGGCGGCAAAACATCCAGGGATATTGATGCCTTTAGGACACGGCATGCAATAGCCACATCCCGTGCAGGGCACGCGATTCGATTTTTCAAACTCCGTCAGCACGTGCGCGATGGCATCGAGCTGAGTAGCTGTCATCGAATCCGGCAGTGCGCGATCCGCCAACGCCGCGTTCTCATCCACCTGCGCGGTATCGGTCATACCCGATAGCAGCATCGTCACCTGAGGATGGTTCCACACCCACGAAAGCCCCCAGGCGGCAGGGGTGCGCAAATGCGGATCACGGACGCTCTCGAGCACAGCGCGGGCCCGCGGCGGCAGCTTGCCCGCCAGACGCCCGCCTAGCAGCGGCTCCATCACAAACACCGCGAGCCCGCGCTCCGCAGCCGCCATGAGTCCTGCCGTTCCCGCTTGGTAGCGCTCGCCGGCATAGTTGTACTGTATCTGGCAAAAATCCCAATCGTATGCGTCGAGCATCGTCAAGAAATCCGCCGCGCTGCCGTGATACGAAAAACCAATCTGGCGAATGCGCCCCGACGCCTTTTGGCGCGCGATCCAATCCTCGACGCCCAACGCCACCACACGTTCCCACTGGACGGGCGAGGTGATGTTATGCATAAGGTAATAGTCGATATGGTCGGTCCGCAGACGACGCAGCTGCTCGTCAAAGAAACGGTCGAAATCCCCGGTGCATGCACACGAAGCGTGCGGCAGCTTGGTCGCCAGCAGCACCTGGTCACGCAGCCCCAAACGCTCAAGCGAAGCGCCCACGCATGTCTCGTTGCCGGGATAGAGATATGCGGTATCCAGGTAATTAATCCCCTGCCCCACCGCACGGGAAATGATGGCGTCGGCCGCCTTCGCGTCCGGATGACCCGGTGTACCGGGAAATCTCATACAGCCCAGACCGAGAGCGGATAATCGGTTACCACTTTTGGGGTCAACGCGGTATTGCACAGACCCTCCCTTCGCCATAAGCGCCCCGGCAAGGAGAAACACAATGGTCACGCAGCCGAAACATCGTGGAATCGCAATCGAGAACGTATCGTAACGCAGCAGAAATCGAGCCGTCACGGCACCGCTTTAACATCAGCAAAAAGCCCGATGAAAGGAGCCACCCATGCCCGCGCTCGACCTTTGGAACCTCGCATCCCAGCTCAAAAGCACCGATTATCGCTGGGTCGACCTCACCCACACGCTCTCGTGCGACACCCCACACTGGTTTGGCTTTAAGCCGTTTGAGTCCACCAAGCTCTTCGACTACCTGCCCGATACGCCCGAAGACATGCTCGCGCCCATGCGATGCTTCCAGTATTCGGTCGCCTCGCAGTACGGCACCCACGTCGACGCACCGCGCCACTTCCATGTCGATGGCCGTTCCCTTGGCGAGATTAAACCTATCGAGTTTATGCATCCGCTCTGCGTAATCGACAAGCACGAGGAGTGCGCCGCAAACCCCGACTTTATCCTGACCGTCGATGACCTCAAGGCTTGGGAGGCCGAGCACGGCCGCATTCCCGAGGACGCTTTTGTCGCCTTCCGCTCCGACTGGTCCAAGCTCGCCGACCTCGAAAACAAGGACGAAGCTGGCCAGCCTCACTACCCCGGCTGGGACCTCGACGCCATCAAATGGCTCGTGGGAGAGCGCAACATCGGCGCCATCGGCCACGAACCGGCAGACACCGACCCCGCGACCGTGACCACGCGCGAGGACGCCTACCCTTACCCGGGCGAGCAATACATCCTTTCGGTCGACCGTTACCAAATCGAAGTCATGGATCATCTGGATGAGCTTCCCGCCACGGGTGCTGTCATCTTCTGCACCTTCCCCAAAGTGCGTGATGGCGTCGGATACCCCGCACGCGTCTTTGCGGTCTGCCCCGCGTCATAAGTTCCCGTGTTCCCATGCGTTCGTTCTTCTAAATACCGCTATCCGGCGCACACAACATACCCCGACAGCATACAATCCATCAGGCGCCCCGTACGTGGGCGCCTTTTTATGGGGAGATGATTCATATGCAGATCAACAAGGTCGCCTTCATCGGCAAGGGCGGTGTCGGCCTACTCTACGGCAGCATGATCGCCCAAGCGCTCGGCAACGACGCTGTTGAATATGTCATGGACGACGCACGCTTTGAGCGCCACGCGGGCGATGCGCTCAATATCAACGGCAAGCCCTGCGCGCTCAAGTCCGTCCGCGCGAGCGAGGCGACGCCCGTCGACCTGGTCATTCTCACTGTCAAGACAACCGGGCTCGATATGGCACTCAAAACCATGGAAAGCGTCGTGGGTCCCGACACGCTGATTGCGTCACTGTGCAACGGCATCACGAGCGAACAAAAGATTGCCGAACGCTTTGGCTGGAAGCACACCGTCCTGGGCATCTGCCAGGGCATGGACGCCGTATTCCTCAACGGAGAGCTCACCTATGCCAATGCCGGCGAAATCTGCTTTGGCGCGGCAGCAGGCACCGAGCTCGCAACCGTCACCGCCATCGACGAGCTCTACACGCGTTGCAGTATCGCCCACACCGTCGAGCACGACATATCACATCGTATGTGGGCCAAGCTCATGCTGAACGACGGCATCAACCAAACCTGCATGGCCTACGGCGGCACCTACGGAAGCGCCACGGAGAAGGGATCCGAGCAGCTCCGCAGTTTTGTCTCCGCCATGCGCGAGACGCTTGCGGTCGCCAACGCCGAGGGCATCGAGCTCACCGAAGCGGATCTGACGCAGATGGTGCACCTCATCGAAGGGCTCGATCCCGTCGGCATGCCCTCGATGGCGCAGGACCGCATCGCACGACGCAAGACCGAGGTCGAGGAGTTTGCGGGTACCATCTGTCACCTCGCGGCCAAGCATGATATCCAAGTGCCGCAAAACGAATGGCTCTATTCGCGCATCCGCGAAATCGAGGCCAGCTGGTAGCGCTCGACATACCGCAGCCAACAGACTCAACGGCAAAACCGCCGCAAGGGACATTCCACTTGCGGCGGTTTCCTGCTTCATCTATAGCTAAAACCAGCTTCACGGCTGTTAGAGTTGCGAGCCCCGCATCTCGTCCTCATCCTCACGGCAAAGGACGACGCCGGCGCTTCCCAGCGCAGCGACAGCAATCAGGGCCCCCACAACGATAGGAGCAGCTCCGCACAAGCCCTGCATGCCCGCGACAAGCGCGGCTGTAGGACCAAGACAACCCAGCGCAAGTGCAACGGCGGCAATAGCGATATCTCGAGCGTTCATGAGACCACTTCCTCCACGGGAAAGACCTTGCTTCTCATGACTTAGTGTGCCCCGCTCCCATATGCGCGGTGTACTGCCACGGTAAGCGCTCTGTTAACTCAAGCACGCACAAAAAAACGGGCGTCCTTACGTTGCCCTAAAGCTCGGTAAAGACGCCCATCCGCCAAATATCCGTGATGCAGAATAATTACCAACCGGTGTAGTAGTCGGTGGTTCCGGCAGCGCAGCCGGAGTCATAGACCTTGCAATCACCCTTGGAGCCCGTAAAGGTCGAGCCCTGGGCCATATCGCCCGCGGCAACAACGTAATAGCCGTCGGAATCGCGCCAAAAGCCCTCAGAATCCTGAGTCCATTCGCCCGTGCGATAGTGATAAAGCACGTTGCTGCTGTAATAGGTCTCACGACGCCCGTTGTAGTAATTTACACCCGCAGAGCGCGTCAGGCCCGATCCGTTCGCGTAAGACGCGGCAGACGCGTAGGACGGATTGTAACCGGCGTTGTAGTACGAAGCCTGGGCGACCTCGGCAGCCTCGGCTTCGGCCGCGGCAGCCTCGAGCGCTTCGCACTTGGCATCCTCAAGCGCAGTGCGCAGCTCATCGAGCTCGGTCGACCTGGCGTCGACCTCCCCCATCGTCAAAAGGCTACCCGCACCGTCGATGCAACCCTGCAGCACAGCGCGCTCGTCATCGGTAGCATAGTCGCCATACATATTCATAATGATCTGAGCGCGCATCTCCAAGGAATCGCGCTTGGCCTCCATCGAGGCGTTCCACTCCTGCATAGAGCCATAACCATCGCCGCGATAGTCAACGGGCTGTACCAGTGTCGTCTCGGACGGCGTAGATCCAACCGTATCGGACAGTGTTGCGGCGTGGGCATCGGTTGCGCCGGCGCCCACCAAAAGTGCCACGGTCAGAGCGGCGGAAAGGGCGGCGGCTTTCGGTTTTCGTGAATCGATCCTCATGTAGCTGGAAACCTCCGTAGTGCGTTTTTGCTGCGTTTGAGCTGTGTGTGATTCGATCGCGCTGCATAGTACCCCGAGCAAATCGCGACCTGCGGTTTTACTCAAAAGGCGCACGTCAATTGCGTAAAACTCACATCCTCTCAACAGGAGTTTTCCACAACTCGAATGCATAAAGCATGCCAAAAACCCTGTAATATCGCCTTCCCTATGCAAAAAAGGCGCCTGCGCAACCATTGCTTGCGCAGGCGCCTTGAGCAGGCATTTTATGCAGTTATACCTATCGAGTCGCAAGGGGTCCTTGCACAAGTCGCCTTACTCGTCCAGCGCGGCGAAAGCCTGCTTCAGATCCCAAATGATATCCTCGGCGTTCTCGGTACCGATGGAAAGACGGATCGTGGAGGGCGTGATGTTCTGTTCGGCGAGCTCCTCGGCAGAGAGCTGGGAGTGCGTGGTGGTAGCCGGGTGCACGACGAGCGACTTAACGTCGGCCACGTTGGCGAGCAGCGAGAACACCTGCAGATGATCGATGAACTTCCAGGCGGCCTCCTGGCCGCCCTTAATCTCAAAGGTGAAGATCGAAGCGCCGCCGTTGGGGAAGTACTTCTGATAGAGCTCGTGATCGGGGTGCTCAGGCAGGCTCGGGTGGTTTACCTTGGCGACGTGGCTGTCACCAGCCAGGAACTCAACGACCTTCTTGGTGTTCTCGACATGACGGTCAACGCGCAGCGACAGGGTCTCGGTGCCCTGGAGCAGGACCCAGGCGTTAAACGGGCTAATGCAGGCGCCCTCGTCACGCAGCAAGATGGCGCGGACATAGGTCGCGAAGGCGGCAGGGCCGGCAGCCTCGGCAAACGAAACGCCATGGTAGGAGGGGTTGGGCTCGGCAATCTGTGTATACTTGCCGCTCGCCTTCCAGTCAAAGTTGCCACCGTCGACGATCACGCCGCCCAGCGAGGTGCCGTGGCCGCCGATAAACTTGGTCGCAGAGTGAACGACGATGTTGGCGCCGTGCTCCAGCGGACGGAACAGATACGGGGTGCCGAAGGTGTTATCGACGACGACCGGAAGGCCATGCTTCTTGGCGATCTCGGAGATGGCGTCGATGTTGGGGATATCGGAGTTGGGGTTGCCGAGCGTCTCGAGGTAGATAACCGTGGTGTTGTCCTTAATGGCACCCTCGACCTCGTCCAGGTTGTGGGCGTCGACAAAGGTGGTCTCGACACCAAACTGGGAGAGCGTGTGCTCCAGCAGGTTATAGGAACCGCCGTAGATGGTCTTCTGGGCGACCACGTGGTCACCGGCCTGGGCGAGGGCCTGCAGGGCATAGGTGATGGCGGCAGCACCCGAAGCGACAGCGAGACCAGCCACGCCACCCTCGAGCGCGGCGATGCGATCCTCAAAGACGCCCTGAGTGGAGTTGGTCAGACGGCCGTAGATGTTACCGGCGTCGGCAAGACCAAAGCGGTCAGCGGCGTGCTGGGAGTTACGGAACACATAGCTCGTGGTCTGGTAGATAGGCACAGCGCGGGCGTCGGATGCGGGGTCGGCGCTCTCCTGGCCAACATGAAGCTGCAGGGTGTCGAAACCAAAGGTGTGCTCGGGGTTGTTGATGAACTGGCTCATGACGATCTCCTTGATCGAATAAAAAGTAACTAAGAGTGAGAGAAGTTAGTCGCTGCCTCCTGATCACGCCAACGGGCGCAAACAGGAGCCCGGCATTCGTCTTGGTAAGCAGTGCATATGCGGTCCCCCTTTTTGACGTCCCGGTTCCGTGGTCGTCTTAATTACCTACCGCATTTGTGTGTTTTGAATAGTACGAGCGTTGCATCGCTCGGTCAATCACTTAAAAGCGCTAACCTGTTATCGGTTTTTTAGATAGCTATCGAAAGGACGGGCGCCGATGACCCTCCAGCAGCTTCGTTTTCTTATCGCCGTGGCGGAGTCTGGCTCAATTAACGCCGCAGCCCAGCGCCTCTATACCGCGCAGTCCAATATCTCCAACGCCGTCAAAAGCCTAGAGCAGGAGCTCCATCTGGAGATCTTCACGCGCTCCAGCCGCGGCGTCACGCTCACCAACGACGGCACCGAGCTTTTGGGCTATGCGCGCCAGGTCGTAGAGCAGGCCGATATGCTCGAGGCCCGCTACGAGGACGGCGGCACACCCCAGGCGCGCCTTGCCATCTCGGCCCAGCACTACGCTTTTTCGGTCGAGGCCTTTATCAACGTCGTCGAGCGCTGCCGCGACAGCAAGTTCGAGTTCATCATGCGCGAAACCACCACGTCGCAAATCATCGACGACGTCCGCGCATTTCGCAGCGATATCGGCATTCTGTATCTGGATGACTTTAATGCCCGCGTCCTGCAGAAGACCTTTACCGACGCCCGCGCGAGCTTCCATCCCCTCTTCGATGCAACAGTCCACGTCTTCGTGAGCGAACGCCACCCACTCGCACGTCGTGCCCAGCTATCGCTTGCCGACCTCACGCCCTACACGCGCTACAGCTTTGAGCAGGGAACCTCAAATTCCTTCTATTACGCCGAGGAACCGTTTAGCTATATCCCCTGCGATCGAAACATTCGCATCTCGGACCGCGGAACGCTCACCAACCTGCTCATCACGTCGAACGGCTACACCTTGTCGACCGGCGTCCTCTCCAATGAAATGCAATGGGGCATGGCATCGATCCCGTTGGCAGACGCCCCGACGATGCATGTGGGCTATATCATGCACGACGAGCGCAAGCCCTCTCCCCTCTTGCAGCAATACCTCAACGAGCTCGGCCGCATCATCCACGAAAGCCAGCCATCTGGAGACGGGATAGATATCATAGATTGCTAGCCCTCGCCGAACGCGGCGCTACAATGGACACCCACGCGAGAAGCGCCTAACGAAAGGAACCATGTGAAGGTCATCATCCATACCGACGGCTCGGCCCGATCAAATCCGGGACGCGGCGGCTACGGCGCCGTGCTCAAATACACCAACCCCGCCGGCAAGACCTTCACCTCCGAGCTTTCACGCGGCTACGCCAAGACCACCAACAACCGCATGGAGCTCATGGCAGTCATCGTGGCACTCGAGGCGCTCAACCGCCCCTGCGACGTCGAAGTCCATTCCGATTCGCAGTACGTCGTCAACGCCTTTAACAAGCACTGGATCGACGGCTGGAAAAAACGCGGCTGGAAGACCGCCAACAAGCAGCCTGTCAAGAACCGCGATCTGTGGGAGCGCCTGCTCACCGCAAAGAGCAAGCACAAAGTGGAGTTCATCTGGGTTAAGGGCCACGCCGGCCATGAGCTCAATGAGCGCTGCGACGAGCTTGCCACCACGGCGGCCGACGGCAGCAACCTCGATATCGACGCCGGCTTTATCGAGAGCGACCTGTAACGGCGTTTTCGCACGCTATTTCCTGCCCCCTCGCGCTACACTCATCCTGTAAACCGAACGGCACGAGGGGGATACATGCTGCGTATAGCGACCATCGGCACATCCATGATTACCGACGACTTTATCCAGGTCGTCAACGCCAACGACCAAGCCGCGTTTGTGGGCACGCTTTCGCGCGATGCAGATCGCGGCGCCGCCTTCACCACTAAGCACGGCGGCGAGCGTAACTTCACCGCACTTGACGAGCTTGCGTCCGCCGACGACGTCGACGCCGTCTATATTGGCAGTCCCAACGCACTTCACCACAAACAGGCGCTCGCCTGCATCGCCGGTGGCAAGCACGTCATCGTCGAAAAGCCCTTCTGCGCCACCGAGGCACAGGCGCTCGAGGTCTTCCGTGCCGCCGAGGCCGCCGGCGTCGTTGCCCTCGAGGCTATGCGCCCGCTCCACGACCCCGCCTTCCATGCCATCGAGGACGCCCTGGGCGAAATCGCGCCCATTCGCCGCGCCTCGCTGCGCTTTGGTAAGTACTCCTCGCGCTACAACGAGATTCTCGCAGGACGCGCCACCAATATCTTCGACTGCCACATGGCATCGGGTTCCCTTATGGACATCGGCGTCTATACCGTCGAGCCCATGGTCGAGATCTTCGGCATGCCCTCCGGCATCGCCAGCATGACCACGCTGCTCGACCCTGCCACGCAAAAGCTCACGCACGGGCCCATTGACGGCTGCGGCTCCATCCTTGCCAGTTACGGCGGCGGTCGCATCTCGGTTGAACTCGCGCATTCCAAGATCACGAATGACCTGCTGCCCTCGCAAATCGAAGGCGAGCGAGGCACCATCCAGATCGACCATCTGTCCACGCCCCGCAACGTACGCATCGACTATCGCGGTGACGTCGTGCGCGGATCGGCGACCGAGGCCCCACGCGAGCAGGATGACAGCGGCATTGTGCTCGACCTGCCCAAATCGAATAACACCATGGAGTACGAGCTCGCCGACTTTATCACCGCCATCAGCGGCATCGACAACGTCAACGAAGAGATTTGGGAAACGCCGGCCGGGCGCCATGAACTTGGCCACTATCGCGATGTCACGCTTGTCTCGCTGCGTATCATGGATGCCGTGCGCCAGCAGGCCGGCATCGCCTTCCCCGCAGACTCTGAGAAGCAGGCCTAGCGATGGGCTTTCTTGACAAGTTCTTCTCCGGCGTCAATCGAGAGCCTCAAAAACCGTCCGGCGTTGAGCTCGAACTGCGGCGCAGGCTTACGGTGTTGGTAAGCGACACGGCCACTCAAAACGCCCCTCAGCGCTATTTTCTTCGGTGGGAGGGCCAAGTCCAGGGCGTCGGCTTTCGCTTTACCAACACCAATCTCGCACAGGCACACGCACTCACCGGCTGGGTACGCAATATGGAAGACGGTTCGGTCGAAATGGAGGTACAAGGCGCGCCTGCGAATATCCTGTCTCACCTCGAAGCACTCCACGCCTCCTACGAGCGAATGGGCATTCGTTTTCGCCTCGAGGACGCACAAGCCCGCGCCACGCTTACCGGTGAAGATGGTTTCGACCCTCACTATTAGTATTGTGTGCTAAATACGGTATCATTTACTTACCTACCGTGACGGAAAAGAGGTGAGGCGCATGGCCGTGCAAAGAAGAAACACCAAGCAGCGGAAGCTGGTTCTTGATGCCGTGCGCCAAAGCTATAACCATCCCACCGCCGATGAGATCTACAACGCCGTGCGCGAACAGGACGACAAGATCAGCCGCGGCACGGTGTACCGCAACCTCAACCTCTTGGCCGATGCCGGGGAGATTCTCTCCATCAAGACGCCGGGCGGCAGCCGTTTCGATCGCACCATCGAGCCGCATGCGCATATCATCTGCACCTCGTGCGGCCGCGTCATCGATGTGCCGCTCCCCTTCGATGCCCAGCTCGATACCAAGGCATCCGAACAAATCGGTTGGAACGTCACCTCGCACTACACGATCTTCGAGGGCCTCTGCCCTAACTGTAGGTAGTTTTTGGGACATGCCTTAAAATCTACCTTTCCACCGATTACGGCAAAAGTAGATTTCTAGGCATGTCCCAAATATCTACTCAGCAAGCAAGCGATGCAGCTCTTCTTCGACCGTACGCACATAGCGGACGCGGTCATTGATACCGCGCATAGTGGGGTTGCAGTTCTCCATCAGGCAGGGATGACCCACCACGTTGAGCATGTCGCGGTCGTTTTCATTGTCGCCAAATGCCATCATCTCGTTGGGTGAGATCCCCAGCGCACGGCCATAATCGGCAAGCGCGGACCCCTTGCCCGAATCAAAGCCGATAAAGTCCGTCCATTCGGTTCCCGACGTCATCACATCGGTAGTGTCGCGAAAGTTGGTGTAGCGTCCGATCCGAAGCGAGTCGGCCCGGCGTCCAGGAACCTGGAATACGGTTGATATCCTATGCCGCCTCGATCCTGTCCGCAAGCTCGAGGCCGGATTCGATCATCTTCCTGGCCTCAGCCTCCAGCCGCGACCAGTCGACCGTCCCGTCGAGCCCGCGCGTGCGGCCCTCGTCGTAGAGCTCCCTCATCTTCGCCTCCGAGAAGTACCTGGATTCCTGCCATGTCTCGTCCTGCTCGCACATGACCGCGCCTGCCAGCCGCACCAGCGACGCCGTCGAGGGGAACGCCTGCACCACCCTCGACCTGCGCTTTATCTCGCGGTTCGTCCGCTCCTGGACGTTGTTGGTGCGCAGGCGCTTCCAGTGCGACGGCGGGAAGTCGAGGTATGCCAGGGCGTCCGGCTCGGCCTCCTCGAGGATCGCCGCCGCCCTCGGGCAGCACCCCTCCAGCATGTCGCACGCCACGTGGTACATGGCGGTCACGGTGGCGGCGTCGCGCCCGCGGAACACCTGCGAGACGATCCTACCCACGCGGCGCCTGAGCTGCCAGGAGCCCGCCTCGCGCATGCAGTCGCGCATGAGGTGGACGGCGCAGCGCTGCCACGCGGCGCCCTGGAAGACCTCGCCGAGCGCCCGGACGAGCCCCGGGTGGGCGTCCGAGACGATGAGCCGCACGCCCGCCGCCCCGCGCGAGCGGATAGCCCGCAGGAAGGCGAGCCACGAGTCGTAAGACTCGGTGTCAACCACGTCGACGCCCAGGACGCGCCTCCAGCCGCCCGCATCGCAGCCGATGGCGGTGACCACGGCGGTGGAGGCGACGCGCCCCTCGCGGCGGCACTTGACGTAGGTCGCGTCGAGCCAGACGTAGGGCACCGGCGAGCCGTCGAGGGGCCTCGCGCAGAGCTCCTCGATGTCGGCGTCAAGGCTCGACGCGATGGCGCTCACCTGGTCCTTGGAGAGCCTGGACACGCCCATCTTCTCGGCCACCCTCCGCACCTTGCGGGTGCTCGTGCCCGTGGCGTACATCTCGGCGACGGCGGCAACGAGGGCGCGGTCGACGCGCTGGTAGCGCTCGAGCACGTCCTCCGGGAAGAAGCTGCCGGAGCGCAGTTTGGGGATCCGCAGCGTCAGCGTGCCGACGCAGGTGGCGAGGCCGCGCTCCCGGTAGCCGTTGCGGCTGTTCGCCCCGCCGCCGCACAGCTGGTCGGCCTCGGCGTCCATCACGGCGTTTACGACCTGCTCGGCGAGGCGCCTGAGCAGCTCCTGCATGTCGATGGCACCGTCGTCGAACCGCGGCATGGCGAGCATGTCCGGCTTCGGGTCTGATAAGATTTGGCTCTTCGGTGGTTTCTGTGGGAGAGATTCCGGCATAGGC
>NZ_QSPM01000007.1:21728-165390 GCF_003466445.1 Collinsella sp. TM05-38 | reverse complement strand
GTGGGGGGGGGGGGGGTCCCGGGGGCGGCCGGAGTGGAGCCTGATAGGCGGGCGGCGGCAGCGCTGCCCGCCCGCATCGGCCCCGCGGGCGCTGGCCTCCGCCATCGCGACCCCGCGGGGCTCCGGCGCCCGCGCCCCCGGAAAGTTTTTCCAAAAATGTCCTTGCATCGTGGTCCGAGTTCCCGTATAGTACTTCTTCGCACGGGGGCGTAGCTCAGCTGGGAGAGCGCTTGACTGGCAGTCAAGAGGTCAGGGGTTCGATCCCCCTCGTCTCCACCCGAGCATTGAATGAGGCTCCAACGCAAGTTGGGGCCTTTTTTCATATAGGCACACAAGGTCAAAGGCGGCACCATGATCCTCCTGGTCGACAAGATCGAAAAAAGCTTCGGCGCGCGCGTCCTCTTTAGCGGCGCGTCCTTCCAGATCAACCCCGGCGAGCGCTTCGCGCTCGTGGGCCCCAACGGCGCCGGCAAAACCACCATGCTCAAAATCATCATGGGCATCGACAGCCCCGACGCAGGCCAGGTCCAGTATGCCAAGGACTGCCAGGTGGGATACCTAGAGCAGGAAACCAACCTAGAGCAAAAGGACACCACCATCCTTGCCGAGGTCATGGCCGCTGCCAAGGAAATCCGCCGCATGGGCGAGCGCGCCAACGAGCTGCAGGCCCAGATCACCGAGCTCTCCGAACAGGGGAAGGACGTCGACGCGCTCCTCAACGAGTACGGCCAGGTCCAGGACCGCTTTGAGCACCTGGGCGGCTACGAGCTCGAGAGCAACGCCCGTAAAATCCTGTCCGGCCTGGGTTTCAAGGTTACCGACTTTGAGCGCCCTTGCTCCGAGTTCTCTGGCGGCTGGCAGATGCGCATTGCGCTCGCCAAGCTCTTCCTGCGCCACCCAGACCTGCTGCTCCTGGACGAGCCCACCAACCACTTGGACCTCGAAAGCGTCCAGTGGCTGCGCGGCTTTATCGCCAACTACGACGGCGCCGTGCTCATCATCAGCCACGACCGTGCCTTTATGGACGCCTGCGTCGACCACGTCGCCGCTCTCGAAAACCGTCGCGTGACCACCTACACCGGCAACTACAGCAGCTACCTCAAGCAGCGCGAGGACAACCTGGAGCAGATGCGCGCCAAGCGTGCCGCCCAGGAGCGCGACATCGCCCACATGCAGGTCTTCGTCGACAAGTTCCGCTACAAGCCCACCAAGGCAGCCCAGGCTCAGGAGCGCATCCGAAAGATCGAGCAGATCAAAAAGGAGCTCGTCATCCTGCCCGAGGGCCACAAGCACATCGACTTTAAGTTCCCCGATCCGCCGCGCTCCGGCGACATGGTCGTGGGCCTGGAGGGCGTCTCCAAGTCCTACGGCAAAAAGCACATCTACAGCGACATCGACCTCAAGCTCTACCGCGGCGAGCATGTGGCGCTCGTCGGCCCCAACGGCGCCGGCAAGTCTACCCTCATGAAGATCCTCGCCGGTCTGGAGCCGCCAACTACCGGCACGCGTGATCTGGGCACCAACGTGGGCGTGGCCTACTACGCCCAGCACGCACTCGAGGGCATGACCGAGTCCAATACCGTCCTGCAAGAGATCGACACCGTCACGCCCAAATGGACCGTGCCGCAGCAGCGCAGCCTGCTGGGCGCCTTCCTGTTTAGCGACAACGATTCCATCGAGAAGCAGGTCCGCGTCCTCTCCGGCGGCGAAAAGGCGCGTCTGGCACTGGCCAAGATGCTTGTGGCCCCCGAGGCACTTCTGTGCCTGGACGAGCCCACCAACCACCTGGACATCGACTCGGTGGACATGCTCGAGAACGCCCTGCAGAACTTCCCCGGCACCATCGTGCTGATCAGCCACGACGAGCACCTGGTACGCGCTGTGGCCAACCGCATCATTGACATCCGCGATGGCAAGGTCACGGTCTACGACGGCGACTACGACTACTACCTCTACAAGCGCGAGGACCTCGCGGCCCGCGCCGCCGCCGAGGCGGCAGGGGAGGGTGCATCGGCCGCGACCAAGTCCGCTAAGGTCACCGCGGCCCAGCCCGACGCCCCCGCCACCGCTTCCAAGCCTGCCGAAGGCAAAAAGACCAAGGAGCAAAAGCGCGCCGAGGCCCAGGCCCGCGCTGCGCTCAACAAAAAGCTCAAGGGCGTGCGCAACCAGCTCAAGAAGATCGAGGCGGAGCTCGACAAAAAGCGCGCCCGCTATGACGAGCTTATGGAATTGATGGCAAGCGAAGAGCTTTATGCAGATCAGGTCAAGTTCAATGCCGCGCTAGGAGAATATAACGGCCTTAAGCAAGAGCTACCCAAGCTCGAGGACGAATGGCTGGAGCTTTCCACCCAGATCGAAGAGGAGACCGCGCGTGAACTCTCGTAAGGCCGCTGCCGTGGCGATGAGCATCATCGCCATCGCCTGTCGCATCTGCGGCATCTTTATGAGCGCGATGACCGTGCTGCTGTGCTTTAGCGGCCTCACCGCCAAGCTGCAGATCGTAGGCTTTGTCGTTGAGCTTTCACGCGCGCTGCCGAGCGCCATCGCCGGCTACGGCGTCATCACGTCGCCCTTTGGCGGCGTCTTCCGCCTGGATTACGCCATCGTCGCTGTCATCCTGTTTGTGGCCGACTACCTGCTCACGCGCGCCTCGCGCCGCGTCCGCTAGGGGAGCGATATGTCCAGCAGCTACCTCATGAACCTGCTTGCCAGCGCCGTCGCCGTCATCGTCGGCATCGTGATCCACGAGAGCGCGCACGCCGCCGCGGCCTGGGCACTCGGCGACAAGACGGCGCGTTCGCGCGGTCGCGTGTCGCTCAACCCGCTCAACCATATCGACCCGTTTGGCACCATCATCTTGCCGCTGCTCATGCTTGCCGCCGGCGGCCCGGTGTTCGCCTTCGCCAAGCCCGTGCCCGTCTATCTCAACAACCTCAAGTACCCCAAGCGCGACGAGGTCCTGGTGAGCGTGGCCGGCCCTGCGTCGAACATCGCCCTCGCGTGCCTCGCGGCCGCCCTCATGCACGCAACGTACGGCAACCTCTACACCAGCATGTCCTTTGCCGTGGCATCACAGATCATGAACTTCGGCGCCACGTTCATCGTAGTCAACCTGTCACTCGCGTTCTTCAACCTCATCCCGATTCCGCCGCTCGACGGATCGTCGATTATCGTGCCGTTCCTCAAGGGCAAGGCACTCGCCAACTACTATCGTCTGCAGCAATACGCCATGCCTATCCTCATCATTGTGCTGTACCTGCTGCCCATGTGGACCGGCATCGACGTGATCGGCCGCTATTTCGACGTTACCGTGTATCCGCTGGCCGAGTGGCTGCTCAACTTCGCAATCGCCGGCATCTAAGGTAAACTTACAGGTCGACCGTGCAAAACGGTCGTAACATGCACCCAAACCGCGCCGCGAAGGCGCCGTCAAAGGAGGTCGAAGATGTCGTATCGCGTGTCGACGCAGGTCTACAGCGGACCGTTCGACCTGCTGCTGCAGCTGGTAACCCGCCAAAAAGTAGATATCGGCGCTATCTCCATCAGCGAGGTGGCCGAGCAGTACCTTGCCGAGGCTGAGCGCATCGAGGCGCTGGACCTGGACGTGGCGAGCGACTTTCTGCTGGTCGCGGCAACCCTTCTGGACATCAAGGCCGCCTCTCTGGTCCCGCAGGAGGCCCCGCGTAAAATTGATGACGACGATGGCGAGTTCGACGAAGACCTCGAGGAACTCAGCGCGCTCGACGGCGACGCCCTGCGCGAGGTCCTGATTCAGCGTCTGATTGCCTACAAGCAGTTTAAGGGTGCGGCTGCGGCCCTCGGTGCCCGCATGCAGGCCGAAAGCCGCATGCACCCGCGTGTGGCCGGCCCCGACCCCGAGTTTTTGGGCCTTATGCCCGACTACCTGGCCGGCATCACCCTGCGCGGCCTCGCCGTCATCTGTGCCGACCTGGACGGCAAGCGCCAGACCTTCCTGCTGGAGGCCGAGCACGTGGCGCCGCATCGCGTGCCGCTCGATCTGACCGTAGCCTCGGTCGACCGCTTTACCATGGCGCACCAAACTTGCACCTTCCGCGAGCTGTTGGACGGCGACGCCACCACCGAGCAGCTCGTCGTCACTTTCCTGGCCATGCTCGAGCTCGCCAAGCGCGGCTCGCTTACGCTGAGTCAGGACGAAATCTTTGGGACCATTCAAATCAACCGCGTCGAGGGCGCTGAGGCCTATGTGCCCGGCGAGGGCCCCGAGCTCACCGAATAGGAGCCGCAACCATGTCAACCCTTTCCACGCTAGAGGCAAACAGCCTCAAAGGCGCCCTCGAGGCGCTTCTGTTGGTGTCGAGCGACCCGGTGAGCGCGCCCGCGCTGGCAGGCGCGCTGGACATCGCCCCCGGCGAGTGCGTGTCGCTGTTGGCCGAGCTCAAGGTAGAGTATGAGGAGGCCAACCGCGGCTTTCAGCTGCGCGAGGTCGCCGGCGGTTGGCGCCTGTTTACGCACCCCGCCTACCACGACGTAGTCGAGGCCTATGTGTTGAGCTGGGACACGCAAAAGCTGTCGCAAGCAGCGCTCGAAACCCTGGCCGTCATCGCATACCACCAGCCTGTGACGCGCGAGGTGGTCAAGGGCATCCGCGGCGTCAATTCCGACGGCGTCATCGCGTCGCTCGTCGACAAGGGCCTGGTGCGTGAGCTCGGCCGCGACCCCCAGCGCGGTCAGGCCATCATCTACGGCACGACCAACGCCTTCTTGGAAAAGTTCGGTCTGCGCTCCACCCGCGACCTGCCCGACCTTGAGCAGTTTGCCCCCGACGAGCAGTCGCGTCAGTTTATCCGCGAGCGCCTGAGCGGCCGCAGCATTCAGTCCACGCTCGAGGAGCAGGCCGATGACCTGGACGAAGAGCGCGAACTGCTCGATACCGATGTTGAAGATGTTGAGGCAGTCGAGGACTTGGAGACCCTGGTCGTCGACGAGACCTCGGAGGATTTGCATGACGAGAACTAACGAAGTAGGGGAGACGCGCGCCGGCGCTGCGGTGCCCAACGCGGATACGCACGAGTCCGACGCCCAGCCCGTCTATCCGCACACCATGCGCCTGCAGCGCTTTTTGGCGCGTGCGGGCGTGGCGAGCCGCCGCGGCTCGGAGGACCTGATGACCGCCGGCCGCGTGACCGTCAACGGCCAGGTCGCGACCGAACTAGGTACCAAGGTCGATGTCGACCGCGATCACATCGAGGTCGACGGCATGCCCGTCAAGCTCAACCAGGGCGCCGTGTACCTGATGCTCTACAAGCCGACCGGCTACCTCACCACCATGAGCGACCCGCAGGAGCGTCCCTGTGTGGCGGACCTGGTCCCCCGCGACCGCTTTCCGGGGCTCTTCCCGGTGGGCCGCCTGGACCGCGACACCACGGGCCTTTTGCTCTTTACCACCGACGGCGACCTGTCGCAGGACTTGTTGCACCCCAGCAAGCACGTCTACAAGACCTACCAGGCACTCGTGGACGGGCAGCTGACCGACCGCGATCTCACGCCGCTGCGTCGCGGCATAGAGCTCGACGACGGCCTGTGCCAGCCGGCAATCTGCCGCGTCATCACCGCACGCGAGGCCGAGGCCGTGGCGCCACAGGGCGTCAAGCCCGGCACCACCGCCGTGGAGGTCATCATTCGCGAGGGTCGCAAAAACCAGGTTAAGCGCATGCTGAGCAAGATTCACCATCCGGTAATCCGTCTGCATCGCTGCAACTTTGCCGGCCTTGAGCTCGAGGGCGTGGCCAAGGGCTCGTGGCGCGAGCTCACCGACCGCGAGGTGCAGATCCTCAAAGGCGGCGGCATCCCGCCCAAGCATGCCAGCGCCATGCGCGGCAGCAAGCCCCAAGACACGCCCGCCAGCCGCACGCGTCACCACGGCAGCCACGGCTCCGCACCCAAGCGCAACACCTACCGCGAGCGCTACGCGGGCTAGGCAACCCGCCGCGCCCCAACGCCCGCGAACCATACCAGCACGTCACCCATCGAAAGGAAGCATTGCATGATCGTCGCCATCGACGGCCCCGCCGGTTCCGGCAAGTCCACCATCGCCAAGGAGATCGCCCGTCAGCTGGGCTTTAACAAGCTCGACACGGGCGCCATGTATCGCGCCGTCACCTTCGCCGCGCTCGATCGCGGCGTCGATCTGGACGACGAGGCGGCAATCGAAGCCCTCGCCGAGCAGATCGAGATCCGCTTTACCAACGGCACCGGAGAGGACACGCGCCTAACCATTGACGGCCAGGACGCTTCGGCCGCCATCCGTACCCCACAGGTCGACGCCAACGTGTCCAAGGTCTCGGCCTATCCGGGCGTGCGCGCCGCCATGCTCATCCATCAGCGCCGTGCCGCCGAGGACCGCGATATCGTGGCCGAGGGTCGCGACATCGGCACCGTCGTGTTCCCCAACGCCCAGGTCAAGATCTTCCTGACTGCCGACCCGCGTGAGCGCGCCCGCCGCCGCGTGCTGCAGCGTCACCAAAACGACGCCCAGCCGCTCACGTCCGAGCAGCTCGAGGCCGAGGTCGACGAGACCCTCGACGCCCTTAAGCAGCGCGACAAGCTTGACAGCAGCCGCGAGGTCGCCCCGCTCGTGCCCGCCGAGGACGCCGTGCACGTCGACTCCACCGCCCACACCATCGACGAGGTCGTGACCATTATCGAGGACCTCATCAACCAAAGGAGGTAGCCCATGCGCCTGTTTAAGCAGACGCCCGAGGATTACTACAACGCCCCCTACGCCGAGTTCCCGGTGCTCATCCGCGGCACCGTCGTCGTGGTCATGGCCATTCTTTGGGCCTTCTCCAAGCTCATGTGGCGTTGGAAGGTCGAGGATGCCGACCTGCTGTTTGAGCGCCAGGACGACCGCGGCAGCGTGGTCATCTGCAACCACACCTCGATGGCCGAGCTCTTGGCCGTGGAGACGGCGCTGTTCTTTGGGGGCCGCCGCATTCGTCCCATCTTTAAATCCGAGTTCGCCAAGAGCAAGATTGTGCGCTGGGCCTTTAGCCGCGTTGGCGGCATCCCCGTGGAGCGTGGTACTGCCGATATGAAGTGCCTGCGCTCCGCCCAGCATGCGCTGCAGCGCGGCGAGGACGTCCTGATCTTCCCCGAGGGCACGCGCATCCGCTCGCGCGAGATCAAGCCCGAGGTCCACGGCGGTTTTGCGCTCATCGCTCAGATGGGCAAGGCGCCCGTCAACCCGCTCGCCATCTGTGGCTGGTCCGACATCACGCCCAAAGGCAAAAAGCTCATGCGTCCCAAAAAGTGCTGGATCCGCGCCGGCAAGGCCGTCTCGCTTTCCGACGCGCCGGCCGGGCTTAAACGCACGGAGCGCTTGGCCTGGTTTGAATCCGAAGCCATGAACCGTGTCTATAAGATGCGCGACGAGCTGTGCGCTGAGCATCCGGGCAGGTTCTAGCCATGAGCGACAACGTGACAAACACTGCCGCGACTACGTCCGACCAGGACAACGCGCCCACTATCGAGATCGCAGCCCACGCCGGCACTTGCTACGGCGTACAGCGTGCGCTCGATATGGCGCTAGCCGCCGCGCCGCAGGCAGGGGAGAGCACTCAGGTCCATACCTTGGGTCCGCTCATCCATAACCCCATCGTGGTACGCGAGCTCGCCGAGGCGGGCGTCGGTCTGGCCGACACCTTGGACGACGCCACATCGGGCACCGTGATCATCCGCGCCCACGGCGTGGTGCCGCAGGTGATCGATGCTGCTCGCGATCGTGGCCTTAACGTCGTCGACGCCACCTGCCCCTACGTGAAGAAGGTCCATGTGGCAGCCGAGCGCCTGGTACGCGAGGGCTACCGCGTGGTAGTCGTGGGCGAGCCGGGCCACCCCGAGGTCGAGGGCATTCTGGGCCACGCCGGCAATGATGCGCAGGTCGTGAGCTGTGCCGCCGACGCCGATGCCCTGTCGCTCAAGGGCAAGGTAGGCCTCGTCGTACAGACCACCCAGACCGCGCAGAACCTCGCCGAGGTCGTGGCCGCTATCACGCCGCGCGTGCAGGAACTGCGTGTGATCAACACCATCTGCGCCGCCACGAGTGAGCGTCAACAGGCAGCGGCCACACTTGCCAACCGCTGCGACTGCATGGTCGTGGTGGGCGGCAAGAACTCGGGCAACACCCGCCGCCTGGCGCAGATTTGCGCAGACGCCTGCGAGCGCACGTATCACATCGAGGAAGCTTCCGAGCTCCAGGCCGCGTGGTTTACCGACGCTCGCCACATCGGCATCACCGCCGGAGCCTCCACCCCGCAAGAACACATCGAACGCGCCGTCACGCGCATCAAGGAGCTTTGCCGCTAACCATGGACCAGACCGTACCCGCATACGCCGCCGAGGTGGCCGATTACGGGCGCAGCCGCGACCCCGAGCCGGGTGAGGGCGCGCTCGTAAAGAACGTACGTCCCGAATCGCCCGCGTGGGATGTGGGTATCGAGCCGGGCATGCGCGTGCTCACGGTCAACGGCGAGCAGCTCACCGACATGATCGTGTGGCTCTGGGAGGCCGACGACGACACCGTCGAGCTGGAGGTATTCGATCCACGCGACGGCACCGTCACCCCCGTCGAGCTCGACCGCTTTCCCGGCGAGGACTGGGGCCTGGAGTTCGATGGCCCCATCTTTGATGGCATGCGTACCTGCGTCAACGCCTGCGTGTTTTGCTTTATGACCATGCTGCCCAAGGGTGGCCGCTCCACGCTCTACATCCGCGATGACGACTATCGTCTGAGCTTTTTGCAGGGCAACTTTGTCACGCTCACGAACCTCTCCGACGAAGATGTTCAAAACGTCATCCAACGCAACATGAGCCCCATGAACGTGTCGGTCCATGCCGTGAGCCCAGATATCCGCCGCCGCATGATGGGCCGAAACGCCCAACGCGGCATGGACGTGCTCGAGGCCATCATGGCCGCCGGCATCGAAATCCACGCGCAGATCGTGCTGTGCCCCGGCATGAATGACGGCGAGGAGCTGCAGAAGACCCTGCGCTTTTGCGAGGAGCACGAGCAAATCACCAGCCTGGGCATTGTGCCCCTTGGATTTACCAAACACCAGAATCGCTTTAGCTGGTCCTACAGCGACAAGCCCGAGCTGGCGCGCGAGACCATCGACATGATCCGGCCCTTCCAGGAACGTGCCTTCGAGCGCTTTGGCCGCCACACCTTCCAGATGAGCGACGAGTTCTATCTGGACGCCGGCATCGAGCCGCCCGAGGCCGATTTCTACGACGGCTACCCGCAGTATTACGACGGCATCGGCATGATCCGCTCGTATCTGGACGAGACCGACGACGTGATGGCTACCGATGCCGAGCGACTGGCCCGCGTCCGCGCTGGCATCGCCGCCCGCAGCCAGCACCTGCTGTGCCTCTCGGGCGCCAGCGCACGCGACACGTTGGCCCGCTTTGTGGAGTCGCCCCAGGGACTCGCCGGCACTGTCACGGCTATCAAGAACCGCTACTTTGGCGGCAACGTGGACGTGACCGGGCTTATTGTCGCCTGCGACATCTTGGAGCAGCTGCCACAGGGCCTCTCGGGGGTTATGCTCTTTGTGCCTAAGCTCATGTTCAACGCCGACGGTATGACCCTTGACGAGTATCATCGTGACGACTTACTCGCAAGCCTTACCGGTCGCGGCGCCGAGGTTCATGTGGTATCGACCATGCCGCATGAGCTGCTCGATACCCTGGAGCACATTCTTGGCATTGTGCCTGCCGACTCTACTAATTCCGCTGACCCTACCCATTAAAGGAGAGCAGATGAAACCTATCGTCGCCGTCGTCGGACGCCCCAACGTGGGCAAGTCCACGCTCGTTAACCGCCTGGCCCAGACTTCGGACGCCATTGTCCACGAGTCCCGCGGCGTCACGCGCGACCGCTCATACCACACGGCCGATTGGAACGGCCGCGAGTTCACTATCGTCGACACGGGCGGTATCGAGCCGCTCAAGAGCGACGATGTCTTTGCAACGTCCATCCGCGACCAGGCGCTCGCCGCCGCCGAGGAAGCCGCCGTCATCCTGTTTGTGGTCGACGGCCGCACCGGTGTCACCGAGGAGGACGAGTCGGTCGCCCGCATGCTCAAGCGCTGCGACAAGCCGGTCTTTCTGCTGGTGAACAAGCTCGACAACCCCGATCGCGAGAACGACAGCATCTGGGAGTTCTATTCGCTCGGCATCGGCGAGCCCACGCCGCTTTCGGCCCTGCATGGCCATGGCACGGGCGACCTGCTCGACGATATCGTGGCCCTGCTTCCGGAAGAAGAGGACGAGGTCGCCGACGAGTTCCCCGATGCGCTGAACGTGGCCATCATCGGCCGCCCCAACGCCGGTAAGTCCTCGCTGTTCAACCGCATCCTGGGTGCCGACCGCTCCATCGTCTCGAACATCGCCGGCACCACGCGCGACGCCATCGACACGGTCGTCGAGCGCAACGGCAAGCACTACCGCATGGTCGACACTGCGGGCATCCGCAAAAAGAGCACCGTCTACGAGAACATCGAGTACTACTCCATGGTTCGCGGCCTACGCGCCATCGACCGCGCCGACGTGGCGCTGCTCGTCGTCGACGCCTCCGTGGGCGTCACCGAGCAGGACCAGAAGGTCATGGGCTTGGCCATCGAGCGCGGTTGCGCCATCGTGGTGCTGCTCAACAAGTGGGACCTACTCGACGACGACCGCAAGCGCGAGGCCTGCATGGAGACCGTCGACCGCCGTCTGGGCGTCATGGCTCCCTGGGCCCAGTACCTGCGCATCTCTGCCCTGACCGGCCGCAGCGTGGAGAAGATCTGGGCAATGGTCGACGCAGCCGAAAAGACGCGCTCGCAGAAGATCAGCACCTCGCGCCTCAACACGTTCCTCACCGACCTGCGCGAGTTCGGCCATACCGTGGTGGACGGCAAGCGCCGCCTGCGCATGCACTACGTGACCCAGACGGGCGTCAACCCGCCGACGTTCACGTTTTTCGTTAACCACAGCGACCTGGTCAACGACACCTACCAGCGCTACGTGGAGAACCGCATGCGCTCGACCTTCGACTTTGCCGGCACGCCCATTCGACTCTTCTTTAGGAAGAAGGAGCAAAAGGATGCTTAATCCGATTCTGCTGACCGCCATCTGCGCCGTGGTCTCGTTCTTTATCGGAGCGATTCCGTTTGGCCTGATCCTGGGCCGCGTGTTCAACCACACGGACATCCGTAAGGCGGGCTCCGGCAACATCGGCACCACCAACGCCCTGCGCGTGGCCGGTCCCAAGGTGGCCGCGTTCACCCTGCTGCTCGACTGCCTTAAGGGCGCCATCTGCGTCCTTATCGCGCGTCCGCTCATCGCGAGCGTGGGCTATGGCTTTCCGCCGAACATTATGGCGCCCGGTGCCCCTGGCGACTGGATGCTCGGCGTCATTTGCCTGGCAGCCGTGTGGGGCCATATCTTCTCGCCCTACCTCAACTTCCATGGCGGCAAGGGTATCGCAGTTGGTCTGGGCGTCATCCTCGCCTGGTACTGGCCTATTGGCCTGTCGCTGCTAGGCATGTTTATCGTGGCCGTCGCCATCACCAAGTATGTGTCGGTGGGCTCGCTCGCCGCTGCCATCGGACTTCCCATCGCTGCCTGCGCGGTCTTTCCGTACAGCAGCCTGGGCCTCAAGTTTTGCATGGCGATGATCGGCATCACCGTAGTGTGGGCCCATCGCTCGAATATCCAAAAGCTCATGGCCGGTAAGGAGTCCAAGCTCTCGTTTACCAAGCGCGTCACCGAGCCCGACGATAAGTAGGAGAGAGTCATGAATGTTGCGCTGATTGGCTCCGGCTCCTGGGGAACCGCCGTCGCCGGCCTTGCTGCCGCGCGAGCCGAGCGCGTGACCATGTGGGCCCACAGCGAGCAGACGGCCGCCGGCATCAATGGCGAGCACCGCAACCCCCGGTATCTGGTGGGCTACGAGCTGCCCAAAAACGTTGTCGCCACGACGGAGCTGGCGCAGGCGCTCGACGGCGCCGAGGCCATCATCTTTGCCGTACCTTCGACGCACCTTCGCAGCGTGTGCCACCAGGCCGCGCCCTTTATCGCCGCCGATACCCCGGTGCTCTGCCTCACCAAGGGCATTGAGCCCGAGTCCGGCCTGCTCATGAGCGAGGTCATCGCCAGCGAGATCGGCAACGAGGCGCGTGTCGCGGCGCTTTCGGGCCCCAACCATGCTGAGGAAATCTGCCGCGGCGGGCTTTCGGCCGCCGTCATCGCCAGCGAGGACCAGCAGGTGGGGGAGACCTTTAAGAACCTGCTCCTGTCCACTGCCTTCCGTATCTATCTGTCGCAAGACATGACCGGTGTCGAGGTCTGCGGCGCTATGAAAAACGTCATCGCCATCGTGTGCGGCATCTCCGCCGGCACCGGTGCAGGCGACAACACGCTCGCCCTTATCATGACGCGCGGCCTGGCCGAGATCAGCCGTCTAGTGCACGCCCGCGGCGGTCAAGCTATGACCTGCATGGGACTCGCTGGTATGGGTGACCTCATTGCCACCTGCACCTCGGAGCATTCGCGCAACCGCACCTTTGGCTACGAGTTTGCCCACGGCGTGTCACTCGACGAGTATCAGGAGCGCACGCATATGGTGGTTGAGGGCGCCGTCGCGGCCCGCAGCGTCAGCGAACTTGCCCGTTCACTGGGCGTAGACATTCCGCTTACCTTTGCCGTGGAGCAAACGCTCTACAACGGTGTTACCTTGGATAGGGCGCTCGAAATTCTTACCGATCGCGTCCCCTCTCAAGAGTTCTACGGACTCACCGACTAGCGCAGAAAGGCTTCTACCATGGGTTCCATCAAAATCGCTCCATCCGTCCTCTCGGCCGACATGGCCAACCTGAAGGGCGAACTCGACAAGATTGCCGGCGCCGACTACGTGCACTTTGACGTTATGGACGGTCACTTTACCGGTAACCTTACCTTTGGCGTTGACATCCTCAAAGCCGTCAAGCGCTCCACCGATGTACCGGTAGACGCGCACCTCATGGTGTCGAACCCCGACGAGACGGTCGATTGGTACGCCGACGCCGGTGCCGACATGATCACCGTGCACTACGAGGCCTCCGCGCACCTGCACCGCACGCTCACGTACCTGCAGCAGCGCGGCGTCAAGGCCGGCGTGGTGCTCAACCCCGCCACGCCCGTCTGCGTACTCGAGAGCATCATCGACGTCGTCGACATGGTGCTGCTGATGAGCGTGAACCCTGGCTTTGGCGGCCAGAGCTTTATCCCGGGCACTCTGCCTAAGCTGCATGAGCTTACGGCCATGTGTGAGCGCCACGGCGTGTCGCCCCTCATCGAGGTCGACGGCGGTATTTCTTCCAAGAACATCGCCGAGGTCGTCAAGGCCGGTGCCAACGTGCTCGTGGCCGGTTCCGCCGTATTTAAGTCCGAAGATCCCGCTGCCGAGGTTGCGCTGCTGCAGAAGCTGGGCAACAAGGCCGCACAGGAGGCATAATCCCTTATGACCGCAGGTCAAAACCGCATACCCGTGAATCTTGACTATGCCGCCTCGACGCCCATGCGCGCCGAGGCGCGCCTTGCGCAGCGCGAATATGACGACAGCGAGCTTGCCGGCGTCAACCCCAACTCGCTGCACTCGCTCGGCCGCAAGGCCGCCGCACGCCTGGAAGCCGCCCGTCGCGAGATCGCCCGCAGCTTTGGTGCACGCGTTCGCCCGTCCGAGATCATCCTGACCAACGGCGGCACCGAAGCCAACCAGTTGGCACTGCTCGGTCTTGCCGAAGGCGCCCGTCAGCGCGACCGTAAGCGTAACCGCGTGATCGTATCTGCCGTCGAGCACGATTCGATTCTGGACAACCTGCCGCTGCTGCGCGCCGCCGGCTTTTCCGTCGACCTGGTGCAGCCCTGCCGTGCGGGCTACATTGAGCCCGCCGCGCTTGTCGAACTGCTAGGCGACGACGTGGCGCTCGTGAGCGTTATGGTCGCCAACAACGAAACCGGCGTGGTGCAGCCCATCCGCGAGCTTGCCGCCGCCGCACATGCTGCCGGCGCCTTGTTTCATACCGATGCCATCCAGGGCTACTTACATATTCCGCTCGATGTCACCGAGCTGGGAGTTGACGCTATGACCGTTGCAGCGCACAAGATTGGCGGCCCCGTGGCATCCGGCGCGCTCTACCTTAAGAGCCGCACGCCGCTGCGCCCGCGCATCTTTGGCGGCGGACAGGAGGCCGGCCGTCGTGCCGGAACGCAGGACCTGCGCACGCAGCTGGCTTTTGCCGCTGCCGCTTCCGCGCTGTTGCCGAATGTTGCCCAGGAGCGCACAACGCTGCAGGCCTTATCCGATAAGCTCTACGCCACGCTTACGACCCATCCTCGCATTCACGCCACGATGGGCGACTACACGCATGCCGATCGTCTGCCCGGCATGGTATCGATCTACGTCGACGGCATGGACTCAGAGGAACTCATCGTCAAGCTCGATGCCGCCGGCTTTGAGGTTTCGGCCGGATCGGCTTGCTCGAGCGGCAGCATGGACCCGAGCCACGTGCTCAGCGCCATGGGCATTGGTCGCGAGCAGGCGCTGGGCGCACTGCGCATCTCCTTCGATGACCGCATGAACCCGGCTGACCTGGACGACTTTGCCCAAGCGCTGCTGTCGATTGTGGGTGCCGCATGATCGTCGCCGACCTTGAGCGCGCTCTGCTGACGCGCTATCCCAAGACGGACGCCGAGGGCTGGGATCATGTAGGGCTCTCCGTGGGCGACCCTGCCGCCGAGATTACCGGCGTGGCCTGCGCGCTCGATGCGACCGAAGCTAATGTTCGCCGCGCACAAGATGCCGGTGCCAACGTGCTGCTGACGCATCATCCTATCTACATCAAGGCGCCTGAGGCGTTTTGTCCGTCGGATTCCGCACTCCCCCAGTGCAGCGCGGCGCTCTATGAGGCGGCCTGTTGCGGCGTGAGCATCATATCGCTCCATACCAACCTGGACCGCTCGCACGAAGCACGCGTCTGCCTAAGTAAGCTGTTGGACGCCGCGCCCGCAAGCTCGCTGGAGCACGTGGACGACCCCGAAGCGACTGGCCTGGGCGCGCTTGCAACGCTCAACGACCCCTGCAGCCTGCGCGACCTTGCCACTCGTGCCGCCACGGTGTTTGGCAGCGACCCACGCGTGTGGGGCGAGGCCGATAGCCCGTGCCGAACCGTCGCCATTTTGGGCGGCTCCCTGGGCGATTTTGGTGAGCTTGCCATCGCCGCAGGCGCAGATGTTATTGTGACCGGAGAGGCCGGCTACCACGTGGCGCAAGACCTTGCCTTGCGCGGGCTGCCGGTGATCTTGCTCGGCCACGACCGCTCTGAGGAGCCGTTCGTTGATATATTGATGAACTCTACAGTTGACGCCGGGGTCGACCCCCGTCATGCGATTAAAATACTGAACCCTTGCCAATGGTGGACTGTGACAAAAGGAGAGAACTTATGAGCGCCGGCGCTACGCTACTCAAGCTGCAACAGATCGATTTGGAGCTCGCCCGCAACAAGAGCGAACTTTCCAATATGCCGGAGCTCAAGGAGCTCGCTTCCAAGCGCAAGACCTATGTGAAGCTCAAGGCCGAGATGACCAAGCTCTACGCCCAGCGCAAGGATCTGGACATTGAGCTCGACGATCTCAACACCACCGAGATTCAGACCAACAACGCCATCGAGGCCGCCAAGAAGCGTCACGTCGACGGCTCCGACTACCGCGAGGTTCAGGACCTGGAGAATGAGCTCGCCACCCTGGCCAAGCGTCTGGACAAGATCGAGCACACCCGCAAGGACGTCGTTGTCGCCCATAAGGAGGCGCTCGACCGCGAGGTCCGCGCGCAGGCGATCATCGCCAAGTTCGAGGAGGGCGTGAAGGCCGATACCAAGGCCGCCCGCGCCAAGGCTGCCGACCTGCAGGCTCAGATCGACGCCGCCACGAAGGAGCGCACCGCGCTTGCCGCTACGCTACCGGCCGACGTGCTCACCGACTACGAGCGCCTGCTCAAGCAGTTCCGCGGGCTGGCCGTCGAGACCATCCAGGGCAACATCCCCACGGTCTGCCACACCGCGCTGCAGGCATCGTCCATGAGCGACCTCAACCATGACGGTAGGTCAATTACGCACTGCCCATACTGCCACCGCCTCCTGGTACTCCCGAGCAAGGAAGCCTAGCGATGACATCGGTACCCAACAATTCAATGCAACTTGAGGGAAAAACGATCCTGCTGGGCATTACCGGCGGGATCGCCGCCTATAAGTCGTGCAATATCGTGCGTCTGCTGCAAAAGCGCGGCGCACGCGTCAAGGTCGTTATGAGCGAGCATGCCACGGAGTTCGTTGGGCCGCTCACCTTCCGCGCGCTCACCAATGAGCCGGTCGCGGTTGGACTATTCGACGACCCGTCTGACCCCATCCACCATATTTCGCTGGCGCAGGAGCCCGATCTGGTGGTCGTGGCGCCCGCGACGGCCAATATCATCGCCAAGATGGCCAACGGCATCGCCGACGACCTCATCTCCACCACGCTGTTGGCAACGCCGCGACCCGTCGTGATCGCGCCGGCCATGAACAACGGCATGTGGAAGGCACCGGCTACACAGGCCAATATGGCCACGCTGCGCGACCGCGGCGTGCACGTGGTGGGTCCGGGCAGCGGCTACCTCGCCTGCGGCGACGTAGACACGGGCCGCATGAGCGAGCCCGAGGACATCGTCGAGGCTGTCTGTGAGGTGCTCAACCCCGCGCCTCAGGATCTGGCAGGTAAGCGCATCGTGATTACCGCCGGCCCCACGCACGAGCCGATCGACCCCGTGCGCTTCATTGGCAACCGCTCTTCGGGCAAGATGGGTATCGCCCTGGCAGGGGAGGCTGCTCGCCGCGGTGCTGCGGTCACGCTCGTGTTGGGACCGACATCGCTCGATGTGCCCCACGGCGTGGAGTGCGTGCGCGTGCAGACCGCCGCAGAGATGCTCCAAGCTGCCCTGAACGCCTTCCAAACGGCCGATGCGGCAATTTGTGCGGCCGCTGTCGCCGACTACACCCCCGCGGCCCCTGCGGATCATAAACTCAAAAAGTCGAACGAACGCTTGGATCACATTGAACTGGTCGAGACAGTCGATATCTTGGCTGAGCTCTCGCGCCAGAAAGGCGAGCGCCGTGTAATCGGATTTGCAGCCGAGACCGATAATGTCGTGGAGTACGCGCAGCGCAAACTCGCGCGCAAGGACTGCGATGCCATTATCGCCAACGATGTTTCGCGCGCCGATTCGGGCTTTGGAACCGACACGAACAAGGCCTGGATTGTGAGCACGACGGGCGCGCAAGAACTTCCCGTGCTAACAAAACCCCAGCTCGCAGATACAATTTTGGACTTGCTTCAAAATTTGTAAAAAAGTTCTTGCACAAGTCTAAAGTTTCGGGTTAATATACTTCCTGTTGCGAGCGAGAGCAGTGCAACAAACATAAGCTTCGGGACGTGGCGCAGCTTGGTAGCGCACTTGACTGGGGGTCAAGGGGTCGCTGGTTCGAATCCAGTCGTCCCGACCAGAAGTTTGCAGGTCAGGCACCTAGTGCCTGACCTTTTTTATTGAGAATCAACAGCGTAAGCAACAAAGAATCAACGGCTTTCTTGATCGATACTTTCGCTCAACAAAAACTTGTACGTCACCCTCCAAAAATGACAATTTATGACATGTTTGGAGGCTGACGTACACAAAAACGGTACATTCACGTTGCGACAGCGCCTTCCTCATGTCTGGACTCTCTATGCTTACGCTGGATAGACATCGCCAGAACGGGTATAGTATCGAAAGTTTTGTCGTTAACCAGCGGGGGAGTCCTGTGGGCATCAAAAAGAAGATCAAAAAGGAGCTTATCGGCACTTCCGATTACCCGTCGAATAAGATCTTTACGATCTCCAATTTCATCACCTTTACGCGCCTGATCCTCACCCTGGTATTTCTGTACCTGTTTGTGACGGATAACAACCGCGTCATCGCCATCGTTATCTACGCCGTTGCCGCCTCTACCGACTGGATGGACGGGCAGATCGCCCGCATGACTAAGACGGTCTCGTGGCTCGGCAAGGTTATGGATCCCATTTGCGATCGCGCGCTGCTGTTCACCGGCGTACTTGGCCTGGTGGTCCGCGGAGAGCTGCCCATCTGGGTCTGCGTGCTCATTATAGGCCGCGACATCTATCTGGGCATCGGCACGCTTATCGTGCGTCATTATCACCGTCGCCCCATCGATGTCGTCTTTCCCGGAAAAATTGCCACTGCGCTGCTCATGACCGGCTTCTCGCTCATGCTGCTCGGGTTCCCCGTTGTTGACGGCCTGCGCCTTTTACCTTCAACCCTCACGGCCTTCCCGGGCCTCAACGGAAGCTCGGTGCCCCTCGGCATCTTCTTTGTGTATGGTGGTGTGATCTTCTCCATGCTCACCGCTGTCATCTACTCCATTAAGGGCAGTGTGGCCATTAAACAGGCTCTCGCGCATCCCGAGGACGAGGACATCGACTTTCTTAACCCCGAAATCGAAGACTGATTCGTTGGGGTATGATTACGTACGGTTCATTATTTGCGGCACGTCCGCGATAAGTTAGGGGTTGTCATGGACAACATGGTTAACAATATGCCTCAGAATGATAAGACTGCTGACGCTACCTGCGTATTCCGCGTGCCTTCAAGCGACGTCACCGTTCCCGACCTCATGGCCAACGTGCGCATCACCGCCCCCGTTCTGTCCATCGTCAAGGGTCCGCAGACTGGTGCCGCCTTTGAGCTCGAGGACGACGTGACCACCATCGGCCGCGATCCCGCGAATGGCATCTTCCTCAACGACATGACTGTCTCGCGCAGCCACGCACGCATTATTCGTGAGGGCCTGGGCGCCCGTATTGAGGATCTGGGCTCGCTCAACGGCACCTGGGTCGACGGTGCCATTGTCAACGCGGCTCCGCTGCACGACGGCTCTTCCGTTCAGATCGGTACGTTTACGCTCATCTACCACGAGAGCACGCCGGAGCGCATCGAAACCGGTGAGTAGGGCATGGCCGAACGCAACTATCTGAGTATCGGCCAAGTCGTCAACCTACTTCGAGGCGCATACCCCGATCTTTCGAACTCAAAAATTAGATTTCTAGAAGATGAGGGGCTCATTACCCCTCATCGTACGCCTAAGGGATACCGTCAGTACTCCAAGGAGGACGTTGACCGCCTGGAGGTCATCCTGCACCTGCAGAAGACCCGCTATATGCCGCTCAACGTGATTAAGCAGCGCTTGGAAAACGCCACGGACCTGTCAACGCTCGCCTACGAGGTGGGCTTGCTGTCCGATGTTCCGCTTAAGACGGAGCCCAAGGAGACCAAACAAAAGCTGCATCCCATCGAGACCATTCCCGATATGCTGGGCGTCGAGATCTCGTTTATCCGCTCGCTCGCCGAGAACGACCTCATTCGCATCATCAAAAGTCCGCAGAACCGTGAGCTCGTCGATGGTCGCGATTTTCCGATCATCCGCTACTGCTCCGAGCTGTCACGCTTCCATATCGAGCCGCGCAACCTGCGTCAGTACGTGTCTTCCGCCAACCGCGAATCCTCGATGTTTGAGCAAGTGCTCGTAAGCATGCTCGGCATGGATACCTCCGACGACGAGCGCGACGCCAAGCTCGAGCGTGCGTTTAAGAAGCTTCACGACCTGACGGAAGGCGTGCACACTGCGTTGCTCAAGAACCGCGTTTTTGAGTCGCTCAACGCCGTGGTCGAGGACGCCGACATCGATGCGCTCGATGAGGAGATCGCGCGTTCCGAATCCACCAAGGCCAAAAACGAAGAAGCTGCCGCGCCGGCTTCACACGAGGATTCTCTCGTAAAGCCGCTCAAGGTCGTCGCCCCCTCGCAATCCAACACTGTCACCGCGGGCAAATAACAGCTACCGCTTATCCGGCAACCCATTGAAAGGTCATGCAATGTACGACTTCGAATCTCAAATCGTCGACATCCCCGACTATCCCGAGCCCGGAGTCATCTTTAAAGACATCACGCCGCTCTTTGGCAATCCCGAGGCGCTCAATGCCATGACCGATGCGCTCGCCGAGCACTTTGCCGGCATGGGAATCACCAAGGTCGTGGGTCCCGAGGCTCGCGGCTTTATGGTTGGCGTACCGGTGGCTGTAGCCCTTGGCGCCGGCTTTGTTCCCGCACGTAAACCGGGCAAGCTGCCGCGCGAGACCGTGAGCCAAAGCTATGAGCTCGAATACGGAACGGATTCCATTGAGATCCATGCCGACGCTATCAGCTCTAAAGATACCGTGTTGATTCTGGATGACTTGGTCGCGACGGGCGGAACCGTCGAGGCAACAGGTAAACTGGTGCGAGATATGGGCGCAAAGCTTGTCGGTTACGGTTGTATCCTTGAGCTTGCGTTTCTCAACCCGCGCGAGAAGCTCACGCCGTCTGATAGCGATGTGGAGCTCTTTAGCCTGGTGACGGTGGACTAGCCGTTACCCTTAGTTACTGGAAAGGAAGCTACATGCGCACAGCAAACACGCACAAAAACATGGCACGCTGCGCTGCTACGGCAACCCTCGCTTGTGTTTTGGGCTTGGGCCTCGCGGCTCCTGCCTACGCCGATACCGCATCCGACCTTGCCGCTGCTCGTACGAAGCTCGAGCAGATCGGTACCCAAACTCAGCAGATTTACGATGAGCTCGCCACGCAGACGCAGGCGCTCGACCAGACTGCTGGCGAGATCACACAAAAGCAGCAGGAGATCGCCGATGGTCAGGCCAAGCTCTCGACCTATGTCGCCGGCGAGTACAAAACCGGCGGTCTGAGCCTGCTTCAGGTTCTGACCGGCGTCGATGACCTGAGCGATATGCTCAACCGTCTGTTCTACTACGGCAAAGTTTCCGACAAGCAGGCTCAGACCATTCAAGAGGTCAAGGAGCTTAAGCAGCAGCTCACCGATAAGCAGGCCGAGCAGGAGAAGAACGTCGCCACCACGCAAAAGAAGGTCGACGAGCTTAACGCCCAGCAGGCTGAAGCCCAAAACGTCGTAAACTCTCTGGATTCTCAGCTGCAGGCTGAGCTTGCCGCCGAGGCCGAGGCCAACGCCGCGCTGCAGGCCGGCATCAACGCCAGTACCGCCGAGAAGGCCACGGTGAGCAACGAGACTGCCGGTACGACCGAGAACACCAACAAGGGTGGCGGTACGACCAACGACGGCGGCGGCAACACGCCCGCGCCCGCGCCCGCGCCCGCTCCCACTCCGCAGCCCCCGACGCCCGCTCCGGCTCCGGCTCCGACGCCTTCCGTTCCGAGCCAGTCCGTCGATGGCGGTTCTGTTGTCTCGCGTGCATACAGTAAGCTTGGTTGTGCTTATTCCTGGGGCGGAATTGGCCCGAACAGCTTCGACTGCTCTGGTTTTGTTAGCTACTGCCTCACTGGTCGCTATTGTCGCCTGGGCACCACGGGCACCTTTATGGGCTGGACGCGTGTGTCCGATCCGCAGCCCGGTGACGTTGTGGTCAACTCGTACCACACCGGCATTTACATCGGTGGCGGTCAGATGATTCATGCTTCCGACTACAACACGGGTGTTATCATCAGCTCCGTTGCCGCCGGCATGAACAACAACTATATCTTCGTGCGTTACTAAGTCATCTTACACAGCGTGTGAATGTGGACCTCGTGGCTTAAAGTCGCGAGGTCTATACTTTTGTCTCTAATCTTGTACGGCTATCTAGTATTCAAAACTAGATAGCCGTACATTCGGTTTGCAAGATGGCTATAATTGTTGAGGAGCAATTAGAAAGGACCCTCTATGAGCTGGGCACTTATCTCAGATTCAAGCTGCAACCTCCGCGATTGGCAACCGACCGCACCCCATACCACCTTTGCATTTGCGCCCCTCAAAATTCGAGTGGGGGAGCGTGAATTCGTCGATGATCTTTCGCTCGACGTTCATGAGCTCAATTGCGCTGTTCAGGCGGAGACGAACGCCTCTTCGAGCGCTTGTCCCAGCGTAGGGGAGTGGGCCGAGCTCTTCAAATTGGCAGACAATACCATCTGCATGCCGATCTCTGAGGGCGTGTCGGGCAGCTACAACGCCGCCGCAACGGCTCGCGATATGGTTCTTGCCGAGGAACCGGACCGCAATATTCATCTTGTCAATTCACGCGCAGCTGGCGGCAAAATGGACCTGATCTTCCTGCTGTTCGACCGTTATCTCGCAAGCAATCCGGATGTCTCATTCGAGGATGCTTGTGCATACTTCGATAGTCTTGAGCAGAACAGCAAAATCCTCTTCAGCTTGTGCAATTACGAAAACCTCGCCAAAGCCGGACGTATCCCTAAGGCAGCCGGCGTCATTGCCAACAAGCTCAATATTCGCATTTTGGGTACGGCGAGTGAGGCCGGTAAAATCGAACTCGTCGGACACACGCGTGGCGAAAAGAAGATGTTCAACAAGATCATCGACACTATGGAAGCCGAGGGTTTTACGGGCGGCGAGGTCGTCATCGACCATGTCGAGAATGAGGCAGGCGCCCAGGCACTTGGCAGCCGCATTGTAGAGCGCTGGCCAGGCTCCAAGACTGTCATCATGCCCTGTAACGGGCTAGATTCATACTATGCCGAAATGCATGGGCTCATTATCGGCTACGGCATGGGCATAGCTTCGGGCAAGTAAAGTCCAACCAAACAAAATTACGGGCGGGACAAAGTGACAGATGGCTCTTTGTCCCGCCCGTTTTAAACGTGGGCTAGCTATTAAACCCGTTGAACTTGAGATAGCTCATCAGGTACGCCTTCGAAACGAAGGACGATACCGCACTGCGTACGAGCAGCGATTCGCGCGTAACCTGGTGTGCGCTATCGGGCACGGGAGTCTGCTCGACGGAAAACGCCGCACGAATCGATGCCTCAAGTTGATCGACCACATAATCGAATGCCGTCGGAGCGTCATAGCTCAAGCGCTGAATATTAAAGAGCGCCTGAACCGCAGCGATGGGCAGCACCTGCTTAAAGATACAAATGGCGATGAGACGCGCAATCTGTTCTCGGCCATATTGCTTTTTGACCGGAGCAGGTACCAGGCCGACCTTCACGTAATTATTGATCATCGATGGCGTAATGACTGGCTGCTCCACGCAAATGGACAGTGGCTCCATCCACAGCGCGACATATTCAATGACCTGATCGCGGTAGAGCGTCACGTTGGGCAACTGGTCATAGCGAGGCAGACTCAACGTATTAAGTTTGCGCACGATATCGGACTGAATAAATGTATCGGGCAGCACCGTGGGCTGAATATCCTCAGGCTTAATGCTGACAGTCGAATCGGACATCGGAATAACGTGGTTAACGTGGTTCATAAAGGTCCTCCGTTCCTTTTCAATATTGTATTCTAGATTTCCCAGTTTTGCATACCACATAGCCGCCAAGAAAATTGGCGGGACAGTGCACTGATGCATCTGTCCCGCCATTTAGTAAATTGATAACAACTTTACATAAGATATATTATCGTACTTATCAACGGAGAAACGCGTATGCGCTCGTTGCTGCTATGGCTCCGTCAGAAACGGCGGTCACAACCTGGCGTAAACGCTTGGAACGGATATCGCCGGCTGCGAATAAGCCGGGCGTACGGGTGGCCATCGAATCGTCGGTGACAATGCCGCCGTCAGGAGCCAGATCGACTAGATGCTCAATAAGCTCGGTATGTGGCTGCATCCCCGTAAAGACAAAGATGCCAAACGAGCCAGGTTCAAATGACTCGGTATGAGTCTTACCGGATGCATTGTCCTTAAAGGTGATCATCGTTGGCATGGCTTCGCCCGAGAGCTCCACAATACTTGTTTGGTACCTAACTGTAATATTGTCCTTTTCGAGTACTCTCTGAACAACACCATCAGGCGCACGAAACTGGTCGCGGCGCAGCACGATGGTCACGCTGTTGGCAATGTCTGACAGGAACAGAGCTTCTTCGCATGCCGAATTGCCACCACCAATTACAAAGACCTGTTTGCCGCGGAAGAACATGCCGTCACATGTTGCGCAATATGAGACGCCACGACCGCGATACGTATCCTCGCCAGCGAAACCTGCCGGTCGCGGCGTGGCACCCATGCAAGCGATAACACTCGAGGCCAGCGTATCGCCCGTATCGTGATGCACCGTAAACAGCGCTGCATCGGCATCGTAATCGATACCCGTAACCATGCTCCATGCAACCTGTGCTCCCAGGCCCTCTGCATGCTGCTGAAAACGCTCGCCGAGTTCGGCGCCACTCAAGAGCGGAATGCCCGGATAGTTCTCGATCTCATTGGTTGTGGCGATCTGCCCTCCCGACATGCCCTGCTCAATCACGGTCGTCGTCAGGTTGGCACGCGCAGCGTAAATGGCGGCAGCATAGCCCGCGGGGCCGCCACCGATAATCGCAACATCGATCGGCTGATCGGTAGTCATGGAATATCCTCTCGTCGAAACATTGACGTTCTTTGCGCTCATACCCAAATTTACGTGAACATGACACTCATGCACTACAATGATAAATCCGTGTCACAACGTCGAAGGGGAGTTATCGATGGATCAAACGCAGACGAGCGACGACGCTCCCCTGCTCACACACAGCACTCCCCAATCGGAGCAAACAGCGCTCTTGGCTCAGCAAAAACCTCTCGTGACCATCGTGCACGCCTCGGTCGGCTCAGGCCATAAGGCCGCCGCAAATGCGATTGCGCAGGCATTCGACCTCATCCGCGGCACCAATGGCATCCCCGAGGATGTTGAGATTGAAGTGCTCGATATCCTTGATTTTGGACGTATTAAATTCGACGGCAATAAGACCGCGGCTTCGTTTACGGGAGCCACACGCCCCATTTACGACCTGACCTGGAGATATACACTTACGGGACATCTTCTCTGGGGTGGCGGCACGGCATGGTCACGAATCATGTTCCCCGCCTTCAACGAATATATTCGTAGCCGCAGGCCCATAGCCGTGGTCGCAACGCACATCACAGCAGCCAATGTTGCCGTGGGTGCCCGCGTAATTACGGGTATCGATTATCCGGTCATCTGCGTACCGACCGACTACGAAGTCGAGGGCTGGTGGCCCCACAAGGACACCGATCTATTCTGTGTTGCCAACGAATTTATGTCCGAAACGCTGCGTCCGCGCAAGGTGCCCGAGGCAAAGATTCGCATTACCGGCATTCCTATTCGCACCGGATTCGACACGGATTACGATCGCGAGGAAGAGCTAGCCAAGTTCAACCTCCCCACCGACAAGACCGTCGTGCTGGTTATGGCCGGCGCCAGTTTACCTCAACCGTACGTCCGCTTTCGCGCGGCGATGGACCAGACCCTCCCCTTCCTACGCAGCTTTGAGGACATGCATTTTGTCTTTTTGCCGGGCAAGGATGAGGAATACGCCGCCCGACTCAAGAAGCTCTTCGACGCCATGAAGCTCGAAAACGTCACGGTTCTGGACTACGTGGACGACATGGCGGCCCTCATGCACGGCTGCGACCTGGCAATTCTCAAATCGGGCGGACTCACCGTCACCGAGTGCCTGTGCGCGCATCTGCCGATGATCCTGCTGGGCAAGTCCTATGGCCAGGAAAAGGCCAACACCACGATGCTCACCGGCATGGGCGCCAGCATGCATGTCACCACCGCACGAGAACTCATCGTAACCCTGCGCCACCTGCACGACCATCCCGAATCACTCAAAGCCCTACTCATCAACGGCGAAGTACTACGCCGCCCCCACGCAGCCGAAGACATAGCCATCGCAACCACGGAGCTCGTAGGCAAACCCCAAAAGCGCAAACGAGCCTTCTGCCGCTTCTACTGGGGCGGAAAACCTGCGCATATCCGCTAGCGTCTTTATGTCCGCTTACCTGCGGGAGGCCCCTATATATCATCCCATGCTCAAACATTCTCGCTTCGCTGCGAAACTGCGCGTGGGACGATATATAGGGGCCTCCCGCAGGTAAGCTGCGTTTACGTACTAGCAGCTATACCAGATTCCCCACCACTAGAACCTTCAAAGGCGAAACCGGAAAATCTAAATACAGCAAGCCAATGCGACAAAGGGATTGTTCCTTTGTCGCATTGGCTTACTAGAATGTAAATTTTTTTCAAGCGAGTAGCCGCCCGCCTGCCTCTCACACATATCGTTCCACGCGCAGTTTCGCAGCGAGCGAAGCGAAGCGAGAATGTTTGAGCATGGAATGATATGTGTGAGAGGCGGGCGGGAGGGATACGAGCGCCCCGCGAGAATGTTTGAGCATGGAATGATATGTGTGAGAGGCGGGCGGGAGGGATACGAGCGCCCCGCGAGAATGTTTGAGCATGGAATGATATGTGTGAGAGGCGGGCGGGAGGGATACGAGCGCCCCGCGAGAATGTTTGAGCATGGAATGATATATAGCGGCCTCCCACGGGTGAGCGGACATTACAATACGCCGCTAGAACCGAAACCGCCGGCTCCTCGGTCGGTTTTGTCTAGTTCTTCTACTTCTACTAGGTTGACCGTGGGGACTTCTTGGATGACGAGTTGGGCTATGCGGTCGCCTTTGTTGATTTGGATGTCGTTGGTGGGATCCAGGTTGATGAGGATAACCTTGAGTTCTCCTCGGTAGTGGGCGTCGATGAGGCCCGGCGTGTTAACTATAGACAGGCCCTGCTTGATGGCCAAGCCGCTACGGGGCTGGACAAAGCCGGCGTAGCCATCGGGCAGGGCGATAGCCAGCCCAGTAGAGACCAGACGGCGTTCGAAGGGCTTCAGGACGCAGTCCTCGTTGGAGCGCAAATCCAAGCCGGCATCGGTGGGATGGGCGTATTTGGGAAGCTCGACGGTGGGGTCGAGACGCTTTATGTTGACGGTAATGTTGGACATGGAATCACCTTAACTTGTCGAGCTCTTGCAGAAACTCATCGACGTCTTTGAAATCACGGTAGACCGAGGCAAAGCGGATGTACGCCACCTTGTCGATCTTGGCCAAGCGTTTGAGCACCATATCACCCAACTCATGCGACGTGACGGCCGTCAGCGTGCGAGAGCGCAGCTCGACCTCGATGTCGTCGATAAGCTCATTGAGCTTCTTAGTGTCGATATCACGCTTGATGGTGGCGCGCATCAAGCCGACAAGCAGCTTATTGCGATCGAACCGCTGCTTAGTTCCGTCCGACTTAATGACCTCGATTGGGTCTTCGCATCGCTCGAACGTTGTAAAGCGGTAATTACACGAGCAACATTCGCGACGGCGCTTAATGGTGTTATTTGACTCCTGCATACGGGAATCAACGACGCGGGTATGTGCCTTGCCGCATTTGGGACAGCGCATGGTACCTCCTCTTAAACGATAACAAGGGTACCATGCGCAGCGCGATAATGATTACGAACGAGCAGGAACCTTAAGATGCGCACCGGCGGCGAGCGAACCATGCTCCAGATGATTGACGTTACGGATCATGTCAGAAGTCTCTTGCGTGGAAAGGCCTTCGATTGGATATTCCTCGGCAAGCGACCAAAGAGAATCACCAGGCTGAACGCGAATGGTCTCGTAGGTAACGTTGGTAACGGACTCGGCATACGCAGCGTGACGAGCACTAAAGACAGACGTAGCGAGGACAAAGAAGAGCGTAAGCGCAACGGCAACGGCGACAATCGTCGAAACCTTCAGGGCGGCGCGGGTAGGCGCGGCTACAGTCTGCTGATTGCGAGCAGGCTGCACGGTCAGAGGCTGAAAGCCGGAGCGGCCACCCTGAACAACCGTAAAAGTGGGTTCTGCAGGCGTCTCGAGCTTAAGGGCGAGGTTTCCCTGGACCATATTCGTTACATTCATCATGTTCTCCTCTCGCGTGTTTTGCTGAGAACAGTTTTATCAAGCCGCGCGGACAAAAATGTCTGGCGCGGGAACGAATGTTCGGTTATTATTATCTTCGAACAGTTGTTCCTGTCAAGCAAAAATCGAACATTTGTTTGGCATGGGTAGAGAGGATGCCCTGATGGCTCGCAAAATTACCAAGCGCCAGCAGCAAATTTACGACTTCATCAAGGAATATCAGCAGGAGAAGGGTTATCCGCCCAGCGTGCGCGAGATGGCTTCTGCCGTGGGCCTTTCCTCCCCCAGCACCGTGCACGCTCATCTCTCTGCCCTGGAGGCGCGCGGGCTACTCAAGCGCGATGCCACCAAACCGCGCGCCCTGGAACTCTTTAACGAAGACGGTTCCTCTGTCTCAATTTCTAAATCTGACGAGCCCTCCGCACCTCGCGGGACGGTCTCGCTACCGCTCGTTGGTCGCGTCGCGGCTGGGATCCCCATTCTGGCCGAGCAGAATATCGAAGACACTTTTACTATCCCGACCGAAATCGCCACTGATCAAGGTTCATTTATCCTTGAGGTGCATGGGAACTCAATGATCAATGTCGGCATCTTCAATGGCGATTACATCATCGTCCGTGAACAAAAGAGTGCCATGAACGGCGAAATTGTCGTGGCCATGATTGATGGTTCAGCGACCGTCAAGACGTTCTACAAGGAGCAGGGACGCGTACGCCTGCAGCCTGAGAATGACACCATGGAGCCTATCTATGCAACGAATCCCGTTATCCTGGGCAAAGTCGTCGGTTTGATGCGCCGGTTCTCGTAATGCAGAAACGCATCACCATCTTTGACACCGTCCGCGGGTTTACGATGATTTCAATGGCAGGTTTTCACGCTTGCTACGATCTCGCGTATCTGCACGACTGGGATATGCCCTGGTTTACCCAGACTGTCTTTCAAGACATCTGGCGCGCCAGCATCAGCTGGGTATTTTTGTTTATCGCGGGTTGGATGTGTACGCTCTCACGCAACAATGCTAAACGAGCGGCCAAGTACGCTGCCGCAGCTTTGGTCGTCTGGATCGCAACAACGCTCGTATCGGTCGACGATTCAGTGAACTTTGGCATCATTTATTGCATGGCAACGTGTACCGCTGTGGTTGCACTAACCCGTCCGCTACTCCAAAAATTACCGGGTTCATGGGGCATCGCAGCGTGCCTTGTTCTTTTTGCCCTAACTTGGGGCATTCCAAAAGCGGTCTACCCACTCCCCTACCTGGCATGGCTAGGATTTCCGGGCCCGGGTTTTGTATCGGGAGACTACTATCCACTCATTCCGTTTGTCTTTATGTACCTTACCGGCTTTTTTGCTGCCCAGGCAGCACAAGCATCAAGCCTCGAAGCGCCAGAATGGGCATACGCGAATCCCATCCCGGCGCTCACAGTCCTTGGTCGGCATGCCTTACCGTTCTACCTGCTCCATCAGCCTGTCATTCTAGGCGTACTAGAACTCGTTTATTCCGTACGATAACGCTCGAGCCGCGGTGCAATACGAGCCGGCAGTTTCGCCACAATACGAACGCCATCCTCAAGATATTCCTCATGCAAAAGGGTCCCCTGCTCATGCACCAGCGTGATGAGGGCGCCTTCGCGATAGGGAATGTCGGCGGAAATCAGCACATCGGTGGCGGCCGCCTCGCGAGCAATGCGATCGACGAGATCGTCGAGCCCCTCGCCCGTTTGGGCCGAAAACAGAACGGCCTCGGGATAGCGACGACGGAAACTCAATCGATCAACGCTGTCGAGAAGATCGATTTTATTGAATACGGTCAGCGTTAAACGCTCTCCAGCGCCGATCTCATCAAGCACGCGGTCGACAGCCTCCAGCTGTCGCTCATAGTCCTCGTCAGACGCATCTACGACTTTGAGAATTAAATCGGCACCCAACACCTCGGACAGCGTCGATTTAAAGGCATCGACCAAACCATGCGGTAGCTTTTGAATAAAGCCGACGGTATCGGTAATCGTCATGCCGCGACCGCCGGGCAGGCGATACGAACGCGTCGTCGGGTCGAGCGTAGCAAATAGCTTGTCCTGCGAAAGTACCGTAGAGCCGGTCAGGCGATTGAGCAACGTCGATTTACCGGCATTGGTATAACCGGCTAACGCGACGCGAAACGCCGGTGACTCAATGCGGCTCTTGGATTGAACATCGCGACGCTGTTCAACCTGCTTGAGCTTACGACGAAGCGCAGCGATCTTATTACGAATGAGGCGACGGTCGACCTCGAGCTGACTTTCGCCCTGACCAAAGCGTGAGCCGATGCCGCCGCGCGTCTGTTCCTTGGCGAGGTGGCTCCACATGCCACGCAGACGAGGCAACAGATATTGAAGCTGTGCCAGCTGTACCTGTAGGCGTCCCTCACGCGTCTGAGCATGAAGGCCAAAGATATCCAAGATCAGTGCCGTACGATCGATAATCTTTACCGGCTCGCCCACGGCTTTCTCCAAATAGGATTGCTGCGAGGGCGTCAGGTCGTCGTCAAAAATAACGACATCGGCATCCATACGATGCACCAGGCCGCACAGCTCTTCAACCTTACCGGAACCGATAAACGATTTTGGATACGGCTTAACCAGACGCTGTGACAAACGCGAAACACACTGGGCGCCAGCCGTATGGGCTAGGCGCTCAAGCTCGTCAAGCGAACGATCGAGCGGCCACGCATTGTCGCGCCACTCAACACCAACTAATATGGCACGCTCGGGCTCGGGTACCGTGGGAACGAGGGGGAAACGGGCCATTAGGCAGCCTCAATACGATGCAGGATGTCCTCAACGACCTCATCGATCGTAAACTCGTCCATATCGAACCACACGATGCGGTCATCGCGTTTAAACCACGAAAGCTGACGTTTGGCATAGCGACGCGAACGCATCTTAATGAGTTCGCGAGCCTCATCCATAGAAATCACGCCATTGAAAGCATCAATGATCTCTTTATAACCAATTGCCTGCATCGACGTCAGGGCATCTCCCAGCCCCTGGTCCATCAGACCGCGAACCTCATCGACAAGACCCTGTTCAAACATCAGATCGACACGCAGGTTAATGCGCTCGTAGAGAACCTCGCGATTACGCGTCAGACCAAACCATAGAGCATGATAATGCTCGCGCGGAACACTAAACTGCGACTTTTGCTGCGCGTAGGACACACCATCATCGTGCATTTCGAGCGCCCGAATCACGCGACGAACATTATGGTGGTGGATGACCGCAGCGGACTCGGGGTCACGCTCGGCAAGCAGCGCGTGCAGCGCTTCCTCGCCTATGCGCTCGGCAAGTTCCTGATACCCCACGCGACGATCGTCCTCAAGCTCGCCCGAGGGAAAATCCATCTCATCCAGGGCGGCCTTGAGATACAGCCCCGTACCTCCGCAAAAAACCGGCAGGCAACCCGAACCAAGGAGACGTTCAATATGCGCGCGAGCGTCAGCCTGATAAAGCGCAGCAGAATATGCCACACCCGGCTCTACAATGTCGACGAGACGCAGCGGCGCCGTACACTCATCGGGCGCCATCTTTGCGGTACCGATGTCCATGCCGCGATAGATTTGCATCGCATCGCACGACAGCACTTCGGACGAAAGACGAGCTGCCAAACAGTCGGCAACATCGCTCTTACCAACCGCCGTCGGACCGACGATCGCAACGGCGGAAAGACCTGCCCTGGGAGAAACCATTAGCGCGGCTCGCCCACAACGGAGCCGGACAAATACCAGGTCTTGGCAACGTCAACGTCAACATCAACGATCTTGCCAACAAGCTGATCGATGCTGTAACCCTCGGGGATAGGCGCATGCACGGTCTGATTCTTGGGACTCTTGCCCAGCAGGACCGCGTCGTTCTTTTTACTCGTTCCCTCAATGAGCGCCGGCACCACAGCATGAAGCTCACCCTGGTTATACTCGTGTGCCGTGGTCTCGATAACCTTAACCAGGCGGTTGAAACGCTCGAGAATAACCTCATGCGGCGTAGGATCGTCAATCTCTGCGGCCGGGGTACCGGCGCGCTTGGAATAAATGAAGGTATAGGCCTGGGCATAGCGGACCGTCTCGGCAAGCGAGAGCGTCTGCTCAAAGTCTTCTTCAGTCTCGCCCGGGAAGCCAACGATAATGTCGGTCGAGAGTGCGATATCGGGCATACGGTTGCGAATGCGATCGACCAAGCCCAAATAGTCCTCGCGTGTATAACGGCGATTCATCTCTTTGAGGATCCGCGTCGAACCTGACTGGACGGCCAGGTGCAACTGCGGCATAACGGCAGGCGTCTCGGCCATGGCGTCGATGGTCTCGGGCAGCAGATCCTTGGGATGCGAAGACGTGAAGAAGATGCGCTCCACACCCGTATCGCCCACGGCACGCAGCAGATCGGCAAAACGCGGCTTGCCAAACAGATCACGACCATATGAGTTAACGTTTTGGCCCAGCAGCGTAATCTCACGCACGCCCTGGCGCACCAAACCGGTCACCTCGTCGACAATCTCCTCGAAGGGGCGGCTCTTTTCGCGACCGCGCACGTACGGCACGATGCAATAGGTACAGAAATTATTGCAACCTGTCATGATGGGCACCCAGGCGTGATACTGGGTCTCGCGATGCCACGGCATGCTCATGGCATCCGTATCCTCATGCTCGTTGGTGCGGATATGACGCTTACCATCAAGGAACGCCTCGGCAATGAGCTCGGCCACATGTGCGATGGAATGCGTGCCGAAAATGACATTGACGTTATCGACGTTGGTGAGCAGGCCCTCGCCATCACGCTGCGCGATGCAGCCGCCCACGGCAACCACACGCTTGCCCGAAGGCGAAGGCGGCAGGCTTTTGCAGGAATTGCACTGACCGTACAGGCGAGTATCGGCGGCCTCGCGCACGCAGCACGTCATGAAGACAACGATATCGGCATGCGCAGGATCGAGCGCCATGAGGCAGCCATATGAATCAAGCAGACCGCTCACACGCTCGGAGTCGTGCTGATTCATCTGGCAGCCAAAGGTGCGGATAAAGTAGGTTTTACCGGTAAGAATATCGCGTACGGAACGCTGGTCCATGTGCATAAGTCCTAACGATGGGGAGCTAAACAAGGCAATCAGAAGCTATGCCACAGGCTTAACATCATCCATGACGACGTTATCCATAGCAGCTCGATTGATCTGGTGAACGTAGATAGAAAGGCGGATGGCCGTGCGCGACTCCCCGTTAATGAGGATGTCGGAGAACACAGGCGCGCAGGAAATATCAAAACCGGTTGGGATCAAAAAACCGCGCGCGATAGCCACGGCCTTAATGGCCTGGTTGACCGCACCGGCGCCGACACACTGAATGTTGACGGGTACACCATCCTTGACCATGCCGGCGATGGCGCCGGCAACGGACGCGGGCGATGATTTGCTTGATACCTTCAGGCAATCCATGAAGAAACTCCTGCGTTTAAAAGTACGTTTTAACTGCAATAACTGTATCGTACCGAGTGGACTCGGTAAAGGCACTATTCCTCTTTGGCAAGATCGAAGGTCACGGTGATTCGATCACGCGAAACGCGAATCTTTGGGTCGCCGCAAAGGTTGAGATAGTACCGGGCGGCAAGGTCATTAAAGTCGCGCTCCACAGCACGCGAAAACTGCGCCATATCATCCTTGGCAATACGTAGCCCGCGACGATCCTTTGCGAGATCGACAGGAGCCGGCGCATGCGAGGACGAATCACGCTCGCGCAGCAGACGCGCGGTCACACCGCGAACGGGCTTAATCTGCCCTGCCAAAATGCGATGAGCCGTGCGCTCGGACATCTCAAGACCCAAACCCGCACAGATACGGATAAAGTCCTCGGCATCAGAAGCAAGGCCTAAACGATCGATAACCGGAAGCTCGCTCTCGTCATCAATGAACAAGAGACGAGACGTATCAAGCCGACCTGACGCCTGAGCATAAAGGGTCGCGGCAATCTCAGACGGAGAGCCCAGATAGACATCGCAACCACGCAACTCCTCGAGCGCAAACTCACAAGCAGCGCGAATAATATTATGCGGACCGCGAGCACAGACGTAACGCCCGTCCTCATCCTTGACGGCCTGGGGCCAGCTGGACTGATCGGCACGCTCACTGAGGCGGTCGGCCGCAACGCTCACCTTGAAGGCTGAACCAAGATCGACGCCGGACGTGACCACACGGGCCTCGTCGGTGTTCTGCTTGATCGAAAACAATGCCATGCCACGACCGTGAACGCCCCAACGGTCCATCTTCATGCTCTCGAGCTTGGAGGTAACGCGGGCATCAAAGATTCGCTCTTGCATATCCAGCGGAACGCCAGAACCGTTATCCAGAAAGACAAGCGTGCGGACGCCATCTTCCTTGGTCGTGGCGAGATAGACCTTGTCGGCGCCGGCATCGCGAGCATTACGGAGCATTTCGATGACGATGTCCTCGACATGCTGAATGTCGTGCTTTGCCTGGCGCCGCTCGGCCTCCGAAACGCGGAGGCGGACATACCCCTCGCCAAGGTTCTCCTCGACGCGAAGGTTGCCCTCCCCCGACATCGACGCGATAAATGAGATAAGCTCGTTCGCGTCGCTCATGTTATTTAGCGATATCGACAGCGCGGCTCTCGCGAATCACGACGACGCGCACCTGACCGGGATACTCCATCTCTTCCTCGATCTGATGGGCGATATCGTGAGCCAGAACCGTGGACTGGGCATCGGAGATCTTATCCGGCTGAACCATGACGTGGACCTCGCGACCGGCCTGCATGGCATAGGTACGCTCGACGCCGTCATGGGAGTTGGCAATCTCCTCGAGCTTCTCAAGACGCTTGATGTAGTTCTCGGCAGACTCGCGACGGGCTCCGGGGCGAGAGGCAGAGACAGCATCGGCGGCCTGTACCAGGACATCGAGCACCGTGTTGGGGTCGACATCGGCATGGTGAGCCTCGATAGCGTGGACGATAACGGGCTTCTCGCCATAACGGCGGGCAAGCTCGGCGCCGATGACGGCATGCGGGCCCTCGACGTCGTGGTCGATTGCCTTGCCCAGGTCGTGCAGCAGGCCGGCGCGCTTAGCGGTCACAACATCCAGGCCAAGCTCGGAAGCCATCACGCCGCACAGATCAGAGACCTCGAGGGAGTGCTGAAGCACGTTCTGACCAAACGAGGTACGGTAGCGCAGGGCACCAAGGGTCTTGACGATCTCAGGGTGTAGGTCGTGGATGCCGGTATCGAAGGCAGCCTGCTCGCCAGCCTCGCGCACGCGCTGCTGAACCAGGTCGGCAGCCTTGTGATACATCTCCTCGATGCGGGCAGGGTGAATGCGGCCGTCGGCGATGAGGTTCTCGAGGGCGACACGGGCGGTCTCACGACGAACTGGGTCGAAGCTCGAAAGAACGACGGTCTCGGGCGTGTCGTCGATCACGAGGTTGACGCCGGAAACCTGCTCAAAGGTCCGGATATTGCGACCCTCGCGACCAATGATGCGGCCCTTGAGGTCATCAGAGGGAATATGCACGGAGGTAACGGTAACCTCTGCAGTGTGGTCGGCAGCGCAGCGCTGAATCGCCAGGGACAAGATCTCCTGGGCAGTCTTGTGGCACTCGGCGCGAACCTGCTGCTCGGACTCGCGAATGATCGTGGCGGCCTCGTGGGTGACCTCGCCACGAACCTTATCGAGAAGCTCCTTGTGGGCGTCCTCGCGGGTAAGGTCGGCGATTCGCTCGAGCTCGGAGGTCTGCTTTGCGCAGAGCTCCTCGAGCTCACGGGAGCGCTTCTCGACCTGACCGGCCTGGCTGGACAGCTGATGCTCGCGCTTGTCGAGAGCGTCGTTGCGGCGATCGAGGGATTCCTCGCGCTGCATCACGCGGTTCTCGAGCGTACGAATCTCGTTCTTACGCTGCTTGTCCTCGGCCTCGGCAGCCTGCTTGTTCTTGATGATCTCTTCCTTGGCCTCAAGCAGAGCCTCTTTTTTGAGGGTCTCGGCCTGACGCTTTGCATCACCGATCAAGGACTCAGCCTGTGCATGTGCCGACTGGATCTTTTCGTCGGCCTCGTGAAGACTACCCTGCTTGGCGGTGCGCATGTAGGCAATGGCGGCGATGGCACCCAAAACGATGCCAACGAGCGCTGCGATGATAGGCATGCTCACTCCTTTTTATGGATTCGTTACACAACAAAGCGAACCGTCCTTACGAACGGCTCGCGACATTTGAGTAATATGGGCGCAGCTTATGCGGGTCGGATACAGATAAACATATAAACAAACTCATCGCAGATGAGCACATATCACAAAGCAAATGACATTGTTTATCGTACGTTGAACCACAACAACTGTCAAATAAATGGCCCCAGTACGGCGGCTAAAACAAGGTGAACGGCAGGGCCACAAAACGCATACGTCTAAAGCGCACATTCCTCGCATTCGGCATCGAGACGCGCCTTAACGGCATCGGCGGCGATGTGATACGAGAAGCCCTTGCCCATCAAAAACCGAACCAGTTTTTCGAATCCGCGCGTCTCTGGAACACGCCGCTTGGCGAGCAGGGCTGACGCACGCGCCAAATCGTCTTCGACGGCAAAATAATCCTCGGGATAACCGGGAATGTCATCGAGCACAACATGACGGCGCTTGAGCTCGGTCTCGATTTTGCGCTGCCCCCAACCGCGCCGCTTGCGTTCCTCGATAAAGTGCGAGCAAAAGCGGTTCTCGTCTAAAAAGCGATACTCGGTGGCGCGCTCGACGGCGAAATCGATCGCGGGATGGCGAAAGCCGTAGCGAGCCAACTTGTCACGGACCTCACCCGTCGCATGGTCGCGTCGCGACAACATCTCGGTCACCATGGTGAGAGCACATTTACGCTCGATGAGCTGAACCGCCTCACGAAAGTCATCCCAATCACAGGGAAAATCGGGGCGGTTTTTGACATACAGGCGCGCGACCCGCACGGGAATCCAAATGGACCGCTTAAAACCGCCCTCAAGCTCACAATCGATATGTGCGCAAGGCTTTTTGGACGCATATCCGCTCGAGAACGAGGAGGCCGCCTTCTTATCGGGAAAGACGACCGTGGCCTCGGTCACCGTATACGACATGAGCGTAACCGCTACTCGTCGTCGTCATCGAGCATGGCGGACCCATCGATGGCGTAAAGCTCGTCGAACTCCTCGCCGGAAGGCTGATCCGCAGCCGGCTGATCGGTCAGCTCGACCTCGGACGGAGCATCGTCATCAAACTCAAGCCCGCAGGCAAGGCGAACCTTATGCTCAATCTCGTCGGCGCAATCGGGGTGTTCGCGCAGGAACGCCTTGGCGGCCTCGCGACCGTTGCCGAGCTTGTCCTCGCCATAGGCAAACCAAGAGCCCATCTTCTTGCAGATGCCGCACTCGACAGCCATGTCCAAGATCGAGCCCTCCTTAGAGATTCCCGTACCGTACATGATGTCGAACTCAGCAGAACGGAACGGAGCTGCCACCTTGTTCTTAACGACCTTGGCGCGCACGCGGTTACCGATAACCTCGTCCTTAAGCTTAATGCTGTCGATGCGGCGAATGTCGATACGCACCGAAGAGAAGAACTTAAGGGCGCGGCCGCCCGTCGTGGTCTCGGGGTTGCCGAACATGACGCCGATCTTCTCACGCAGCTGGTTAATGAAGATGCACGTCGTGTTGGACTTGGACAGCGAGCCGGCGAGCTTTCGGAGCGCCTGGCTCATCAGGCGAGCTTGCAAGCCGACCGTGGTATCGCCGATCTCTCCCTCGATCTCGGCACGCGGAGTCAGCGCGGCGACAGAGTCGACGACGATGGCATCGATGGCGCCGGAACGCACGAGCATGTCAACAATCTCGAGCGCCTGCTCACCCGTATCGGGCTGGGAAATGAGCACCTCGTCGATATCCACGCCAATGCGCGCGGCATACGTGGGATCGAGCGCGTGCTCGGCATCGATAAATGCCACAACGCCACCCATTGCCTGGGCCTCGGCCAGGATCTCGAGCGAAAGCGTCGTCTTACCGGAGGACTCGGGACCGTAGATCTCGACGATACGACCGCGCGGCACACCGCCGATACCCAGAGCGGCGTCAAGTGCCAGAGCGCCCGTGGGAATGGCCTCGACCTCAAGCTCGGGGCCGCCGTCACCATACCTCATGATGGAACCTTGACCGAACTTCTTCTCGATCTCGGCCTTGGTGGTGGCGATCATCTCTTCGCGCTCTTTACCCGTCGTGGGTGCATGGACGGTACGTACGGGACCTGAATTCTTGGCCATGAATAGCCCTCCTCTTAACAACCTGCATCGATAATAAACGAACGGCTGTTCGTGGTCAACCGTTCAGACCAATCATATGCAGGCAGTCTTTCCAAAACCCAACCAAACGCCGACCAAACACTGGCCAAATGCTTGACCACATAGGGCCAAATAAAACAAGGAAGGAGAAAATACACCTATGACCAGCACAAACGCTGAATTCGCCAGAGGTCCCTATCTCCACAATTAAGGGGCCCTAAGGCCCCTTAAAACACGCCTATTCCATAGAGTTGAGCACAAGGGCAATGCGTCCCAATGCCTCCGTGACCGCATGGGCACGAACACACGAACGGTCGACCTCATAGTAGCAACTCACAGAGTCCACGACCGGCACTTCCCCATCGACCGTGCGATACGCCCAGCCAATATAGAAGGTGCCAGCCGGATCGTCCTCGGTACCGCCGCCGGGACCAGCATAGCCCGTTGCGCTCACGGCAACATCGCTCTGGTACAGATCCAGCGACCCCGCCGCCATCTCGCGCGCGGTCTGATGCGACACCGCGGTATAGCGGTCGAGCGTTTCCTGCTCAACACCCAGCACGCGATGCTTGATCTCATCACAGTAGGTTACCGCACCGCCACGCAGCACCGCCGAGGCGCCCGGGATATCGGCAATCGTCGAGGAGATCATACCTGCCGTCAGCGACTCAGCCGTCGAAACCGTCACGCCCCGAGCGCTCGCGCGCTCGACAATATCGCGCGCCAGCTCCTCGTTATGAGCGGAAATCTGCTCAAAAGAGTCCGTCATACCCACCAGGACCTAGACCGAAAAGACGATCTTGCGGCAGTTCCAGAAGTACTGGGCGCCCGAGATAACGGTCAGGACAACGGCAACGGCGTACAGGAAGCGCGATAAAGAGTAGATGCCGAGCGTCAGCGCCACCGGGCCAAGGTGCAAGCCGGCCATCGCAAAGACGCACAGGTAACCGCAGATGGAGACCATCGTGGTCGCCGTCTTGTACTTGCCGAGCTTATCGGCGGCAACGACCACACCAGCGGCACTCGCAACCATGCGCAGGGCGCTCACCAGCAGCTCGCGGAACAGGATAACGAACACCGACCACACGGTTACGGCACCAAAGTCCAAGAACAGCAGCAGGGCAGAGAACACGAGCAGCTTATCGGCGATGGGATCCAAGAACTTACCGAAGTCGGTAATCTCGTTGCGCGAACGAGCCAAGTAGCCATCAACCTTATCGGTGCACGACAGGATGACGTACAGAATAAAGGCGGCGGCGGCGAGCGGGCCGTCGAAGGTGCTCCAATCCGTACCGGCAACGCTCGTGTGAGACAGCGCCGACACGATCATGAACACCGGGATAAAGACGATGCGCACGCACGTCACGATATTGGCGGGCGTCCAGACGCTCGTCAGTTCCTTATTGCTCTCGTTAGCCACAACGCGCTCCTACTCCACAACATGACCGATAAGCTCATAGCAGAAGCTATCGGTAAACTCGACGGTCAGAATATCGCCCACAGATGCCTCGCTGGCATCCAGATGCACCGCGCCATCGGAATCGGGCGCCTGGAACCAAGCATGGCCAATCAGCTCGGCACCGTCCTCGGTCTCTTCGATACCGTCGACGATCACCTGGGCGCGCTCGCCCACATGTGCGGCGGTGGCGGCAAAACCGAGCGACTCGGCCAGGTCCATGGCCTCCTGGGCGCGCTCGAGCTTGACCTCTTCGTCGACCTGACCCTCCATCTTGGCGGCCAGGCTGCCCTCCTCACGCGAGTAGGCAAAGACGCTCGTGTAGTCAAAGCCGACGGTGTCCATAAAGTCGATAAGGTCGCGGAACTCGTCGTCGGTCTCGGTCGGGAAGCCGACCATGGCCGTGGAACGGATCACGATGCCGGGAATGCGCACACGCAGATCGCGGAACAGGTCCTCGAGCTCCTGGCGCGAACCGGAGCGACGCATGGCCTTGAGTATGCGAGTATCACAGTGCTGCACGGGGATATCGATATAGGGCAGCACCTCGGGCGTATCGCGAATGGTCTCAATGAGCTCATCGGTCATGCCCTCGGGCTGCAGGTAGAGCACACGGACCCAGACGTTCTGCGGGCGCACGGCCTCGGCGACGGCGCGCAGCAGCTGCGCCAGATTGCGCGGCGAGCCCTCGGCGACGCCCTCATCCGCAAAGTCGGTGCCCCAGATGCCCGTGTCCTGGCCGATCAGCACGATCTCTCGCACGCCACCGGCAACCAAGTCGCGCACCTCGGAAATAATGCTCTCGGCATTGCGCGAGTGATAACGACCACGGATATACGGAATCATGCAGAAGCTGCAGAAGCGGTTGCAGCCATCGGAAATCTTGACGTAGGCGACAGCGCCCTCGACAGTGCGCTTGACCTGCGGAATATAGGCGGCGATCTCACGCTCGACACCCAGCACGCCATCGATGACCGCCACGATGCCGTCCTCTTCGTCGGCCTTCACAAAGGCAGCGACCTCGGGCAGCTCGTCAGGCAGGTCGTCGCCATAGCGCGACGGCACGCAACCGCACATGACGATGGGACAGGAGCGAACGCCGTCCTGCACCTCATTGGCGAGCTCGAGCGTGGTCTCGATGCTCTCAGACGTTGCGGAGGCGAGGAACGAGCATGTATTGACAATGGCGATATCGGCTTCCTGCGGGTCGAATGCCTCCTCGTAGCCTGCGGCGGTCAAAAGAGAACGCATGCGGTCGGTGTCAACCTCGTTCTTAGCGCACCCGAGGGTGATGTAGAGCACGGAGCCCAACGGTGTATCCATGTTGGAGAGCGGTCCTTTCGAATGATATTAGCGGTAGTTGGTGAACTGCAGCGGCTGGCCGTAGTCCTGGTCGCGCAGGAACTGAATCACGGTCTGCAACGCGTCCTTCGAAGCAGAGGAAACACGCAGCTTGTCGGCCTCGATGGCCACCTTGACCTTGAGCTTTTGGTCCTTGATGTCCTTGTTGATCTTCTTGGCGGTCGCCTGGTCGATACCCTCGACGATATGGCCGAGCACGCGCACGGTGCCGCCCGATGCCGCCTGCGGAGCATCCCAAGAGACAGCCTTGAGGTCGATGCCGCGCTTGATGAGCTTGGAGCTCAGGACATCGATGATCTGCTTGGAGACAAAGTCAGCCGGGGCGTTGATCGTAAAGAGCTTGTCGCCCTTCGAAAGCTCAATGGTGGCGCCGGAATCCTTCAGGTCATAGCGCTGGGAAATCTCGCGCGTGGTCTGCTGGAAGGCGTTGTCGACCTCTTGCATGTTGACCTCGGACACGACGTCGAAGCTGGAATCTTTAGCCATGATGTTTCCTTTCGCGTACGAGCGGCTTAATAGCTATCGTACGAATAGTCGGTAGAATCGGTGGGCGTCTGACCGTCAGTTGCGGTATCGGCGCCATCCGTGGACTGGGCATCGATGCCGTCGGTGGTATCGGTACCATCAGTGGTGTCGACACCATCAGAACTTTCACCATTCTCGGAATCAGTCGTCTCCTTCTTGGGAACGGTGATCGTCACACGCGCCACGCCCGAAGTCTTGGTATCGTAACGGACCTTTTCGCCGTTCTTGGTAACGGTGACATCGGAAGGCTTGGACGTGGTGATCTCGATCGAGGACTCGGGCGTGTACTCCTGCTCAAAGGGGCCAGTCGCCTGGGCGCCATAGACCGACTTTCCATCGACCTTGACCTCAATCCACGCGGTCTTTCCCTTGGCAACGGAGACCTTGACCTTCGTTACCTCGTTCTCTTCCTTTTTAGCCGTCGTCTTGGTGGCGTCCGAATCGGTCGACTCATCCGTCGCCTCATCGGTGTCTTCGTCCTCGTCGACCGTTTCGGTCTTCTTAGAAGACTTCTTGGTCGTCGTCTTGGTAGCAGTGGGCGTCTCGGGCGTGGTCTCGGGCGTCGAAGATGCGCAGCCGCGCAGAAGTACCACGATGAGCACGATCAGCAGCAGCGTCACGGCACCGATGCCAGCGTAGACGATACGCGGATCGAGCCCGTTGTTTTGAGGAGTACGAGATCCGCCGCGTCCACGACTGGAACTGCTGCGGCCGCCTCCCTGAGGCATACGACCACGATTGCTATCGGAACGACCACGATAGCCACCCTGGCCCTGAAGGCCGCGCTGACCCGAGCGGGGCGCAAGTTCACCGCGGCCTTGATAGCCACGCTGGCCCGAACGCGGAGCCGAAGGGCGCTGGCCACACGGCTGAGACTGAGAGCGAAGACGCGGCGTCACCTGCGTAGTATCGGCATCCGCATAGCCACCGCGAGAGCGTCCGGTGGAGACACCACGGTAACCGCGATCGGAATAGCCGCCGTCGCCGTAGCCGGCACGAGGGTCACGCGCCACGCCGCGGGCAGCGGGGAGTGCACGGTCCTCGGGCATCGGCGCACTGCGGAACCGGTCACGCTGTGAGCGAATCTCCTCGCCCGAACCCGTCTCGGTAATATAACCGGCCTGCTGAGGACGCTGTCCATAGCGGGTCGAACGACCGCCCTGAACCATCAGAAAGCGCCCGTTATCGACCGAGGAACGCGAATTGACGTAGCCGGCGGCGTCCTGAAAACGACCGCCCTGCTGCGACGTCTCGCGTTCGTATGCCATCAGGTCGTCAAAGTAGGCATTGACGACCTCGCGCGGATTGAGGCCCAAAAAGCGAGCATAGCTCGAAATCATGCCCTGCGCATAGCCGCGCGGCGGCATCGAAGCAAAGTTACCGGTCTCGAAAAACTCGATGATCTGCGGCCTGATTTTGATGGTGTTGGCGACCTGCTGAATGGAAAGGCCCATTCGGCGACGCTGCTCGAGCAGCATGTCACCAAAGCGTGCAGCCATCAGAATCCTCCAAACTCACGATCTTCACGTGCCATCTCGGCGTCGACAGATTTCAGCGCGGCAAGTCCCTCCTCGTCCAGCAGAACCTCGCGCGGCTTCGAACCGTCGGGCGGGCCGACGACACCCTTTTCTTCCAGCATGTCCATAATACGCCCGGCGCGCGCATAGCCAACCTTCAGACGACGCTGCAGGCCAGATGTGGAGCCAAGCTGCGAATCCACCACAATATGGGCGGCTTCCCAGATGAGCGGATCATCGTCTTGCGGCTCGGCGACTCCGGTGCGGACAATGCCGCCGCCACCCGCCATGGACATGGAAGCGGGCGCCACGGCAGACAGGATCTCCTCGTGGTAGTCGGGCTCGCTCTGCGACTTGACGAACTCGACAATCTCGTTGATTTCGTCGTCCGAAACAAAGCAGCCCTGGATACGGCGAGGCTTGCCCCAGTCGACCTTGGAGAACAGCATGTCGCCCAAACCGGTGAGCTTTTCGGCACCCATCTGGTCGATGATGACGCGCGAGTCGATGCCCGTGGCGACGTTAAAGGCGATGCGGTTGGTGATGTTGGCCTTGATGAGACCTGTCACCACGTTGGAGCTGGGGCGCTGCGTGGCCACGATAAGATGAATACCGGCGGCACGGCCCAGCTGAGCGATACGAACGATCGACGCCTCGACATCCTTGCCGGCGACCATCATCAGGTCCGAAAGCTCGTCGATGATGATGACCAAGTAGGGCATCTTTTGCGGCGGGTTGTCGTAATGTTCAAACTCGCCGGCGGCCTGCTTTTCGTTGTAGGTCGAGATCTTACGCACGTTGAGACGCTCGAAGACCTTCAGGCGACGCTCCATCTCGGACACGGCCCATTGCAGAGCGCTAGCGGCTTGCTTGGGCTCGGTCACCACGGGCACATAGAGATGCGGCAGACCGTTATAGCCCGCAAGCTCGACGCGCTTGGGGTCGACCATAATCAGGCGAACGTCCTCGGGAAGGGCGCGCATGAGCAAGGTCGTGATGATGGAGTTGATCATGACCGACTTACCGGAGCCCGTGGTACCGGCAATCAGCAGGTGGGGCATCTTGGCGAGATCGGCGACGACCGGCGTGCCCTCGGCGTCGCGGCCGATGGCGAGCTCGAGCGGACCGCCCTTCACATAGGGCAGCACGTCGCCCAGATTGACGTTCTGGCGCTTGCGGTTGGGAATCTCGATGCCCACGAGCGAGGTGCCGGGAATCGGGGCAAAGATACGCACCGACTGAGCAGCGAGCGAAAGCGCGATATCGTCCTCGAGGCTCGAAATCTTGCTCACGCGCTCGCCCTCGCCAGGTTGCAGCTTAAAGGTCGTCACCGTAGGGCCGGCGATCCAGCCGACCACGCGGGCACTGCGGCCAAACTCAAGCAACGTGGACTGCAGCGACTCGGCAGTCTGTTCAAGCTCCTTGTCCGAAGACGCGGCAGAAGCCGACTGCGGGTTGGCATGCAGGATCTCGAGCGGCGGAAGCTTGAGGCCATCCCCTTCTTCGCCCTCGTTATCTGCAGCGTCGTCGTCCACTCCCCCATCACGAGCCGCAGCCGATTCGACAGCACTCGAGGCAGCGCTATCGGCAACCTTGGGATGCTTCAAGAAGTCGGGAATCTGAGGTGTTGCCGAGACAGGATTCACGGCAAACGGCGGCTCGGACTCGTCAATCTTATCGGGGTCGTCTTCCATCGAAAGCTGGCCGGTTACCTGGCCGCGCTTTGCATGGCGACGCGGCAGCAAAGTTGTCTTTGCGGTCTCAATCGGAGTCTCGTCGTCCTCGTCATCACCCTCGGTAAGCTCAATCTCGCTCTCGGACCAAGACGGATCGGGCTCACTCGTATTGAGCTTGGGAACCGTTTTGCCCTTCTTGGCATGTCGGCGCGGCAGCAGCGTCGTCTTAGCGCGCTCAGCCTCCACGGCATCGGACACGTCGACAAACGAATCCTCATCCTCGTCGTCATCGTCCAAAACCGGGTCCGCATCGTTGCCCATGACCGTGGTCATGGCAGCATCAGAGCCCTTTTGACGAAGAATGCTCAGATGCGGACGGGCGACCCCAGGCACCGACAGGGCCTCATCGTCACCCCACGGGCTCGCGTTAACATCGGCACGACGGCGTTCGGCAAAATCTGCCGCACGATCGCGGGCGGAGCGCAGCACGCCGCCCACCGAAAAGCCAATGATAACCAGGCCCACGACGACAAGGCCCAGCAGGACTACCATCGCGATAGGCTTACCCAGGGCATTCTGCAGCGCACTCGCAATAAACGCACCGATGTAGCCACCCGAGGCGGACAGATTTTGCGGCGTAAACATGAGGTCACACGAGTTGCTCGTACCCGACACCATCAGCGAAAGAATGGAGACGACGGCGATAAAGACCACGGCGCCGCCCGCAACAGAGCGCACGTTGAGCGGCGAGTCCTCGCCTAAAAAGAGCGTGGCGGCAAACAGCAAGATGACGATCGGCAACACGTAGGCGCCCAGACCAAAGCCTAAGTGGTAGAAACCGGCAACCGCAGCTGTAACGGGTGCAGTCGCCGGCGAAATCACGGCAATAAAGGACGCAATCGCCAAAACGGCAATGACCACGCCGGCGATATCGCGATTGGCTGAGGGCTCGACCAAGGGCTCAAAATCGTCGAAGTCTGCCTCGTGGCCCTTATTGGCACGCAGATGGGAACCGGCACCCTTAGCAGATGCCGGTTGGTTATTGGCCTTATTGCCTTTGGCGTTTTGTGCAGATCCGCGCGCCAAACTAAACCTCCATGACGACCGGGATGATCATCGGACGGGTACGCGTACGGCTCCAGATAAAGTTAGAGAGCGAATCGCGCACGGCCTTGCGAATGGCATCGGAACCGCTGCTCGTAAAGCTGAACTTGCCCTTCTCGATCGTCTTCATGATGGATGCGGAGGCATCCTCGGAGAACTGGTCGTCGATGGCAAACGAAACACCGCGGCCCGAGAACTCGATGGCCTCGATCTTCTTTTGCTTGAGCGAGACGATGGCAACAGCGGTAACCATACCGTCGTTGGCGAGCTTCTGGCGATCGCGCAGGACGATGGGGTCGGTATCGCCGATACGCAGGCCGTCGACGTAGACGACGCCAGACTCGACGGGCGTACCGCGCTTGACGATACCGCCGCGCATCTCGAGCGTGTCACCGTTATCGAGGATAAAGATATGGTCGTCCTTGAGACCCATCTTGCGGGCCAGCTGGGCGTGTGCCCGCAGATGCACGGCCTCACCGTGAACCGGCATAAAATACGTGGGCTTGGCCATGGCCATCAGGAGCTTGAGCTCCTCCTGGCTACCGTGACCGGAGACGTGGACGAGAGCGCGGTTCTTATCCCACACGTCGCAGCCGAGCTTGGCCAGGCTGTTGACGACCTGCTGGACGGCCTTCTCGTTGCCGGGAACAGGAGTTGCCGAAAGGATAACGGTATCGCCCTCGTGGATGGAGAGCGTCTTGTGCTCGCCATTGGCCATGCGGGACAGGGCCGACAGCGGCTCACCCTGCGAACCGGTGCACATGACGACAATCTTGTCGTCGGGCAGGTTATCAATGTCGAAGGCATCGATGATATCAGCGTCGTCGATGTTGAGGTAGCCCAGCTCACGCGCCACGCGGGTGTTCGTGAGCATGGAGCGACCGGTCACAACGACCTTACGGCCGCACTTGCGGGCGGCATCGCAGATCTGCTGCAGACGATGGATGTGGCTCGAGAACGACGCGACGAACACGCGACCCGGCGCATTCTTGATGGCGTGCAGTAGGTTGGGACCAACCTCGGCCTCGGACTTGGTAAAGCCGGGAACCGTGGCATTGGTAGAGTCGGAAAGCAGCAGGTCGATGCCCTGCTTGGCAAAGCGGCTGATAGCGGCATAGTCGGGCGTAACGCCGTCGATGGGCGTCTGGTCGAGCTTAAAGTCGCCGGTGTGCATAACGGTGCCCTGATTGGTGCGGATGAACACGCCCAGAGCGCCGGGGATGGAGTGTGTCATCGAGAAGAAGTCGAGCGAGATGCCGCCGAGGTTGACATGGCTACCGCCCTTGACCTCGCGGAACTTGGGTGCGCGGATGCGGAACTCGGAAAGCTTGCCCTCGATGAAGCCGAGCGTCAGCTTGCTCGAGAAGATGGGCACCTTGTTGTTGAGGTCCTGCAGCAGATACGGAAGCGAACCGGTGTGGTCCTCGTGGCCGTGGGTGACGATGATACCGCGGAGCTTCTCCTCGTTCTCCAGGACATAGGTGTAGTCGGGAAGCACCAGATCGATACCGGGCTGGGAGTCATCCGGAAACATGAGGCCGGCGTCGACGAGCACCATGTCGTCGCCGCACTCAAAGACCGTCATGTTCTTGCCGATGCCATCAAGGCCGCCGAGCGGGATGATCTTCAAGGGAGATGATTTTTTAGCTGCCATAGGTAAGTGTGGTTTCCTTTCTTCGAAACGGGTCTGGAACAACCGACGGGGCGCTTCTGGCAAACCGACCGCCGGGCACATACAACAAAGCATCGCAGAGTCGATGCAGTAACTACAGTATGATACCCATTTGCCTACCAACAGACCACCCATGCATTAAAGCCCCATCTGAACTGGTCCATCCCGCCGGTTTCCCGTGGGGCGGGCACTGATGAAGTTTCCTGCTCTACAGTCCTGCTCACGACGGAGGCCACATTAAGTGGCCTCCTGTTCGTGCGGAACTCGCGATAAACTTCATCAGTGCCCGCCCCACGGGAAACCTACCAAAAAAGGACAGGTTTGTTTTGGTCGGTTTTATCTGGGAAGATGCTGCTGCGGCTATCTACAGATCTGAAATCTGACTACTGAATAGACTGTCTAACTGAATAGCGAGCGGCACTAACCAGCCCTTTTGCTTGCGACCGGGAGGGGCGCATATGAAGTTTATCGCGAGTTCCGCACGCAAAGGAAAGCACTTAATGTGCTTTCCGTCTTGCGCGGGACTGTAGAGCAGGAAACTTCATATGCGGCCCTCCCGGGCGCAAGCAAAAGGGCGACCCCTGTACGGAGTCGCCCTTGGTGAGCTGCTTGTGTGTAGCTGTTACTCGGCGTCGTGGTGACGGCGGGGCTTGCGGCCTCCGTTGTCGCCGGGACGGCGCGGACGGTCGCTGCGCTCGGAGCGCTCGCGACGCGGACGCTCACGGCGCTGGAAGTGCTCGCCGTCGCCCTCGGAGGCACCCTCGGCACGAGCAGGAGCCTCGGGCTTGTCCAGACGATCGAGCGAGATCTTGCCGCGATCGTCGACCTCGATGACGACAACCTTGACCTCGTCGCCCACGTTGAGGACGTCCTCGACCTTCTCCACGCGGCCCTTGGCGACGCGGGAGATGTGCAGCAGACCGTCCTTACCGGGCAGCAGGTTGACGAAGGCGCCGAAGGGCTGGATGGAGACCACGCGACCGGTGTACTCCTCGCCCGGCTCGGGAACCTTGATGATGAGCTTGATACGCTCGACGGCCTGGTCGACGGACTCGCCGGTGCCGCCGACAAAGACGGTACCATCCTCCTGGATGTCGACCGAGGCGCCGGTCTCGTCCTGGATGCCGCGGATAACCTTACCGCCGGAACCGATGACGTCGCGGATCTTGTCGGTCGGAACCTGGATGGAGACGATACGCGGGGCGGTGCTGCGCGTGGTGTGGCGCGGCTCGGGAATCACATCGAGCATCTTCTGCAGGATGAAGGCGCGACCCTCCTTGGCCTGCTGCAGGGCGCGGGCCAGGATGTCGAAGGTGAGGCCGGTGGCCTTGTTGTCCATCTGCAGGGCGGTGATGCCCTCGGTGGTGCCGGTGACCTTAAAGTCCATGTCGCCGAGGAAGTCCTCGAGACCCTGGATGTCGGACAGGACCACGGTCTTGCCCTCCTCCTGGATCAGGCCCATGGCGATACCGGAGACCGGGCGCTTAATGGGCACGCCGCCGTCCATAAGGGCGAGCGTGGAGCCGCAGGTCGAAGCCATCGAAGAGGAGCCGTTGGACTCCATGACCTCGGAGACGACGCGGATGGCGTAGGGGAACTCGTTCTCGTCGGGGAGCACCGGAAGCAGAGCGCGCTCTGCCAGATTGCCGTGACCGATCTCGCGGCGCTTGGGGCTGCCCATGCGGCCGGTCTCGCCGGTGCAGAACGGCGGGAAGTTGTAGTGGTGCATGTAGCGCTTGCCCTCGGTGGGCTCGATGGTATCCAGACGCTGGCCCTCGTTGAGCATACCGAGCGACAGGACGGAAAGCACCTGGGTCTGGCCACGCTGGAACAGACCAGAGCCGTGAACGAGCGGCAGGTAGTTGTCCTTCACCATGATGGGACGGATCTCGTCGGCGGCACGGCCGTCGACGCGCTCGCCGGTCTCAACGACCATGGTGCGCATGGCCTTCTTCTCGAGCTTCTTGAGCGCCACGGGGATCTCGCGCTCCCAAGCGGCCTGCTCCTCCTCGGTGAACTCGGCGCGGATGGACTCCTTCAGAGCCTCGACCTTACCGATACGGGAGAGCTTGTCGGCGTCGCGAAGGGCGGCAGCCATCTCGTCGTAGTGGGCGAAGATGCGCTCCTGGACCTCCTCGACGGGCTGGTCGAGCGGGTACTCCTTCTTGACGATGGGGCCGTTAACCTGCTCCCACTCGGCGACGAACTCGTCCTGAGCCTGGCAGAAAGCAGCAAGGGCCTCCTGGCCAAACTTCATAGCGGCGAGCATGTCGTCCTCGGAGATCTCCTCGGCGCCGGCCTCGACCATCGAGATGAAGTCGGCGGATCCGCCCAGCTCCAGGTCCAGATCGGAGTTCTCGCGCTCCTCGTAGGTGGGGTTGACGATAAACTCGCCGGTCTCCACGTTACGGCCGATGCGCACGCAGGCAAGCGGGCCCTCGAAGGGCACGCCGCCGAGCGTCATGGCCAGGGAGGCACCCATGACGTTGATGACGTCGAAGGGGTTGACCTGGTCGGCGACGAGCGAGGTAGCGACAATGTGTACCTCGTTGCGGAAGCCGTCCGGGAAGCTCGGGCGAATCGGACGGTCGATCATGCGCGCGGTGAGCGTGGCCTTCTCGCTGGGACGGCCCTCACGCTTGAGGTAGCCACCCGGGATGCGGCCGGCAGCGTACATCTTCTCGTTGAAGTCGACGGTCAGCGGGAAGAAGTCATAGTTCTTGCGCTCCTTGGAGACGACCACGGTATCGAGCATCGTGGTGTCGCCCTGCTTGACCAGACAGGCGCCAGTGGCCTGCTTGGCAAGCTCGCCGGACTCAAAGGTGTAGGTCTTGCCGTACAGCTCAAAGGTCTTGGATACGAGTGTCATTGTTCTCCTTTACCCCACAGGCCCCTTGCCTGCGGGCTTCTCATGTGACGCGGGCCCCCTGCCCCCGCCACGCTTCAGAGCGTGATTGTTCACGCCCTTACACAAAAAGAGCGTCCCGCATGCAGGACGCTCTTAGCATGTACAAGTTCGCTACTGAATATTGTCGCGAATGCCCAGAGCCTTGATGAGCTCACGGTACTCGACGATGTCGTTCTTCTTAATGTAGGAGAGAAGACGACGACGACGGCCGACGAGCATGAGCAGGCCACGACGGGTGTGGAAGTCCTTCTGGTGGGACTTCATGTGCTCGGTCAGCTCCTTGATGCGCTCGGACAGGATGGCGACCTGAACCTTGGGGTTGCCGGTGTCGACCGGGGTGTTACCGAACTGGGCAGTCAGCTCCGCCTTGCGCTCTTTGGAAACAGTCATTGTTTCACCTTTCGTTTTGCGTCGCCATCGGGCGACTCGATTCGCCTCGGACTGGGAAGCCGCCGGTGGAGCGAGCAACCAAGGTCGAGGTACCAACAGGCCGATATGTTACCACAAGCAGCCCGCGTCTGTGCATCATCACCGACCCAACATGAATTCCATCGCACGGAGGCGCTGATCGGTGTGCGTCGCAGCCCAAACATGTGAAAGCCCCAACAAAAAGGCAGCGGTATGGGGGTCGACCCTCTCGGCCATAAGCGCATCGAAGGTCATGGACATGAGGGCGCGCAGCCACGCGACCTCACCGGTCGACACCAGCTCGGCACCCGGAACGCTCGACGCACACGACCCGCACATGAGCCCGCCGGCCTGGGGCGAAAAATACGACAGCATAGGGTCTCCGCACAGCACGCAAGCCGAAAAATCGGGTCGGTAGCCAACGTGCGATAGCAGCTTAAAGACATATGCCGCCACGAGCAGGTCCATATGCGCCGCGTCGAGCCCGCCGCCCACCAGGGCAAGCGCCCGCTGCGTGATGGCAAAGGTAAACGGGTCCTCGGCGTCCTCGAATGAGCACACACGCGCGACCTCGGCAATCGCGCTTGCGGCGCAGGTCGTCTCGTAATCGGGCGCGGCGCCGAGCGGCGCTTCCATAAGCTCGGCCTGGGAAACCACATCGAGCGAGCGTCCATGTGCGAGCAGCATATCGACGGTACAGAACAGCTCGCAGCGCGCTGCCAAGCGCCCACCGGGTTTGCGCGCGCCCTTTGCCACGGCACGAACCTGCCGACCCCGCTCGTCAAGCATCGTCAGAATCAGGTCGGTCTCTTTGAGCTTCGTCTTATCGAGGACGAGGACCTTCGTGCGATATGTCCGGGAGCCTGCCATGCGCGTCGCGCGTCCTTAATCTTCGGCATTGTAGCCAAAACGGCGAATCTGAGCCTCGTCGTCGCGCCAACCGGCCTTGACCTTTACGTCCAGCTCCAAAAAGACCTGCGTGCCAAAGATGCGCTCAAGATCACGACGGGCATCGATGCCGATATGTTTGATCATCTCGCCGCCCTTGCCGATGATGATGCCCTTTTGGCCCTCGCGCTCGACGTAAATGGTGGCATGTACGCGCAACACCTTTTTGGTCTGCTCGAGCGCATCACAGATCACGCCCACGGAATGCGGAATCTCATCACGGGTGCGGCGCAAGACCTTCTCGCGCACAAACTCGGCAACGAGCGTCTCGTCGGAAGCATCGGTGCCCATGTCCTCGGGGAACCAGCGAGGACCCTCGGGCAAAAAGTGCGCAACGGTCTCGATGAAGGCATCGACGTTAAAGTTCTTGACCGACGACGTCACGATCTCGTCGTCATAGTCCATGAGCTCGTGGGCTGCCTTGAGCTGCTCCATGACCTGTGCGGGGTCGGCCTCATCGGCCTTGGTGAGCACCAGGACCTTCTTGCAGCGGGCGCTCTTGACGCGCTCGGCAACCCAGGCATCTCCCCTGCCGATCGGCTTGGTGGCGTCAATCAAAAACGCGACGACGTCAACATCGTTCAGCTCGAACAGCGCACTCTTGTTGAGCTCGGAACCCAGGCCATCCTTGGGCTTATGAATACCCGGGGTATCGACAAAGACCAGCTGGTAGCCGGGACGATTGACGATGGCGCGCATACGGCGGCGGGTCGTCTGTGCCACCGGCGAGGTGATGGCAACCTTTTTGCCGTAGCAGGCATTAAGTAGCGTGGACTTGCCGGCGTTAGGGCGACCGACCAGGGCCACGAAGCCGCTGCGGAAACCGGGTTCCACGTCACCAAAGCCCATAGGACCGTCGTCCTCGTCGCATAGGGCGTCGAGTTCCTCATCGCTCATGCCCTCAAACGGGTCGAACTCCTCGACTTCCTCGAGCTCCTCAGTATCCACCGCGTCCAGGGACTCGTCGTCCAGAATCTCATCGGTAGGCTGCATATTGTCGGACATGGGACTCCCTTTCTAAATAAAGCCGAGCGCGTGGGCAAATACCAGCAAGCCCACAATCGCGGCGGTGATGGAAAGAACGTATACAGAGGCGGCGGCGATGTCCTTCGCACGCTTGGCCAGCGGATGAAGTTCCTGGGTCGCCAGGTCGACGATGGCCTCCATAGCGGTGTTGCACAGCTCGCCGTGAATCACCAGGCCACAACAGATGATAATCGTGGCCCACTCGGCAATGTCGAGCCCCACGATGCAGCCGGCAACGACGGTGCACACGCCCGCAACGAGCATGACCTTAATGTTGCGCTCGGTCTTGACGGCGGTGACGAAGCCCTCCATGGCGTAGGAAAACGACTTTAAGAAGGACGGATGGTCCTTGTTCGATCCGGGAATCATAGACGGCTCCTAGTCGTGGACGTGGTTGGTGATGGGGCCGACGTGGACTAGCTTGGGGTCCTCGCCGCGCTCGAGCGCCAGATCGCGCAGGATGGCGTCCTCGCGGGCCTCCATGACCTCGGCCTCGTCGTCCTCGATGTGGTCATAGCCCAGCAAGTGCAGCATGCCGTGTACGAGCATCAGACGGCACTCGCCAGCGGGGCTATTGCCAAAACCGGGGGCCTGACGGGCAATAACCTGCGGGGCCAAGATAATATCGCCGAGCTCGAGCGTCTCATCGGCGGGAATATCCTCGTCAAAGGCCGAATCGCACTCGAACGAGAGTACATCGGTGGTGCGGTCGATACCGCGCCACTCGTGGTTGAGCCCGTGCATCTCGTCCTCGTCGACATACGAAAGGGAAATCTCGACTTCACGTTCAACGCCCTCAGCGGCGAGCACAACCTCGCAGATGTGTTCCACCTCTTGCGCGTCGAGCAGCGTATCGAGCTCGGCATCGTTGCTGATCAATACACTCAACGGGACTCCTTTCGGTCGCGCGAGCGTTGCTCACGCATATCATCATAAGCATCGTATGCCTCGACGATACGACCCACCAGGGCATGGCGCACCACGTCGGCATGCTCCAGGTGTGCAAACGCCACATCGTCGACACGGCCTAAAATCCGCTCAACATCGGCAAGGCCGCCACGGCGACCCACCAGGTCGCGCTGACTCAGGTCGCCGGTAATCACAAACTTGGAGTTAAAGCCCAAGCGCGTCAGGAACATCTTCATCTGCTCGGGCGTGGTATTTTGTGCCTCGTCGAGTACCACGAAGGCATCGCTCAGCGTACGGCCGCGCATGTAGGCGAGCGGGGCAATCTCGATCACACCGTGTTCCATAAGCTCATCGGTGCGCTCGCGATCCATCATGTCAAAAAGGGCGTCGTAGAGCGGGCGCATATACGGGTCGATCTTTTCCTCGAGGGTGCCGGGCAAAAAGCCCAGGTTCTCCCCCGCCTCGACAACCGGGCGCGTCAAGATTAGGCGACCCACCTCGTGACGCTTAAGCGCGGCGACGGCGAGCGCCATGGCCAGATAGGTCTTACCGGTACCGGCAGGACCCAAGCCAAAGGTGATGGTATGCGAGCGGATAGCATCCACATAGCGCTTTTGCCCGAGCGTCTTGGGGCGAATGACGCGGCCGCGATACGAAAGCAGCACGTCATCGCGAAGCGACGTAGCCTCGTGCTCACCGTCGCGCAAGACGGCTAGGCAACGCGAGACATCGTCGGCAGAAAGGGTACGGCCGGCCGCCGCCTCGCGAAAAGCATGTTCGAAAAAACGCACCACGAGCTCGACCTCGTCCGGGTCGCCGCTCACGGAGATGCTATCGCCACGGGCGACCACGTGGGCGCGAACCAAGCTCTCGAGCGCACGAAGGACGCCGTCGCCGGCGCCCAAAACGCGCGAGGGGTCAATTCCCTCGGGAACGGCAAGTCTAATCTTCGAGGCTTCCATGAACCTCCCTGCGTGCATGGACCAAGCCGGAATCATCGACTCCGATGATAGCAACATCGAGCAGGCACGGGGCTGTAAGTCCACGGGTATCGTCAAGACGGGCATGATGGAACGAGCCGAGTGTCAGGTTGTCACCATACTCAAGCACGGCGCGCTCAACGGTTCCCACGCGACGACGAGCGTCGGCAATGGCGAGCTCCTGAGCAGCCGCGCGCATGCGGCGGCTGCGCTCGGCCATGACCTCAGGTGGTACCTGGTCGGGCATGTCGGCGGCGAGGGTGCCGGGGCGCTTGCTATAGCGGAACACGTGCATGCGCGAAAAGCCCACGCGACGGCATAGCGCCAGCGACTCCTCGAACTCCTCATCCGTCTCACCGGGAAAACCGACGATAACGTCGCACGAAAGAGACGCCTGCGGCAGGTTGGCGCGAATCATACGCACCGTGTCCTCAAAGGCCTCGGCGCTATAGGGACGGCCCATGCGATGCAGGGTCGCCGTGCAGCCAGACTGCACGGGCAGGTGCAAAAACGGGGCGATACGCTGCGGATAGCGAGCCATAACCTTAAGCAGGCGCTCAGAGATATCCATGGGCTCGACTGAGGAAATGCGCACATGCGGAATAGACGTGCGCTCCATAATGGCCTCGAGCAGCTCATCGATTTCGACATGTTCATCGGTCGCGCTCTTGCCATCGTAGGCACCCAGGTTCACACCGGTCAGCACCACCTCGGGCACGCCGGCCTCCTGGGCCTCGCGAACTTGCTCGAGCACGGACTCGACGGGCACGGAGCGCTCGGGGCCGCGTGCCTTCCACACAATGCAATAGGTGCAGCGATGGTTGCAGCCGTCCTGAATCTTCACGCCCAGGCGAGAGCGACCGAGCGCATCGACCACCTCGCCATCACTGCAGGCTGGAACACTATCGGACTCAACGCCCAGCACCTCGCAGACACGTTCGGCGACATCCATCTTGGACGGCTCGGCGATCACGCGATCCGAAAGCTCCAGCAGTTCCTCGGGATGCAAATTGACCACGCATCCGGTCACGACCACATAGGGGTCGTTTGGATGGGCCAGCGCATGACGGACGGCCTTACGGGTCTTGGCCTCGGCCTCGCCCGTAACGGCACAGGTGTTAATGACGATCAGATCGGCATCCTGGGGCTCCACCATGGCAAAGCCCAGGCGCATAAGATCGGCAGTGATACGGTCAGACTCAACCCGGTTGACACGACATCCGAGGTTGACGACGGAAATATGGGGTGCGAGCACGCGGGCTCCTTAATCGAGGATATCGTCGAGGGCACTCTTGATACGGTCGGTCACCGACTTCTTACCGGAAGCGACGTCATCGCCCATCTCATCGGCAAAAGCACGGAGCAGCTCGCGCTGCTTATTGGAAAGATTGGTGGGAACGACCACGCGCAGTTGCACGATCAGGCGGCCACGCGAACCGCCACCGCCAATGCGCGGCATGCCGTAATTATTGACGCTCACGGTGTCGCCGTACTGGGCACCGGCGGGAACCGTCACCTTAACGACCTCATCGGGCATAATGCCCTCGACCTCGATCTCGCAGCCGAGCGCAGCCTGTGCAATCGAAATATCGCTCACGAGGTACAGGTCGTCACCGTTGCGCTTAAAGCGCTCGTGGTCGGCGACGCGCACGTTGACAATCAAGTCGCCCGAAGGCTCGCCGCGAAGGCCGGCCTCGCCAAAGCCGCTCACACGCAGCTGGCGACCGGTCGAAACGCCGGCGGGAATATCGATGTCGATCTTTTCATGCGAAGGCGTGCGGCCCTGACCGTCGCAGGTCTCGCAGGGATGGTCGATAACCGTGCCCTCGCCATGGCAGTCGGGGCAAGGCGAGGAGGACTGAACCTGGCCCAGGAACGAACGCTGGACCGTCGTGACATAGCCCGTACCGTGGCAGCGGCCGCACTGCTTTTCCTGTGCACCCTCGGCCCTACCGGTGCCATTGCAATCCTCACAGGGAGCAAGGCGGTCATAACTAATCGTCTTTTTGCAACCGAGCGCCGCCTCCTCAAGGGTCACCGAAAGAGAGATGGCCATATCGCGGCCGCGACGACGCTCACGACGGCTGCGGGCGCCACCGCCGGCACCGCCGCCAAAAAACGACGAGAACAAGTCGTCCATGCCCATGCCACCAAAGATATCGTTGATATCGACGTAGCCCGAACCACCAGGGCCGTCGACAGTGCCATAACGGTCGTAGTTAGCACGCTTCTGCTCATCGGAAAGAACGGAATAGGCCTCGTTGAGCTCCTTGAACTTGGCCTCAGCATCGGGGTCGTCCGAAACGTCCGGGTGTACGGTACGGGCCTTCTTTAGAAACGCGCGCTTAATCGTCCGCGCGTCGGCATCCTTGTCAACGCCAAGTACCTCGTAGTAATCCCTATTTTCCGACACGACCGAATCCTTCCAACTTTCATTATTGTCACAGTGCGTCCTATACCCAAGCTGGGCCGACCGCAAACAGAGGGTTTGATGTTATTGCATTTGATACGGCGAAAGCATGGCCCGTTGCGAGCAGCTCGCAAACCAAACAGACACGAGCGCGAACATGAAGCCGTTGGCAAAACCGTTGGCAAACTGCATCGCACCACGCTTCCACCACAGCAGGCTGCGATGAAGCACACCGTCCGAAAGCACCATGAACAGGCCCATGGTAAACGGAATAAAGCACATCACGGCAAAGGCCGAGAACACGCCCGAGATGGCCGACAGCACCAAAAACGGCGCCACAATGCCCATCAGGTAAAAACCGGTACGAGCTTTGCCTTCCAAGCGCTCGGCCTCAACATGGGCGCGGCCGACCAGGTCGCCGCCCGCGGCACCGTTGGTGCCAGCATGACCCATGCCGCTAATGCGGACCTCGTCGCTATCGTGCGTGCCGGCAGGAAACTCAATCGTCTGCTCGGAGGTTACGCGAGTACGACCGCTGCCACCGCAATCGGGGCAGGGGTCGGCCACGACCTTACCGGAACCGCCGCACTCGGGGCAGACCGACTGGAACGTGCCCGCACCAAACAGGAAGGACAGGTCAACGTCGATGTGGCCGCGGCCGCCGCAGCTCGGGCAGGTATGGGCATGCTCAGACGAAACGGAGCCCGAGCCGCCGCAGTTGCTACAGGTGTCGAAGCGCGTGTAGCGGACGGTCTTGCGGGCACCGCCCTTGGCCTCCTTGGCGTCGAGTTTGATATCGACGACCACGTTGGCGCCGTTCTCGGGATTGTAGGCAGCCTGCCCACGACGCTGCTGGCCCCAGGCACCGCCAAAAGGAAAGCCGCCCTCAAAGGGATTGCCATAACCCGTGCTGCCGGCGTAGCCGCCACCATAGGGCGAAGCCGTAGGAGCACCGGCAAAGGGGTTGCCAGAACGCATGGCGTCGTAGCGCGCACGTTTTTGCTCATCCGAAAGCACGGCGTAGGCCTCGGAAACCTCTTTAAACTTTTCCTCGGCATCCGGCTCTTTGTTGACGTCCGGATGGAGCTTGCGGGCCTTTTGCTGAAAGGCCTTTTGAATATCACGCGAGGTGGCGTCCTTGGAGACGCCCAGGATCTCGTAGTAATCTTTTTCGTTCATCGTCGCCATGCGCGGCAACCTCCTGCTCACAGCAGCGTATATATTCCGGTAATTCTACCCGAGCGGCTTAAGCTAGATCCCAAAACAGCTCGAACAGAACATTTCCATCGAGCCAGCCCAGGTGGGTCGGCGCCAGACGAGCGCGAACGCGGCCCGAGACGACATCTGCCGAAGTAAAGGGTCCCTCATGGACCCCGAGCGCCTCGGGCAACCAAGTGGCAAGACCCAATTCGAGCGCGCGATCGCAGGCAGCTGCCAGCTCGCCCGTTGGGATGACGCAAGCTGCACGAACCAACAGGTCGGACGCAACACCGCGCGTCATGCGGCAAGCGAGCATCAGGTCTTCGGCCGAAGCCTCGCGCTGCGACAGATATTCGGCCTCGAACGCCGTCGCGTCATCGTCGCGCTGAACCAAGCGCACACGGTACGCATCGCCTCGAGAAGGCGCGCCAGGGAACAACATAGCCAGGTGATCGAAATCCTCGGCATCGAGCATACCCGCGGCAGAGCGTCCTAGACCCAAATAGCCCTGTCCAGTCCAATAGGCAATGTTATGGGCGCATTCATGGCCGTCGAGAGCGTAACTCGCCACCTCATACGGGTGATAGCCGGCGGCACCCAGGAGCTCGCGTGCCACGTCCATGCAGGCGGCCTGAAAATCTTCATCGGGCTCGAGTGACTCGTCGCGGCACGCCATGCAATAAAGGGGCGTCCCCTCCTCGAGCGTGAGCGGGTAGACCGACACATGATGCGGAGCCGCCGCCAGCACGCCATCGAGTGTGCACTGCCAACTCGCCGCCGTCTGCCCGGGAAGGCCACACATAAGGTCGCACGACACATCGAGACCAGCGTCCTTCACCGTCGCGATAGCCGCAAGTGCCCGATTAGCATCGTGAATGCGGCCAATAGCAGCCAGCTCGATATTGTCGAGGGTTTGCACGCCCAGAGAAATGCGCGTGAAACCCGCCTCGGCAAGCGCCGGGGCGAGCTCAGCGGTCAACGACTCAGGATTTGCCTCGCAGGTAAATTCAACGGGCTTGCACCACATGGAGATACGACGGGCAAGTTCTACCAGGCGCTCCCCTGCCAGCGACGGCGTACCGCCGCCTACGTAGACTGTGCGGATCTGCCTGAGTGCCCCAGCGTTGCCAAAGGCATCGAGCCGCGCATACAGCTGCTCAAAATAGGCATCGAGCGCAGCGTCCAGGTCGCACGGGGCAAAGCTGCGCGAGTCAAAGTCGCAATAGCGGCATTTTTGAGCGCAAAACGGCACGTGCACATACAGCGCGGTAACGGACACCTTTAGGCCTCCAGCGGATGAGCGGGCACCGACTCGCCGGCGGCAAGCGCGGCCTCGCAGGCCACCACATCGCGCTCGATATCATCGACCAGCCCCATAAACTCCTCGTATGTGGAACAGCGCACCACCTGGGCGCGCCAAGCGGCTGCATGGGGCATACCCTTTAAGTACCAGCTTGCATACGTACGGGCGCGCGACATAAGCGGCAAAAGCTCGTGCGTCAGCGTCAGGTGTTCGCGCAGGGCGCCCAGGCGCTCGACCGAGGAGCGAGAAGGAACCGGCGTGCCATCGAGTGCAAGGGCTCGGGCATCGCCGAACACCCACGGATTGCCGTAGATGCCGCGCGCGATAAATACCGCGCTGGCACCCGAATTGCGCAGATGCTCCGCGGCATCCTCGGCAGTGAACACGTCACCCGAACCAATCACGGGAATCTCGACAGCGTCGGCAACCTCATCGACGACCGACCAATCGGCCTGGCCCGTATAGAGCTGCGTGGCACAGCGACCATGCACCGCCACCGCTGCGGCCCCCGCCCCCTCGAGCATTTGGGCAAACGTCGCGGCATTACAGTCCTCGGCATAAAAGCCCTTGCGGATCTTCACGGTCACGGGAACGTGTGCCACGCCCACTGCCGCCTGGACGATTTTCTCGGCCAGGTCGGGCGTGCGCATGAGCGCCGAGCCCTCGCCCTTGGTGACGACCTTGCGAGCCGGGCAGGCCATGTTGATATCGATCAGCGACAGGCGATCGCCCACGCGTTCCTCGACGGCAGCGACAGCGCTCGCAAATTGATCGGGCTTGGAGCCAAAGAGCTGCACGCAAATCTGCTGCTCCTCGTCGGCCGGCAGCACCAGACGCCACGTCTTATTGCTGGCATAGGCAAGGCCCGCCACGCTCACCATCTCGCTATAGGCAAGATTGGCACCGCGGCGGCGGCACATAATGCGATACGCGGGATCGGTCACGCCCGCCATGGGAGCCATAAGGAACGGCTGCTCGGCATAGGCGCCCAGCAGCCGCGTACTGTATTCAGAAAGCGCCATGGTCCTACTCGTCCACCTTGAGGATCGCCATAAAGGCCTCCTGCGGGACCTCGACCGAACCAATAGCCTTCATGCGCTTCTTGCCCTCTTTTTGCTTTTCGAGCAGCTTGCGCTTACGCGAGATATCGCCGCCATAGCACTTGGCCAGAACGTCCTTGCGGCGCGCCTTGACGGTGGAGCGGGCGATGATCTTGTTGCCGATGGCGCCCTGAATAGGTACCTCGAACAGCTGACGCGGGATGATCTCCTTGAGCTTGTCGCACAGGCCGCGGGCCAGGCCATAGGCCTTGTCCTTGTGCACGATAAACGAAAGCGCGTCGACCTCGTCGCCCGAAAGCAGGATGTCGAGCTTCACAAGCTCGGAGGGACGATATTCGTTGAACTCGTAGTCGAGCGACGCATAGCCCTTGGTGCGGCTCTTGAGCTGGTCAAAGAAGTCCAGGATGAGCTCGGCAAGCGGCATGTCAAAGCGCATCTCGACCGATTTGCTCGTGAGGTGGATCATATCGGTGGTAACGCCGCGGTGCTCGATAGCGAGCTGCATGACAGCACCCGTATACTCGGGCGGGCAGATGATCTTGGCCTTGAGGTAGGGCTCCTCGATACGCTCGATGCGCGTGGCCTCGGGCAGGTCCTGCGGGCTGCGGACATCGATCATCTCGCCGTCGGTCTTGTAGACGTGATAGTCCACCGAAGGGCTCGTGGCGATAAGGTCCAGGTTGAACTCGCGCTCCAGACGCTCCTTGACGACCTCCATATGCAGCAGGCCCAGAAAGCCCACGCGGAAGCCAAAGCCGAGCGCCACCGAGGTCTCGGGCTCCCACACCAACGACGGGTCGTTGACATGCAGCTTATCGAGCGCGTCACGCAGGTTCTCGTAGTCCTTGTTATCGATCGGGAACAGGCCCGTATAGACCATGGGCTTGGCCTCGCGGTAGCCCGGAAGCGGCTCGGGGCAGGGATTCGATGCCCACGTGAGGGTGTCGCCCACACGCACGGCCTCGGGGTCCTTCAGGCCCGTGACCACGTAGCCCACCTCGCCGACCGTCAGCGCGTCGACCGGCGTCTCGGCGGGACGCTTGACGCCCACGCCGTCGACCAAAAAGTCGCCCTCGGCCTGCATCATGCGCAGGGTATCGCCCTTTTTGATGGAGCCGTCAAAAACACGGACCGTGGCAACCACGCCGCGGTATTCATCAAAATAAGAATCCAGGATGAGTGCCTTGAGCGGCGCATTCGCATCGCCCTTGGGCGGCGAGATCAAAAAGACGATGGACTCCAGCAGGTCGTGGATACCCTCGCCAGTCTTGCCCGACACGCATACGGCATCGTCGGCAGGGATCGCGAGGTCGTCCTCGATCTCGGTCTTGACCTCGTCGGGGTGTGCCGACGGCAGGTCGATCTTGTTGATCGCGGGCACAATATCCAGGTTGGCGTTCATGGCGAGCGTCGCGTTGGAGACGGTCTGCGCCTCGACGCCCTGCGTGGCGTCGACAACGAGCACCGCGCCCTCGCAGGCGGCCAGCGAACGCGAGACCTCATAGGTAAAGTCCACGTGGCCCGGCGTATCGATCAGGTTGAACTGATACGTCTCGCCGTCGTCGGCGTCATAGGACACGCGGACGGCATTGGACTTAATCGTAATGCCGCGCTCGCGCTCGATATCCATGGTGTCGAGCAGCTGCGACTCCATGTCGCGCTCGTCGACGGTATGGGTGAGCTCGAGGATGCGGTCACTGATCGTGGACTTGCCATGGTCGATGTGCGCAACAATCGAGAAGTTACGGATGTGGGAAATGTCAATTGAAGTATTCATGCGGACTATCTTACCCGAGCGATACAAAAAATGGAGCCTGTTCCATAAAACAGGCTCCATTTATGCGCGTAATCTGTGTGGTGTGAAATTTACAACTTAGGCGTTGATGCTGTTCACGAGCTTGGCAAGACCGGACTTGCGGTTGGAAGCCTGGTTCTTGTGGATAACATGCTTGGCGGCAGCCATGTCGAGACGCTTGGTGACGGTCTTAAGGGCAGCCTGTGCCTTCTCGGCATCGCCCTCGGCGACGGCGGACTGAACGTGCTTGGTCAGCGTCTTGAGCTCGGACTTGACAGCCTTGTTACGCATGCGAGCTGCCTCATTGGTGCGGATACGCTTCTTCTGAGACTTGATGTTTGCCACTTCTGGAGTTCCTTTCGAGTTCCTTGCAAAAAATGTATGACACCTCTGAGACACGGTGAGGTCATGCAAGCGCCTACTATAGCACGCTCCCCCTCAAAGGGATAGAACGAATTTGTCAAATAGGCAGGTATCATCACGATTTTCTCAAGATGTTCGTAATCCAGAGCAAAAGCGCGGTCTCAGAATCGGCCGAACCCTTGAGCGCGAGCTCCACATCAACGGCACCCTCGAGCGCTGCGACGAGCTCGGTCATCGAAAAACGACGTGCCCAGGTCAGGTGATTTTTGACCTGCCAGGGCTGAAGTTTGAGCGTCGCGGCGAGTTCACGCCCCTGCCCACGAGAGTCGAGCGCCTTGGCGACGATCAGCTCACGAATACGACCGCATAGCAGCGTGTAGGTCCACACGTAGCTCTTGGAGGGCAGAAGCTTAAAGAGCTCGAGCGAACGCCGCATATCGCGAGCTGAGACGGCGTTGAGGAAGTCCCAGGGCTGAACCTCGGCCGTACGCACGATCCAACGCTCCACGTCGGCAAGCTCAATCTGGGGCGCCTCGACCATCTGGGAGAGCTTTGCCAGGTCGTTATCGAGCATGCGGGTGTTCTCGCCCGAGCGCGAAACGAGCTCCTCGGCGGCCGCCGTCGAGATCGACTTGCCGTGCTGCGTCGCCATCTGCTGCACGCGGCGCGGTAGCTCCCAGCGCTTGGTACCCGAGCAATCGACGATAGCCTTCTTGTCGATTTTGGCGATCGCCTTATACAGGCGCGTGTTCTTGGCAAGCGAGTCGGCGATGATGAGGCAGACCGTTGTGGGGCTGGGACTCGCCAGATACTCGACGAACGGCTCCGAAACCGCCTTGGCAAGCTTTGAGCAGCCATCAAGGATTACCAGGCGAAACTCGTTGCCCATGGGAAAGGTATTGAGCGATCCGATAATGGACTCGATATCGGAGTCTTTGGTCATGTCGCGCTCGTCGAGGTTGAACTCGACCATTCCCGACTTTTCCAGACGCGCTTTCATACGCGAGACGGCGTGATCGCGCTTGACGCCGTCGGTACCGACGATCAGGTATGCCGGCAGCAGACCGGTTTCGGACATTGCGCTCCCCTCCCGCAGGCCTTCGTATTCATTCCGTGCCATTCTAGCCCAGGGGCCCACCACACGCCAACGATGTCGTCACGGTCGCTGGCATCGCATCGCAAAACCATTCGCAGTCGGCGCGACGGTAATGTCGCCGTGTTCGATAGTGCACGCGAACACACCGCCCGCTTCCTTCACGGAATCGATGCAGGCATCGGACGGATGGCCGTATCGATTCCCCTCGCCCGCGCTCGCGAGGGAAAGCTCGGGCTTCAGGACGTCCAGCAACTCACCATCGACTGAAACCTTGGAGCCGTGATGCCCAAGTTTAAGTACATCGATATCCCCCACCTCCTGCACGAATTCCCGTTCTTGGTCGAGCTCGGCATCACCGGTGAGGAGCATGCGCAGGCCCATGCCTTCCTGAACATAAGAGAGCAGCAGGACAAGCGAGTCCTCATTTCCCTCGCCATCCACGGACTCGAATGGCCACATCACGCGGGCGCAAAATGAGCCGATGTCGACCATATCCCCACGGCGCACCTGTCGATACTCCACGCCAGGTCGGTTCAATACCTCGACAGGAGCATCCTCCAGCGCTTCGGCCGCCACGGCAATCGTTCCAACCGAAAACTGTTCGAGCACGGCAGGCAGACCACCCCAGTGATCCTCATCCCAATGCGTCACAAAGACGGCATCGATATGGTGCACGTTATTGCGAACCAACGCCGCTACCACGCGCTCGTCGACCCCGCAGTCGACGAGCGCTACTGCGCCGCCCTGGCGGATAAGAATCGCATCGGCCTGGCCCACATCGAGCACCGTCACCGAAGGCGGAGCGAATCGATCCCAGTAGACGTACGGAATCGCAGCCAAGAGCACCAGACATGCAAACCCCACCGCCATAGGCCGTGCCTGAGGGCGCGGCCACCAGACCAGGAGAACCGCCAGCAAACACGGCGCTAGGTAAATCCACAAGCTATCCGGCGGCACACTCACGGATGCACCCGGCACGGCGGCAAACAGCTGCTCGAAGAACAGCGTGCAACGGGCGGTAATCATGGGCACAACGAGCGCCCAAGTGCGCAACGGCGCCACGAGCGAAAAGGGAACCAGCACGATCGACACAGCAAGCAGCAGACTCACCACCGGACCGATGACCGCATTTGCCAGCGGAGCAATGAGCGAGAACGTACCGAAGGCAGGAATGGTAATGGGAAGAGTCGCCAGCTGCGAGCACAGCGTGACGGAAAGCATGCTGGCAATGCCCGATGGCACACCCAGCTCACCCATAGCGTAGGTCGCATAGGGGCAAAAGCACAGGATGGCTAAGACGCTGGCGCATGAAAGCTGAAACCCCATCTCGAACAGCACCGTCGGCCGCAGTAGCACAAAGATGGACATGGTTACGAAGAGTGCCGATGCGCCGTGCCGGCGACGGCCCGCGCCGTTTACGACAAGCGTCGCGAACACCATGCAGCACGCACGCACGGCCGAGGGAGACGCGCCCGTAAAGGCAGCGTAGCCTACAAGCGTTATCGCCAATATCGCCCGCTGAAGGCCACGTGAGCACCGAGTCTTTTGCAATACGCCCTCGATTACAAACCCCACGATAGCCAAATGGCTGCCCGAGACGGCGATAAGATGCGCCGTTCCCGTCACCGAAAACCAGTCGCCCGCCGGCTGGGCGCGCAGCTCGGCCGAACGACCGCAGACGACACCGGCTATGAGCGCACGCGCCGGGTCGGTCGCAGGCGCGATGGAAGCAAGCAGCCCATTTCGCAGCCGAGGCAGCGGCCCCGGAGAGCCCTCATCGACCGACACAATCCGAACGGCTTTAACCTTGCGCACCTCGCCTCGGAGCATGCGCGATCGTCCATGCGCATCGTTCTCAAAACGTGAAACGCGACCGATAACACGCACGTGCGCCCCGACCTTGAGCTCGCGGCCACACGATAGGCGAACCGTTGCCAAGCTCTTGCCGTCCGTGCGTGCCTCGCAAGTATAGGAATACACGTCGTCGTTTATGGATGGATCACCCTGCACGACAAACTCGAGGCTGCTTGCCGCTCGACCATCGAGCGCCTTCGAGGCGCTGAGCGCGCCCACAGCCCACCACGCCGAGACGACCGCTCCCGCCACGAGACCGACGGACGCGGCATACAGCCACCGCTTAAAAGGGGCAAACCGCGCACAAGATTGAGCCAGCGCAACGAATACCGCCGCCGCAACGGGAATGGCCCATAGCGGCCCGAACGCTGGCGCCTGCTCCCCCAGTAGCGCATCAGCGGCCACGTTGAGCACCAAGGCGCAGCTCACGCACATGCCGACACACAGGGCCATCGTCCACGGAATCAGGGGCCGCGGAGGCATCACATGCTCGCGCTCGGTCGCACTCATACGCAGATGCAATCTTTGATTTTGGCAAGCTTCTTCTCGCCGATTCCCGACACACGCATCAGATCGTCAACCGAGGCAAAGGCACCGTTCTTTGTCCGCTCATCGATAATCGACTGAGCCATGGAGGGACCGATGCCCGAAAGCGTCTGCAGCTCTGCCGCGCTTGCCGTATTGATGTTTACTAGGCCTTTTGCGCCACTCACGCCCGATGATGCGGAAGCCCCACCATCGACACCGGCTTCCGCAATGGACGCCCGCTGTTCCCCTACCGTTGGAACGTGAATCTTCTGTCCATCGATGACCTTAGATGCCCGATTGAGCCCCGTAACGTCTGCCTCGGGCGCCAGCCCGCCGGCGGCATCAATCGCCTGAGCCACCCGCGCGCCGTCCTTGAGGCGATATACACCGGGCGACACAACGGCGCCATCGACATCGACATAGACCTCTGCCGCGGCAGAAGCCTTAGTCGAAGATCCTTCGGATGTCTTTCCGCTCGAAGCATCGCCGGATCCCGGCTCCACTAACGAGCCCGAACCATCAGTGCGCTCAAACGACACACCGCCGGCACCGCCGCCAAGGTTCGCCATCGCCAAGCCGCTCGCCATCGCAATGACGCCCAGCATCGCCACCACCACTGCCTTATGACCGAGCAGCTTGCCCGCCCAGCGGTCCATCTTTTTGACCCGTTCGTGTTGTTCGCGCTGCGCCATAGCAAAACCTCCCAACAACATCGTGTCAGGAAAAGAGCCCTGCAACAGCCATGCTTCAAAACCGGTTATCGCGGTCAAACCAAAAGCCGACCAAAACCTTGCACAAATCTGTCCATTTATTCAGGCACACGTCAGCAAATGAACACTTAGTCGCAAAATGCCCAGATGGCAAAAAACCGACGATGCAGGCGCATCGTCGGTCTATGCACAAATTTAGTCGTGATCTTGGTAAATCTCACGCGGAGCAAGCTCCGAATGTTTGCGTTTTAAGGTCTTAGGCGCCTTATACGTGTTGCTATCGAAGTCGATGTACTCGGTCTGCTTGAGCAGACGCTCGATCATCTCCTCGTGATCGAACAACTCCCAGGCCTCATGCACGGCATCGAGTTTAGCATGCGTCTCGGGACGGCGCGGCATAAACAGCGTGCAGCAGTCGGGAGCGGCCTCAGTCGAGATATCGAACGTACCGATCTCCTCGGCGCGCGCGATGATCTCCTGCTTGTCCGAACCGATGAGCGGACGGAACACAGGGATCTTCACGGCCTCGTTGACGGCCATGATGTTCTCGAGCGTTTGGGAGGCAACCTGCCCAAGTGATTCGCCCGTAACGATGGCCTTGGCACCCTCGATGTGTGCAATGCGCTCGGCAACCGAATACATAATCCGGCGATACATGATCACACGCAAGTTGCTGGGGCAGGTGACCGAAATCTCACGCTGGCAGTCGCCAAACGGGACTACGTACAAGCGGCCGATCTGGACACCCGGTGCAAGCGCACGGATGATGTCCTGCACCAAATACTCGCTCGTATCGGGCGTCTGCGGACGACCGGAGAAATGCACCGGCACGCACACCGCACCGCGACGCGCGAGCATCCAGGTCGCCACCGGAGAATCGATACCCGACGACAGCAGCGTCACGACCTTACCGGCAGAACCCACCGGCAGGCCACCCACGCCGCGCTCGGAACGCGCATACACATAAACGCTGCCCTGGACCACCAACACATGCACCATCGCATCGGGGTCGTGCATTTGAACCTTTTTATCGGGGAAGGCCTCACACAGCACCTCGCCCACCTGACGATTGATATCAATCGAGGTGAGCTCATAGTCGGTGTTGGAGCGCTTGGCGTGCACCTTAAACGAATCGAAGGAACCAAACTCGCGCAGCGCCTTCACGGCGGCGGCGCAGTACTCCTGCGGGTCGCGGTTGGTGTGATACGCCAAAGACACACGAGCAACGCCGGGAACGGTGCGAATGACACGCGCCGCCTCGTCGGCCTGATGCTCGTTAAAGGTCACGAGGATATAACCGGAAATTCGAGACACGGCATTCACGGAAAAGGCGGCCAAGGCCGCCTTGATGTTATCCATGAGGATATGCTCAAAATGTGCGCGGTTCTTGCCCTTCAGTCCAACCTCGTGATAGTGGACCAGGCAGACGCGAGCTGCCATTTAGGCTTCAGCAACCTTGTGGCCGAGCGCCTTCTCGTAACGAGCCTCATCGTAAGAGATGTCGCCATCGACAATCTCGTCCATAGCCATCGAGATAGTATCGGCACCGGAAAGCCCGATGGTGATGTCATCGACATCCTGGACGGCAAGCACGCGATTGTGCTGGCCACGCAGCATGCTATTGATGTCGCAGGCGCGCTTGGAGGCAAGCGAAGCGAGCAGGAAGCGGTTGTGATCGGTCTTCTCCAGAAGATCGTCAATGCAAGGCTTTACAACGGACACGGACCTCAGATCCTTTCATGCATATCGAGAACGCGAACGAGCTCATCGGTCGCGCGGTCGAGATCGTCATTAACCACGACGTCGTCGTAGCGGTCGGCAAGGGCAAGCTCATCGGCGGCGTTTGCCATGCGCAGCTCAATCGTCTCGGGCGTCTCGGTACCGCGACCGACTAGACGCTCGCGGAGCACCTCAAGCGAAGGCGGCTTGATAAAAATCAGCACGGCCTCGGGGAAACGCTCCTTCACCTGCAGGGCGCCCTGGACATCGATCTCCAAAATCAGTGACGCGCCCGAGGCGAGCTTGGATGTGACCTCGCTCACCAACGTGCCGTAGCAGTTACCGTGGACCTCGGCCCATTCAACAAACTCACCGTTTGCCACGCGGCGGTCGAACTCCTCGCGCGTCAGAAAAAAGTAGTTGACGCCGTCGACCTCACCTTTGCGTGGTGCTCGCGTGGTAGCCGAAACCGTCAGGCCCAGGTTCGAGCGGAGCTCGCGCACACGAGTGACGAGCGTGCCCTTGCCTGCGCCTGACGGTCCAGAAATCACAAAGAGCTTGGAATCCTGAGCGCTCACTTATTTGGTCAGCTGCTCGAGGAGCTGCTCGCGCTGACGGACGCCGAGGCCCTGGACGCGACGGGTAGCGGAGATACCGAGCTCCTCCATGATCTTGGCGGCCTTGGCCTTGCCATAACCAGGGAGAGACTCGATGAGGGTGGAAACCTTCATGCGGGAAGCGATGGGGTCATCGGAGTTGAGCACGGACTCGAGGGACTTCTCGCCCTTCTTGATCTGCTCGCGAAGCTCAGCGCGGGCGTGACGTGCGGCAGCAGCCTTCTCAAGTGCCTGCTTGCGCTGCTCGTCGGTAAGCTGAGGGAGTGCCATTCGAACCTCCAAATAGTTGGGTTATATCTGATGCAGTAATTGGCATTTTAGCACGTCAAACGCACTAAATGCCCAATTGACGGCTCCATAGATTAGACGATACCTACGAAAAGTGCAATATGCGGAGGTCAAAGTTAAGCCCCTGACCTGCGATTCCACACAAAGGGTAGGAAAGTTTTCGCAGGTACAGGGGCAAATTTGTGCTAATGATACCCAAAAGTGGTGACTTGAGGGAATCTTTTAGGCGACGTTTTCGACCAGCTCGGCGACGATGGCGTCAAAGGCGGCAACCGGATCGTCGGCACCGGTAATGGGACGGCCCACCACAATGTGGCTTGCACCACGCTCGATAGCCTGGGAAGGCGTCGCCACACGAGACTGGTCACCAAGAGCGGCACCCATCGGACGCACACCCGGAGTAACGATCAGGGCATCGGGACCCAGCAGCTCACGCATGTCGTGAGCCTCCATCGGCGAGCACACGATGCCATCGATGCCGTTGGCCTGAGCGAGCTTTGCCAGGCGGACGGCCTCCTCGGCCACAGGCGACTCGACGCCGATCTCGCTCAAGGCATCCTGATTCATGCTCGTGAGCACGGTGATGGCGACGAGCTTGGCGCGGTCCTCGCGCGCCTCCTCGGCACCCTCACGGCAGGCGGCGAGCATAGCACCCGAACCCAAGCCGTGAACCGAAAGCAGGTCGGCACCGGCAAGCGAGGCCGAGCGGGCGGCACCGCGAACCTGATGCGGAATATCATGGAACTTAAGGTCAAGGAAGACCTTAAAACCCAGGTCCTTGAATGTCTTGACGATCTCGGGACCCTCGGCGTAATAGAGCGTCATGCCCACCTTGAGCCAGGCGGCATGGCCCGAAAGCTCATGGGCGAGCTCGAGCGCACGCTCACGGTCGCAGTCGAGGGCGACGATAACACGGTCGCGGGCATCGGTCTCTAGCATTCGAAAGCACCTACCAGCTCGTTGATGTCCTTCACGCCCTGGGACTCAGCCCAAGCCTCGAGCTCATGCGCGATCTTGAGCGAAGCACACGGATCGACAAAGTTGGCCATGCCGACCGACACGCAGGTGGCACCGGCCAGGATAAACTCAGCCGCATCCTCGCCGGTCATGACACCGCCGACACCGTTGATGGGGATATCGACGGCCTGGGCAACCTCCCAGACCATGCGCACGGCGATGTGGTGGCACAGCGGGCCCGAAAGGCCGCCCTTGGGCTTGGCCACGCGGGACTTACGGGTATGGACGTCGATGGCCATGCCCTGAATGGAGTTGATGACCGAAAGGCCGTCGGCGCCGGCAGCCTCGAGGGCCTTGGCGATCTCGGCGACGTTGACCGGCGCCATCTTCACGAACAGCGGCTTATCGGTCACCTTGCGGCAGGCAGCCATAACGGAAGAGGCGCCCTCGGGCGTGGAGCCCATGGCGGCACCGCCAGCGGCGATATTAGGGCAGCTCACGTTGATCTCGTAGCCGGCAGCCCAAGGGCACAGCTCGACATACATCTCGAGTGCGCGGACAAACTCGTCAACAGAGTGACCGGCAACCTGGCAGATGACCTGGCAGCCGTCCTTGGAAAGCTGCTCCAGCCAAGGGCCGGACTCACGGGCAAAGGCGGCCACGCCGGGGTTCTGAAGGCCCACCGAGTTGATCATACCGCCGGGGATCTCGGCCATACGGGGTGCGGGGTTGCCGGGCCAGGGCTCGGCAGCGCAGCCCTTGGTGGTGATGGCGCCCAGCTGGGAAACATCGAAGAAGTTCTGGAACTGCCAGCCGTAACCAAAAGTGCCGGCTGCGGTGTTGATGGGGTTTTGCATCTTGACGCCGCCGAAATCGACGGCCATGTTCACGGTACCCACTAGAAGACCACCACCTTGGAAGCATCGAACACGGGGCCGCACATGCAGGCGCCCTTCATACCGTCAACCGTCTCGACGTTACAGGTGTTGCAGGCGCCAAAGCCGCAGCTCATCATGCGCTCAAGCGACACCTCGCAGTACACACCGGCCTCGGCGGCAGCGGCGGCGACCTTCTTCATCATGACGGCGGGACCGCAGCTGGCGACATAGTCGTAGCCACCCTCGCCAAGCAGCTCGGCGGCCGGATCGGTGCAAAAACCATGCGTGCCAAGCGAGCCGTCGTCGGTGCATACATTAACCGTGGCGCCCAACGCGCGGAACTCATCGATACCCACGGCCTTGGACGCGGTGCCAAAGCCCATGCACACGTCGACGGCCACACCCTGCTCGGCAAGCATGCCCGCCAGGCAGAGCACGGGCGGGACACCGATGCCGCCCGCCACGAGCAGCGCCTTCTTGGCGCCCTCGGGCACCAGCCAGCCGCGACCGCCAGGGCCCAGCAGGTTAGAAGTGGAACCAGAGGCCATCTGCGACAGACGGCGGGTGTCGTCGCCCACGACGGTGTACCACAGCTCGACGGTGCCGGCCTGGGCGTCGGCGCGATAGAAGCTCAGGGGCACGCGAAGCAGCGAGGACGCATCGCCGGGCACGGCGATGTTCACAAACTGACCGGGCTTGAGCGCACTTGCAAGCTTGGGGGCCGAGATTACGAGCGAGAAGATGCCCTCGGCGATCTCCTGGTTCGAGACGACCTCGAAGTCGTGCATGCGTGCAGTGGAAGGTGTGGGCATAGACGCTCCAATCCCCCATGCGGTTGCATGGTCAAAACGAACAGAAAGCGCGGCACCGCAAGGGCACCGCGCACAAAAGCGATAAGGCTATGCTAGCAGATGCAGCCGTCGGCGAGCGTCTGCTTACCGCCGACAAACACATCGGTGGCACGACCGGTGAGCGTGCGGCCGGCAAAACCGGAGTTCTCGGCGCGCGACTCGTAACCGTCCTCGCCGACCGTCCAAGTGGCGGACGTGTCGAACACGGTCAGGTCGGCGACGGAGCCCACCTTGACCTGAACCTGGTCGAGGCCCAGGATCTCACGCGGTTTGATGGCCATGAGCTCGACCATGCGGCCCATGCTCATCTTGCCCGTATTGACCAGCTCGGTGAGTACGAGCGACAGCGAGGTCTCGAGGCCGATCATACCAAAGGGCGCAAGCTCGAACTCGCGGGCCTTCTCCCACGGGGTGTGGGGAGCGTGATCGGTGACGATAACGTCGACGGTGCCGTCGATGACGCCCTGACGGATGGCCTCGGCGTCCTCCTCGGTACGCAGCGGCGGATTGACCTTGAGCGAGGTGTTGTAGGTCTCGTCCAGGTCGTTCTCGGTCAGGAACATGTGGTGCGGGGTGGCCTCGCAGGTAACCTGAACGCCAGCGGCCTTACCGGCACGCACGATCTCCAGGCCATGGGCGGTGGAGATGTGCTGGATGTGCAGCTTGGCACCGGTCAGCTTGGCAATCTCGATGTCGCGGGCGATCTGGAGCTCCTCGCCGGCAGCCGGCCAGCCCTCGAGAGCCAGACGGGTCGAGACCTTGCCCTCGTTGATCTGGCCGTGGCCGACCAGGTCCTCGTCCTGGCAGTGGCTCATAAAGACCTTGCCGAACATCTTGCCGTAGTCCATGCAGCGACGGAGCATGCCCGCGCCCTGCACGCCGCGACCGTCGTCGGTGAAGGCGACGGCGCCGTGGGCGACCATATCGCCCATCTCGGACATGGCCTCGCCCTTAAGACCGCGGGTCATGGCGCCCGACGGATAGACGCGGCAGTGACCGACCTCGGCAGCACGGGACTTGACGAACTCCACGACGGTGCCGTTATCGGTGACGGGATCGGTGTTGGGCATGGAGCACACGCCGGTAAAGCCGCCCTTGGCAGCTGCGCGGGTGCCGCTCTCGATGTCCTCTTTGACCTCGTAGCCGGGCTCGCGAAGGTGAACGTGCATATCCACCAGGCCGGGGACGAGGTACTTGCCGGAAAGGTCGCGGACTTCGGCCCCCTCGACGGCGAGATTCTCGCCGACCTCGGCGATCTTGTCGCCGTCAATCAGGACGTCAACGACACCGTCAAGCTCGACGGACGGGTCGACGACGTGGGCATTCTTAAGAAGCAAGGCCATTATCGGCACCTCCAAGCAGCAGATACAGGATAGCCATACGCACGCAGATACCGGCGTAGACCTGCTCCAGGATGACGGAGCGTTGCGGGTGGTCGGCCATATAGGAGTCGAACTCGACGCCGCGGTTGATGGGGCCCGGGTGGCAGATGATCGCATCGGGCTTCATAAGCTTCTCGCGATCCTTGGTCAGGCCGAAGAGCTTGTGGTACTCGCGAATGGTCGGGAACGGGGCGCCCTCGAGGCGCTCCTGCTGCACGCGCAGCATGTAGACGACGTCCAGCTCGGGCAGGACGGAATCGAGGTCACTCGTCACGTGGTCGCAGCCCAGGACCTCGGGCGCCGGCGGCAGCAGCGTGCCGGGAGCGACGGCGTAGGTCTCGCAGCCCATGATCTTAAGGGCGGGGATCAGCGAGCCGCAGACGCGGGAGTGCGCGATATCACCGACGACGGCGACCTTCAAACCGTGGAAGTCACCCTTGTGCTCCCAGATGGTGTACAGGTCGAGCAGGGCCTGCGTGGGATGGTTGTGCTTGCCGTCGCCGGCGCAGATGACGCTCGCAGGCGAGTTCTGCGTGACGATATAGGGAGCGCCGGCGTGCTTGTCGCGCACGACGATGCAGTCGATCTTGTAGGCGTTGAGGGTCTCGACGGTGTCGACGAGGCTCTCGCCCTTGACCGTAGAGGTCGAGGAGCCGCCGAAGTTGAGGCTGTCGGCCGAAAGACGCTTCTCGGCAAGCTCGAAGGAGCTACGGGTTCGCGTCGAGGGCTCGTTGAACATGTTGACGATGGTCTTGCCCTTGAGCGTGGGGACCTTCTTGATCGCACGCTCGTTGACCTCGGAGAACGCCTTGGCGGTCTCGAGGATGAGCTTGATGTCCTCTTCGGAGTACTCGGTAATGTCGATCAGGTGCTTATGATTGAACGCCACGGTACTACTCACCTCCCAGCGGCGCGGAGCCCACGCGGGAACCCGGCGCGACGTCGTTGATCTCGACGGCGGTGTGGCCGTCGACTTCTTTCATATATAGGTGCACGTTCTCCTCATGCGACGAGGGAACGTTCTTGCCGACAAAGTCCGGCGAGATGGGGAGCTCGCGGTGGCCGCGGTCGACGAGGACCGCCAGCTCGATGCGGCTCGGACGACCCAGGTCCATGACGGCGTCGAGAGCGGCGCGGATGGTACGGCCCGTATACAGGATGTCGTCCACCAGCACGACGCGTTTGCCGTTGACGCTAAAGGGAATGTTGGTGGCGTGGATCGCGGGAGCGAAATTGGTAGCGTAGTCATCGCGGTAGAAGCTGATGTCGAGGCTGCCGAGCGGAACGTCGACGCCCTCGATCTCCTTGATCTCCTCGACGAGCTTCTTTGCCAGAAGGTCGCCGCGCGTGACGATGCCGACCAGAGCGAGGTCTTCACAGCCCTCGTTGCGCTCGAGAATCTCGTGCGCGATGCGGGTCATAGCTCGATTGACGGCGGTCTCGTCCATGATGACCGCCTTGGGGGAAGTCGTGCCCATCGATCTCCTTCCTCACATGTCTTGACTGCTGACACAGTCAAAAAAAATAGATGCCCGACCGCTTAAAGCGGACCAGACACCCACAGGAAGGGCTGCTCTTTGGCAGCTATGTAATTCCATGTGGGTATCTCGTACCCCTTTAATGGTCAAGGTATAGTGTAGCCAACCTCGAGCGTAATTGCGAGCATAAATACAAAGCAATCCATAAACGGGCGCAGGCGCTCCATAAACCTATATATATTTGTGGGACGAACTTGAAAACCTCGGTTCGAGCTGGCATAATCCCCTCTGCTGCACGCAAATCGGATCTACGTCCAGGGCCGTGGCGTGCGCACTATCGCCAAAAGAGGAATATCTCTGTGTAGATTGCGCACAGGGAGCGACTTCTGTGCTATAGTTCAGGCTTGTTTGTTAACGCGACATGTTCGTTTGTCGCCCAAGGAGGGTCAGTTATGTCCAAAGTTTGCGAAGTTTGCGGTAAGCACCCCGTTGCCGGTCGCTCCATCAGCCACTCTCACCGCGTCACCAACCGTAAGTTCCGCCCCAACATCCAGCGCGTCTACGTCGTCGTCGATGGTCACCGTCGCAAGATGAACGTTTGCTCCACCTGCCTCAAGTCCGGCAAGGTTGCGCGCTCCTAAATAAGGTCTTACCAACAAGTACCTCGGACTCTCCGGGTCAAAGACCTCGCGTTCACATAGAACTTACCAAGGGCGTCCTCCCCTACGGAGGGCGCCCTTTTGCACTCATTGGGGACAGACTTACATAAGTGTTTTCACGCATTGGGGACAGACTTAGATGAGCGCTTTCCAAAGCTCGCAGCGCATCGATGAACTCACGGCGTTTCGATCGGCCCCAATCCATACCTCACGCCGCCTCTTTCCAGCCTGTGGTGGCCTTGGTTACGCTCGTAGCGCCGATACCGGTGATACGGGCAATTTGCTTGACCGTGAGATGCGCCCGCCTGAGCCTCAGCAGACACGCATCACGTTCGGGACGAGGCAGGGCCTTGAGCAGCGCAGGATCTATGCTCGGCAACACTTCGTGCGCGACGGCAAGGGCATCCTCATCGGGGATCCGCCGGCGTGGAAGAACCCCCACTGACCAGATGCGCCCAGCAACTTCCTTGAGATGCTCGCAATAGCAACGGGAGCCTCCGACAATATCGAGCATGGGGGCCGCATCGCAGATATCAAAGGGATCATAGCCCAGCTGATATGCCTTGTAGCTTGACCAGCGGTATGCCTCGAGTGAGTCGAGCGCACCTTTCACGGGATTGAGATGAATATAGTCGAGCAGCTGCACCGCCTGCGTGTCCGTCTCAACAGCGACCCGCGAATAGCGATTGTCAAACAGATGGCCCGTTCTTCCCGTTTTCCCATTGAAATACTTAGCATACGCCGTCAGTGCGCACTGCATTGCCTTTGAAAGGTTGTCATATGGGTCATCAACCATCAAATGGAAGTGGTTGTCCATAAGGCACCAAGCCAACACCGCCACTTTATGACGCGCAAACCTGTCCGAGATGTCCGATAAGAAACGATAACGGTCGGAATCATCTTCAAAAATAATCTGTTTGGAGTTGCCGCGGTCAAAGACGTGGTAATAGCCGGTGAGCGAAACGGCGCGGGCACATCGGGGCATAGCCTCTCCTTTCAAAACTGTACAGGCAACACCTAAAAGGAGAGACGCAACGCGAAATGCTGAGCCTGTAACCTATTTATATCCAATGAGCGGCAATAACAGGCCCAGAACGGCAAAATGGCAAAACGATGTCTGTCCCAAATGAGTGAAAGCACTCATGTAAGCCTGTCCCCAATGAGCGGGGCGATGCAGCAGAAAGATTGTTTTAGTTGAAACGTTTCAGTTTGTTGAAGCGTTTTAGTGTGCCTTTTACAGGAATCTTGCCACTCACCGAATTATTTATTGCTATCATGCAAGGCGTAGGGTAAATCTCCGATCGCAAGGAGACACAAATGGTGAAAAAGTCACCGGAAAACACTACTCCCGCAATTGTGGACAACGTAGAGGCGCTTGAGGCTAAGCTCGCTCAGATGCGAGAGGCCCAGGCGCTTTTTGCTACGTACACGCAGGAGCAGGTCGACAAGATCTTCTACGAGGCCGCCATGGCCGCCAACAAGGCTCGTATCCCGTTGGCGAAGATGGCCATCGAGGAGACCGGCCGCGGCGTTCTTGAGGACAAGGTCATCAAGAACCACTACGCCGCAGAGTACATCTACAACGCTTACAAGAACACCAAGACCTGTGGTGTCCTGGAGCGCGACGAGGCCTACGGCATCACCAAGATTGCCGAGCCCATCGGCATCGTGGGCGCCGTCATCCCGACGACCAACCCCACCTCCACCGCGATCTTCAAGACGCTGATCAGCCTGAAGACCCGCAACGCCATCATCATCTCCCCGCACCCGGCTGCCGCCAAGTGCACCATCGCCGCCGCCAAGCTCGTGCTTGACGCCGCCGTCAAGGCCGGCGCCCCCGAGGGCATCATCGGCTGGGTCGATGTCCCCTCCATCGAGCTAACCAACATGGTCATGCGCGACGTCGACATCATCCTCGCCACCGGTGGCCCGGGCATGGTCAAGGCTGCCTACTCCTCGGGCAAGCCCGCCCTGGGCGTTGGCGCCGGTAACACCCCGGTCATCATCGACGACACCGCCGACGTGCTGCTCGCCGTCAACTCCATCATCCACTCCAAGACCTTCGACAACGGCATGATCTGCGCTTCCGAGCAGTCCGTGACCGTCATCGACAGCATCTATGACCAGGTTAAGGCCGAGTTCCAGAAGCGCGGCTGCTACTTCGTCAAGCAGGGTGCCGAGATGGAGGCCCTGCGTGGCGCCATGTTCAAGAACGGCGCTCTCGATCACCGCATCCCCGGCATGGCTGCCGCCAAGATCGCCGAGCTCGCCGGCATCGAGGTTCCCGCTAAGACCAAGATCCTGATCGCCGAGGTCACCTCCACCGATCCGGCCAAGGAGGAGTTCTCCCACGAGAAGCTCTCCCCGGTCCTGGCCATGTATCACGCCAAGGACTTCCAGGAGGCCGTCGACAAGGCCGAGCACCTGGTGCTCGCCGGTGGCCCGGGCCACACCGCCTCTCTGTACGTGCACCCCGCCCAGGCCGAGAAGATCAGCCTGTTCGAGCACGTCATGAAGGCCTGCCGTATCGTCATCAACACCCCGTCTTCGCATGGCGGCATCGGTGACCTGTACAACTTTGGCATGAAGCCGTCTCTGACCCTGGGCTGCGGCTCCTGGGGCGGCAACTCCGTCTCCGAGAACGTTGGGGTGAAGCACTTGATCAACGTTAAGACTGTGGCCGAGCGCCGTGAGAACATGCTGTGGTTCCGCGCTCCCGAGAAGGTCTACTTCAAGAAGGGTTCCACGCCCGTCGCTCTCGACGAGCTCGGCACCGTCATGGGCAAGAAGCGCGCCTTCATCGTCACCGACCAGTTCCTCTTCAAGAATGGCAACACCCGCGCCATCGAGGCCAAGCTCGACGAGATGGGCATCGCCCACGACTGCTTCTACGACGTCGAGCCCGATCCGTCGCTGCAGTGCGCACGTCGCGGCGCCAAGCAGATGGCTCTCTTTGAGCCGGACGTCATCATCGCCGTCGGCGGCGGCTCCGCTATGGACGCCGGCAAGATCATGTGGATGATGTACGAGCACCCCGAGTGCAAGTTTGAGGACATGGCCATGGACTTCATGGACATCCGCAAGCGTATCTTCACCTTCCCCGAGATGGGCAAGAAGGCCTACTTCGTCGCCGTCCCGACCTCTTCGGGTACCGGCTCCGAGTGCACGCCGTTCGCCATCATCACCGACAAGGAGACCGGCATCAAGTGGCCGCTTGCCGACTACGCGCTGCTCCCCAACATGGCTATCGTCGACGCCGACAACTGCATGACCGCCCCGCGCGGCCTGACCGCTGCCTCCGGCATCGACGTCATGACCCACGCCATCGAGTCCTATGTCTCCATCATGGCTTCCGACTACACCAAGGGCCTCTCCGAGCGCGCTGCCAAGCTCGTTTTCGAAAACCTGCCCTCCAGCTTCGAGAACGGCGCCAAGGACCCGCACGCCCGCGAGGAGATGCACAACGCCTCATGCATGGCCGGTATGGCCTTCGCCAACGCCTTCCTGGGCCTCAACCACTCCATGGCCCACAAGCTCGGCGCCTTCCATCACCTGCCCCACGGCATCGCCAACGCCATCATCCTGACGCGCGTCATGCGCTACAACGCCGCTGAGGCTCCCGTCAAGATGGGCACGTTCTCCCAGTATCCTTACCCCAACGCGCTGCACAACTACGCCGAGATGGCCAAGTACTGCGGCATCGAGGGCAAGGACGACAAGGAGGTCTTCGAAAACTTCATCACGAAGCTCGAGGAGCTCAAGGACTTCATCGGCGTCAAGAAGACCATCGCCGACTACGGTGTTGACGAGCAGTACTTCCTCGACACCCTCGACGAGATGACCGAGCAGGCATTCAACGACCAGTGCACCGGCGCTAACCCGCGCTACCCGCTCATGAGCGAGATCAAGGAGCTCTACCTGGACGCCTACTATGGCCGCGAGCCCCAGGACTACGCCGTCTGCTAGTCTTTAGCACGGTTATTTGCGGCGGGGGTGCACGGGTGTACGCACGCCCCCGCCGTTGCTTCTATCGCATCGTTGAAAGGATGCAATCATGCTGCTTCCCGATTCCAAGACCGAGCTCGTCCGTCGTGGCAACAAGGTCGTTTACGACCTGGGCGACAAGATTGTCAAGGTCTTTAACGAGACCAAGCCCGTCTCCGACGTGTTCAACGAGGCTTTGAATCTTGCCCGCATCAATGAGTGCGGCATCCGCAGCCCCAAGGCGCTCGAGGTTTCTCAGCTCGAGAACGCCAACGGCTGGGCGCTTGTGACCGAGAAGGTTGCTGGCACCACCCTCGCCGACAAGATGACTGCCGAGCCCCAACGCTTTGGTGAGTACCTCGAGATGTTCGTCGACCTCCAGATCGAGATCCACGGCTACACCTCCCCGCTGCTCAACCGTCAGCGCGACAAGTTCGCCCGCATGATCGACAGCCTTGATCAGCTCAATGCCACCACGCGCTACAACCTTCAGGAGCGTCTGGACGGCATGACCAAGGAGTTCAAGGTCTGCCACGGCGACTTCAACCCCTCCAACGTCATCGTTGGCGACGACGGTCAGCTGTACGTCTGCGACTGGGCACATGCCACCCAGGGCTCCCCTGCTGCCGACGTTGCCACCACCTACCTGCTCTTTGCCCTCAGCAGCAAGGACCAGGCCGAGGCCTACCTGGAGCTCTACTGCGACCGCGCCGACATGCCTATGCAGGTCGTGCGTCAGTGGACGAGCATCGTCGCCGCTTCCGAGCTCGCTCGTAAGCGCAACGTGAACGATGAGTTCCTTAAGAACTGGATCGACGTCGTCGATTATCAGTAATATCTGAGCGATTTATTTCGCATCGGAGGCACAAAAGGGAAACCCCGCAGCACGCATGGGCCGTGGGGTTTTCCTTTTAGATATCGAGGATGCCACAAGATAAAAGGACGGCCCCACATCTCCCCGATCTGGAGAAATGCGGGGCCGTCCCGTATATCGAACTACAAGCGAAATCGCCGATTAGCGGCGGGCAGCCTTAACAAGCTCGGCAACCTTGGCGACGATCTCGTCAATCGCCACGTCCTCGCGATCGCCCGTGGCACGGTCCTTGAGCTCAACGGTGCCATTCTTAAGACCGCGCTTGCCCAAAACCACCTGATACGGGAAGCCCATGAGGTCGTTATCGGCAAACTTAAAGCCGGGACGCTCATCGCGGTCGTCGACGACGACCTCGATACCCTCGGCGCACAGACCGTCGACGATCTGCTCACAAACTGTAGCGCACTCCTCCTTCTTGGGATCGAGCGGAATCACCGCGACCTCGTACGGGGCAACGGAGACCGGCCAGACAATACCGTGCTCGTCGTTATGCTGCTCCACGACGGCAGCGAGCGAGCGGGACACACCAACGCCGTAGCAGCCCATGATGAGCGGCTTCTCCTTGCCGTCCTCATCCATAAAGGTGGCACCCATGGCCTCGGAATACTTGGTGCCCAGCTGGAACACCTGGGAGACCTCGATACCGCGAGCAGCAGAGAGCGGCTTGCCGCAGTGCGGGCAGGGATCGCCGGCAACGACGGTAACCAGGTCGGCCCACTCGTCAACGGTAAAGTCACGCTCGGGGCAAGCGCCGGTAAAGTGATAGTCAACCTCGTTGGCGCCGCAGGCCCACTGCTTAGACTCACGCAGGCTCTCGTCGCACACCAGACGGATGCCCTCGGGCAGGTTAACCGGTCCGATAAAGCCCTTATGCAGTCCGTAGGTCTGAAGTTCCTCGTCGGTCATCATGCAATAGCCCTTGCCAAAGACGTGCTCGGCCTTGCAGTCGTTGAGCTCATGATCGCCCGGGACAATGGCCACGACAGGCTTGCCCTCAGCGTCGATGAGTGCCAGCGACTTGCGCGTGCCGTTCTCGGGGAAGCCGAAGAACTTTGCAACGGCCTCGATGGTGCCCATGCCCGGGGTCTCGACCTTGGTGAGCGTACCGTCGCCGGGGCCCTCGGTCACGACGACCTTGGTGCTTGCCGCCTCGTCGTCGGCAGCAAAGCCACAATCGTCGCAGTAGACCAGCGAAGCCTCGCCGGCGTCAGCAAGAGCCATGTACTCGACGGAGGTGTCGCCACCGATCTCACCGGAATCGGCGACAACGGGCAGAGCCTTGATGTAGCAGCGCTCGCAGATATTGGCGTACGCCTGCTTCATCTTGTCGTACTCCTCCTGCAGGCTCTCCTGCGTAGCGGAGAAGCTGTAGGCGTCCTTCATGATGAACTCGCGGCCGCGCATCAGGCCAAAACGGGGACGGAACTCGTCGCGGAACTTGTCCTGGATGTGATAGAGATTTACCGGCAGCTGCTTGTAGGAACGCAGTTCATTGCGTACCAAGGCGGTCACGGTCTCCTCGTGCGTGGGACCCAGCACAAACTCGCGGCCGTGGCGGTCATCAAAACGCACGAGCTCCTTGCCATAGGCATCGATACGGCCGGACTCACGCCACAGCTCGGCATCGACCATAATGGGCATCATGAGCTCCTGGGCGCCGGCAGCATCCATCTCGTCGCGCACGATGTTCTCGATCTTGCGGATCGAACGCCATGCGAGCGGCAGATAGGAATAGAGACCGGCGGCCTCCTTGCGAATCATGCCAGCACGGAGCAGCAGGCGATGGCTCGCAAGCTCGGCGTCGGCCGGATCCTCTTTGAGCGTCGGAGCATACAGCTTAGACATATACATTGCTCGAGTCATTTACTTCTCCTCAATAAGTTTGTCGACCTCGGCCATCAGCGCGTCGACAATTTGGTCCTCAGCTACTTTACCAATGATCTGGCCGTGCGAAAAGAGCAGGCCCTGGCCTCGTCCACAGGCAACCCCCAAGTCGGCATCAGAAGCCTCGCCGGGGCCATTGACCGCACAGCCCATCACAGCGATCGAAAGCGGCGCGGAGTAGTTCTTAAGCCGCTCGGTAACCTCCTCGGCGATTGCGATGAGATTGACCTGGCAGCGCGCACATGTGGGGCACGAGACAATCTCGGGGCCACGACGACGCAGGCCCAGCGACTGCAGAATACCCCAAGCGACCGGCGGCTCCTCAACCGGATCGGCCGTAAGCGAGACGCGCATGGTGTCGCCAATGCCCTCGGAGAGCAGGATGCCCAGTCCCACCGAGCTCTTGATGGTGCCCTGCAGCTTGGTCCCCGCCTCCGTCACGCCCAGGTGGAGCGGAACATGCGGTATCTCGCGCGACAGGGCACGATAGGTATCAAGCGTCGTCTGTACACTATGGGCCTTGGCGGAAAGCACGATGTTGGTAAAGCCGCGGTCCTCAAAGTGCCGCACAAAGCGCTCACTCGACATCACGAGCTTCTCGGGCTGCGTAAGCTCGCCGCGCTCGGCGATATCCTGCTCGAGCGAGCCGGCGTTGACACCGATGCGAATCGCACAGCCCGCAGCGCCGGCGGCGTCGATGACGGCATCGACCTTAGCCCAATCGCCGATATTACCGGGATTGATGCGCAGCTTGGCGGCACCAGCCTCGATGGCGCCGATGGCGAGCTTATGGTTAAAGTGAATATCGGCAACGATTGGCACCGGAGACCCGGCACAGATGGCACGGAAGCCCTCGAGCGCGGCTTCGGTGGGTACACTCACGCGCACGATATCGCAGCCCGCCTGTGCCAAAGCGCGGACCTGCCCAAGCGTTGCCTGAGCATCGGCGGTATCGGTGCAGGTCATAGACTGGACCACGACCGGCGCGCCGCCGCCGATCTGCACCCCGCCCACATGCACGGGGCGCGTCAGCTCGCGCGGCAAAGAATGGGATAGAGACAATCCAAGCACTCCCCTACAGAATAAATCGAAGGATGTCGGAACGAAGCATATAGACAAACAGCAATGCGAAGAGCGCGACGCCCACATAGCTCACGATCGTCTGGACCTTGAGCGGCAGCTCGCGGCCAGCAATCTTTTGAATGATCTCAATTAGCAGCTTGCCGCCGTCGAGCGGCGGGATGGGCAGCAAGTTCATAAAGCCCAGTGAGAACGAAATGAGCGCGGCAAACGACAAGAACGTAATGGGACCGGCAGCAGCTGCCTGCGAGGACATGACGCTAATACCCACGATCGAAGAGGACTGATCGAGGATCTCCATCGTATGCTGCGGCTGGAGCAGGCGCATCACGCCCTCCGCTGTCTGCGCAACATACGAGAAGGAAAGGCGCGCCGAGGTGATGGGGTCCAAGCGGACCACCTGCGTAGAGGCATAAACGCCCAGACGTTCATCCTCTTTGAGTGCGACCGAGGTCGAGCACTGCTTGCCATCGCGCTCATACTCAATAGCAATATCGTCCTTACCGGCGGCCTTACCGATGGCATCGTAGACGTCCATCCAAGTGGAACATGAGACACCGTCAACCGAAAGGATCGCATCACCGGACTCGATACCCGCCCTGGCGGCAATAGACCCCTCGTCAACCTGACCGATCACGTTGGTATCGATCGGCACGGTGACACCCGCAATGGAATAGATACTCATAAGGAGCAAAAAGCCCGTCAAGATATTGACAATAATGCCCGCGAGCAGCATAAAGGCACGCTTGAGAAAGCCTTGGCCAAGATAGGTGTGCGAACGTTCTTGCGCAAGGAACTCGGCCTCGCCGCACGGCAGCTCCCACACATCGCCCTCGGCAGTTGAATGTTCGCGATCGAAACGGCGACCGTCAAAGGTGGTATAGCCTGCCGTGTCTCGCGGCAGCGTCTGATACTTGGTGGGATAGTAGCTCGGCGAGGGCTTCTCCCCTTCCTCATACCAGGGTGCGATGGAGCCCCAGCCCAGCAATAGGGCGCATGCCTCGAGCACATCCTCCTCGGAAAGCTCGAGCTCGACAGCAAGATCGGCCACGGTCACGCGACCATGACGATAGATAGCCGCGAGCACGCGATCGGCGCACGAGACGTCGGTCGGGTCCATACCGCAGATGGCAGCGTAGCCACCCAGCAGCAGCGGGGTCACGCCAAACTTGGTTCCAATGCGACGCGACGTGTAATGGATGTCAAAGCGGCACGGCAGGCCCAAAAAGAACTCGGTCACACGGACGCCGCAGGCACGCGCCGCCAAAAAGTGGCCGCCCTCGTGCAAAAACACGAGGACGGAAAGCATCAGCAGGCCCCAAAAGACCGATGAGAGAACGCTCAGAACAGTATCCATAAAACGAAATAGCAATCCTTATGGGTTAGGAACGGGTTGCGACGAGCACCTGCACAGCCTTTTCACGCGCCCACGCATCGATGTCGCGAAGTTGCTCAAACGAATCGACCGCCTGCATATCGTGAGCATCCATGCAGGATTCCACAATGCGATCGATATCGGTAAAGCTGCAGCCATCGTGCAGGAAGGCATCGACGGCGACCTCGTTGGCGGCATTGAGCACGCACGGCATGGTGCCACCCGTCTTGCCGGCACGCTCGGCCAGCGCCAGACAGCGGAAGGTATCCATGTCGGCAGCATCAAACGTGAGCTGCCCCAACTCGCGAAAATCGATACGAGGCGCCGGGGTATCCCAACGCTCGGGATACGAGAACGCGAACTGGATGGGAATACGCATGTCGGAAGCACCGAGATGCGCCATCACGGAGCCGTCGGCGAACTCGACCATAGAGTGAATCTTGGACTGACGCTGCACGACCACGTTAATGAAATCGAGGTCGCAGTTAAACAGATGCATGGCCTCAATGCGCTCCAGGCCCTTGTTCATGAGGGTGGCGGAGTCGATGGTGATCTTGGCACCCATGGCCCACGTGGGATGTGCGAGGGCATCGGCACGCGTCACGCGATCGAGCTCGTCGCGCGTACGGCCAAAGAACGGACCGCCCGAGCAGGTGAGCCAAATACAATGAGCCTCGCGCGGGTTCTCCCCCAGATAGCACTGGAAGATGGCAGAGTGCTCAGAGTCGACTGGAATAAGCTGGCCCGGTTGCGCCAACGGCACAAGCAAGTCGCCACCGACGACGAGGGACTCCTTGTTGGCAAGGGCAAGACGCTTATTCGAGGTCAAGGCCGCATGGCTCGCCTCGAGACCGGCGGCACCCACAATAGCGACAAGCACGCAGTCGACATCATCGCGACGTGCGAGCTCGCAAACCGCCTGCGCGCCAACGCCGAGCTTCGTTCCCTCGGGCAACTCCTGCAGCACGGCGTCATCGCCATGAGCGACATCGGCCACGGCAACCGCCGAAACCGAGAACTCGCGGGCAGCGGCAACGAGCTCCGAGGTGCTGGAATTAACGGACAGCGCCGTCACCTGTAGGCGATCGGCATGCTGGCGGCACACATCGAGCGCCTGGGTGCCGATAGAGCCCGTACAACCCAGGATGGCAACACGGAGGCGTCCATCGGGGCCATACGTCGTCTGGAATGACATTACAGCACGCCTCCGATCATCAAAAGCAGCTGCGCGGTAATGCAGCCGAAGATAAGCGAATCGCTACGATCGAGCATGCCGCCATGGCCCGGGATAAGATTGCCGGAATCCTTGACGCCCACGCCACGCTTGATGCGTGACTCGATGAGGTCGCCGATAACGCCCAGGACGGACACGACCACGCCGCACAGCAGCGCATAGGGCAGGCTGAGCTTGTAGAAGTGCGTCGCCCACAGGATGAGCCAAATCAAAACCGAGCCCAGGATGCCACCAACAAACCCCTCCCAGCTCTTTTTTGGAGAGATCTTGGGAACCATCTTGTGCTTGCCGATACGGCTGCCCACGATGTAGGCAAACGAATCGGAGACCCAAAGGGACGCGCAAACGCCCACCGAAAGCAGAGCGCCGGCAAAACCGGGCACGGAATCGCGCAGCAGCACGATAGCCGACAGCATAAAGCCAGTGTAGATGGGACCCATGAGCGTCACGGCCACATCAGAGATGCGGGTACGCGGCGACCAGACATACCAAATGCCCACCGCGAGCATCAGGGCAAAAAGCAGGGCATTCAACAACATCGAATCGCCCAACGCCGACAGCGGAAAGAGCACGGCGGCAGCGATACCCATACGCTCGTTCGCCATCTTGCCATCGAGCCTTGTCATACGGAAAAATTCATAGCAGCATAGACCGCTCATGACGGAAACAAAGATGGCCGTGGGCACGATACCCAAAACCAGGCACAGGATAAAGACGACGGCGTAGACGATACCGGCGGCGGCACGGGTAATAAAGCCCGCCAGCCACGAACCGGTGCCACTCTTCGCTGCAGGCGCTCCCGCAGTGCCAGCTTTGCGCGCAGGCGTCTTGGGAGCAGATCCCTTGGGACGATCGGACACGATTAAGCCTCCTCGGTCTTGCTCAGTCCACCAAACCTACGGTCACGGCCCTGATAGGCCAAAATGGCGTCGACGAGGCCCCAGCGATCAAAGTCGGGCCAATAGGTATCGGTGATGTAGAACTCGGAATAAGCCACCTGCCACAGCAGATAGTTCGAAAGGCGCAGCTCACCAGAGGTGCGAATCACAAGCTCAGGATCGGGAAGACCGGCGGTATAGAGGTGGGAAGCAACCATGTCATCATCAATTGCGGCAGGATCGATCTTACCGGCGGCAGCGTCGAGCGCAATCTGACGAACAGCGCGGGTAATCTCGGCACGCGCGCCGTAGTTGACGGCAAGCGCCAGCGTCATACCGGTGTGATCGGCGCACTCGGCAAGACCGCGTTCAAAAACGTCGCGGGTCTTCTTGGGCAGCGCGGAAATGTCACCCAAAAAGACGACGCGCACGTTTTCGCGCTTCAGAAGCGGCAGCTCGTCGATAAACGTCTTGGCAAACAGATGCATCAAGACGTTGACCTCATGCTGCGGACGGTTCCAGTTTTCGGTAGAAAACGCATAGGCAGAAAGCACGTCGACGCCCAGACGCACACAGGCAGTAATGATCTCGCGAAGGGAGACGATACCCGCCTTGTGGCCCTCAGTGCGTGCAAGACCGCGCGACGTGGCCCAACGACCGTTGCCGTCCATGATGCACGAGATATGGTGCGGAATGTTATTGAGGTCAAGGTCGGAAAAACCGACGCCCGCAGGGGCGTCGGCAAAGTACTCGACCAGTTTATGCTCGTCGTATTGCACCTTAGATCTCCATGACCTCGGCTTCTTTTTCCTTCAGAAGCTCCTCGACCTTGGCGACATACTCATCGGTGTGCTTCTGGACCTTAGCCTGCTCGCGACGGACATCGTCCTCGGTGAGCTCCTCATCGCGCTCGAGCTTGTTGTTGAAGTCGCGACGGATGTTACGGATAGACACCTTGGCCTGCTCAGCGTACTCGCGACACTCCTTGACGAGCTCGCGACGGCGCTCTTCGGTGGGAGCCGGGAACGGCAGACGAACGACGGTGCCATCGGAGTTGGGGGTAATACCCAGATCGGAAGCGCCGATGGCCTTGACGATAGCGTTGATGAGCGCCTTGTCCCACGGCTCGATGAGCAGCATGTGGGCCTCGGGGGTCTTTACGGCGGCAACCTGCGTGACCGGCGTGGGAACACCGTAATAATCGACGGTGATGTCGGACAGAATGTTAGCGTTGGCGCGGCCGGTACGGACCTTGGAGAAGTTATGCTTGAGGGACTCGAGCGACTTGTCCATGTGGGCGGTGATGTTCTCTGCCATGCTTAATCCTCCTGATAGACGAGCGTGCCGACGGGCTCACCCGAAAGCGCGCGCTTGACGGTGTCCTCGCCATCGATGTTGAGGACCAAAATCGGCATACGGTTATCCTGGCACAGTGCCGTAGCCGTGGAATCCATAACCTGCAGACCGCGGACGAGCACCTCATGGTAGGTGATCTTGTCAAACCGGACGGCGTCAGCACACTTGACGGGATCCTTGTCGTAGATGCCGTCAACCTTGGTGGCTTTAATCAGAATCTCGGCGCCGATCTCGCACGCACGAAGAGCCGCAGCGGTGTCGGTCGTAAAGTACGGATTGCCCGAACCGGCGGCAAAAATAACGACGTTGCCCTTGGAAAGGTGATTGATGGCGCGACGGCGAATATAGGGCTCGCAGATCTCGTTCATCTGGATAGCGCTCATCACGCGGCAGGGAACATCGTTATGCTCGAAGGCATCCTGCAGGGCAAGCGCGTTCATAACGGTTGCCAGCATGCCCATGTAGTCGGCCTGAGCACGCTCCATGCCACCGGCAGCGCCGGCCATGCCGCGGAAAATATTGCCACCACCGACAACGACGCCGACCTCATGACCAACGGCGAGCAGCTCCTTGACCTGCTTGGCAAGATGGTCGGTAACCTTGGGGTCGATGCCATATTGGCCGTCGCCCATCAGTGCTTCGCCGGAAAGCTTCAGAAGCACGCGTTTATATCGGATGTCGGACAAAGCGATCCTCCTTAAATTTGACTTTTAATATGATAACAAAGGCTTAACGGGGAGCCATGAAAAAGCAGGCTGTGAGTAAAACCCACAGCCTGCTCATTACCAGATACAAGAGCTTATTTACTCGCCACGGACCAGACGGTCAAAGGCAACGACGGTAATGGTGTCGCCGAGCTCCTTGGAGACCTGCTCAGCGTACTTCTTGATGGTGAGGGAGCTGTCCTTGATGAACTCCTGCTCGGTGAGCACGGACTGCTTGTAGAACTTCTCCAGACGGCCGACAGCCATCTTCTCCTGGATAGCCTCGGGCTTGCCGGACTCGGCAGCCTGAGCCATGTAGATCTGCTTCTCGTGCTCGACGGTCTCGGCCGGAACCTGATCGCGGGTGGCGCAGATCGGGGCGACGGCGGCAACCTGAAGGGCAACGTCGTGAGCGAAGGTCTTGAAGGACTCAGCCTGAGCGGTCTCGGCCTTCTCGAAAGCGAACTCGACGAGAACACCGATCTTACCACCCATGTGGATGTAAGAAGCGAGCGCGCCGTTCTCGGCCTTGCGGGCGGCGAAACGGGAGATCTTCATGTTCTCGCCCATGATGTGAATCATCTCGGTGAGCTCGGAGGAAACGGTCTCCTCGCCCATCGGCTTCTCGAGCAGAGCGTCGACGTCAGCAGGCTCGGTGGTAGCGACAACCTCGGCGACCTTGGAAGCAAAGCCGGTGAACTTGGCGTTGGAGCCAACGAAGTCGGTCTCGCAGGAGAGCTCGAGCAGAGCGCCGGTCTTGCCATCCTCGGAGACGAACGCGGCGACAGCGCCCTCGTTGGTCTCACGGCCAGCCTTCTTGGCAGCCTTGGCAAGGCCGTTCTTACGCAGAACGTCGACAGCGGCGTCCATGTCGCCGTCAGCCTCGACGAGAGCCTTCTTGCACTCCATCATCGGGGAGTCGGTCATCTCGCGGAGCTGCTTGACCATAGCGGCGGTAATCTGGGCCATTGTGGTTCCTTTCAAAGAGATGAAAAAGAATTAACTAAGACTGATTTACTCGGCCTTGGGCTCAGCGGCCATCTCGGCCTCGGAGACCTGCTCCTTGCCGGAGCCAGCGAGGCAGGCGTCAGCCATGAGCTCGCACATAAGGGTGACAGCGGAGATAGCGTCATCGTTGCAGGGGATGCCGTACTCGACCTCGTCGGGATCGGAGTTGGTATCGATCAGGGCAACGACGGGGATATTCAGGCGCTGGGCCTCCTTGATGGCGTTCTCCTCGCGCTTGGTGTCGATGACGAAGAGAGCCTGGGGCAGACCCTTCATGTCGCGGGCGCCACCGAGGTTGGTCTGGAGCTTGGTGAGCTCCTTGCCGAGAACAGCCTGCTCCTTCTTGGGAAGCACTGCCATGCGGCCGTCATCGACCATGGCCTCGAGCTCCTCCATGCGGTTGATGCGGGAGCGGATGGTGACGAAGTTGGTCAGCATGCCGCCGAGCCAACGCTGGTTGATGTAGGGCATGTTGGCGCGCTCAGCAGCGTTCTTGACGGCCTCCTGAGCCTGCTTCTTGGTGCCGACGAACAGCACGTTGCCGCCCTTGGCGACGTTCTTGACGAAGGTGTAGGCCTGGTCGGCGTCGAGGATGGTCTGCTTGAGGTCGAGAATGTAGATGCCGTTGCGCTCACCGAAGATGAACGGCTTCATCTTGGGGTTCCAGCGACGGGTCTGGTGACCGAAGTGGCAGCCGGCCTCGAGCAGGGTGCGGATATTAATCTTGGTAGCCATGTTAAACCTCCTGTGGTTTGCCTCCGCGCGGGGTCATCCTCCAAAACCAACCCGGACATGTGCTACCAAAGCCCGGGCACCACGGTATGAAGTAGCCGCGCGTGCGTGATAAAAACCTGTTGCCGTGAAGCAACCCGATGAATGATAGCAGGAATGCATCTTCCTGCCAACCCGCAATCAAAACCACACACCTGAGTGCGGCGCAGGACGTCCCAGCCACTATTCGCCGCGGGGATGGGCTTGAGCCACGGCCCGCTTAAGCCGATCGGGCGTGAGATGCGTGTAGATCTGCGTCGTGGACAGACTCGCATGACCCAGCAGCTCTTGAACCGAGCGAAGGTCCGCACCGCCCTCGAGCAAGTCGGTCGCAAAGGTATGGCGCATCGCATGCGGGGCGATGTCAGCCGGAATGCCGGCGAGCGTCGCCAGCGTATGGAACCGCCGCCTGAGCATGGCGGCGCTCATGCGATTGCCGCGCGCCGATATAAGCAGCGGATGCGGCCCGGTAGCGGGGTCACGGCGCTTTGCCCGAGCAAGCAACTCCGGCCTGCCCTCCTCAACATAGAGACGCGTCGCCTCGAGCGCACGACGATACAGAGGGACGATACGTTCCTTGCTCCCCTTGCCCCACAGGCGCAGCGTGCGTTCGGACCAAGCGATGGACTCCATATTGAGTGATGCGAGCTCAGAGATACGCGCGCCGGATGCATAGAGCAGTTCGAGCATCGCCGCATCGCGCAGTCCCGCGGGAGTTGAGGTATCGGGGGCTTTGAGGAGCGCCTCCACCTGTTGATTCGTCAGCACACCGGGCAGATCACGCGGGAGCTTGGGCGAGGAAATTGCCGAGACCGCATCGCCCTCAACGATCCCCTCTGCCGCCATCCACCGATAAAGTGAGCGAATGGCAGACAAGTGCGCCGCAAGGGTCCGAGCCGCCACCTGGTCACGCGACAGCTCGGCCAAATAGGAGCGAACCGTCCGTACGTCGGCGGCACGCGCATCGACGCCTTCGCGTTCGCACCATGAAGCGAAACGCTCCAGCCGCGAAGCGTAGGCCGTCACCGTGTTGGGAGAAAGTCCCTCGACGCGAGCAATATAGGCGATGAACGAGTCGATGGTGTCGTACAGGTCAAAGGCTATGACCGGTCGCCTCCAAACAGATCGGGGCGAGTGGCCAGATAGGCATCCAGGGCCTCGAGGGCGCGGTCCGCGTAGGCCTGGTAGCGGTCGCGCTTGCTGCGGCGTTTGCCGTCCTCGAGCGGCGGCACGAGGCCAAAGTTGACATGCATGGGCTGGTAGCCCACGGTGGCAGGATCGGTCGCATAGCCCACGAGCGCACCCAGGGCGCCCACACGCGGCAACTCGACGCCCGCGGTACCGATAGCCTCGGCATAGGTGTTGAGCGCCGCGAGCAGACCGGTCGCCACGGCCTCCATATAGCCCTCGGTGCCGGTGATCTGACCGGCCAGGCGCACGCCGGTACCGGGCACGGCAAAGGTGCCATCGAGCACGTGCGGGGCGTCGACAAAGGTATTGCGATGCATGACACCGTAGCGGAAGAACTCGGCGTTCTCAAGGCCCGGCACCATATGGAAGACGCGCTTCTGCTCGCCAAAGGTCAGGTTGGTCTGGAAGCCCACCAGGTTATAGGCGGTCTTCTCCTTGTTCTCGGCACGCAGCTGAATCGCCGCCCAGGGGCGACGTCCGGTACGCGGGTCGGTGAGGCCGACGGGCTTCATGGCGCCAAAGCGAATGGCGTCCTTGCCGGTGCGCGCAACTTCCTCGGCAGGCTGGCATGCCTGGAACAGATCGCCGCCCTCAAAGTCCTTGAGCACCACGCGGTCGGCCGTGGTAAGCGCCTCGATAAAGGCCTCGTACTCTTCCTTGTTGAGCGGGGCATTGAGATAGTCGCCGCTCCCCTGTTCCTCGTAGCGCGACTGCGAGAACAGCACGTCCATATCAAGCGTCGAGGCATCGACGATCGGGGCCGCCGCGTCAAAGAACGCCAGGGCGTCGCCACCGACGAGCTTCATGACCTCCTCGCTCAACGCCGGCGAGCACAAGGGGCCCGCGGCAATGACCACATGACCCTCGGGAATCTGGGTGACCTCGCCGTGGACAACCTCGATATTGGGACGGGCGGCAACCTCGGCCTCGACAAGCTCGGAAAACTTGACACGGTCGACCGCCAGGGCACCACCGGCGGGAACAGCCGCGCGACGGGCGCAATCGAGCAGGACCGAGCCCATGCGCTCAAGCTCGGCCTTCAGCAAACCAGCCGCAGAGTCCGGACGGGTCGACTTAAACGAATTGGAGCAGACGAGCTCTGCCAGGTGATCGGTATGGTGGGCCGGGGAGCTCACCTGGGGGCGCATCTCGCACAGCTTTACGGCGAACCCACGATCTGCCAGCTGGATCGCGCATTCCGAACCCGCCAAACCGCCACCGATAACCGTCACCTGATCAAACAGCATCTGCAAACACCTTTCTAATTGACACGTTTTCCATTGTGACCGAAGGGGGTCTGGGCGTGAAGGGCAAACTTGGAGGGCGCATACCTTCCATCCATCATGCGCTCGATAAGACCCTCGAGCTCAAGCGAACCCAGGAGTTTGAGTACGCCGACGGCATCGAGCGAGACGAGCGCCGCGATGTCATCGACCTTGAGCGGAGAGGCGATGAGCGCATGCATCACTGTCTGCTGTGTTGGATCCAGGTCGGCAATACCGGGAGCATCGGGGCGCGAGTAGCGCAGGGTGCCGTAGATGCGTGAAATAGCCATCTCGATAGATTCCTCGTCGATGATGCAGCAGGCACCGTTCGCAATGAGGTAATTCGTGCCACGCGACTCGGGCGATAGGATCGACCCCGGCACGGCAAGAAGTTCGCGCCCCAAATCCATAGCAGCCTCGGCTGTAGAAAACGTCCCGGAAGGCATACCCGCCTCGGATACAAAGAGGGCTTGCGACAGGGCCGCGATCACGCGATTGCGGCGCGGAAAGGCAAACTTGCGCGGACCCATGCCCCACGGAGAGATCGACACGATCGCGCCACCCGTATCGAGCGTGCGAGTAATAAGCCCCGCGCTCGAACGCGGGTAAACCACGTCGGCGCCCGTCCCCAGCACCACGACGTGTTTGCCGCCGGCGTTGACCGCAGCCCAACCCGAGGCCTGGTCACAACCGACCGCGCCGCCCGAAACAACCGTCACTCCCGCCTCGACCGCCACCTTTGCCGCAAGCTCTGCCACGGCAAGACCATACGGAGAGGCCTTGCGCGCGCCGATGATGGAGAGCGCAGGCGTCGAAAGCACCTCGGGGTTGCCGCGCACAAAGAGCGTCTGTGGTACATCAGAAAGCTCCAAAACGGTCTCGGGATACAACGCGTCACCTGGATGCAGCTCGAAGGTCCCCTCGGTCATCATTGGTCCCTCCTTCCCTGGTACATCGCCGCCTCGAGCACGTGGTCCTGCGTCACTTGCTCGTTCTCGGCGACGTCGGCGATGGTACGCGCGATACGCACCAGGCGCACGATGCCGCGGCCTGTGAGATGCGTGCGCTTCGACAAGCCGAGCACACACTTCTCCGCCGCATCATCGAGCTCAAAGGTCGAAACGACGCCGTCAATGGACCGCGTCTCGTCATCCTCGGCCTCGGCATCCGCATCGTCCATACGGGACTCACGCCAGGCGCGAAAGGCGCGACCGCGCACAACGTAGTCACGCAACTCAGCCGACGACATACCCTCCGCACCCTCGATAATCACTTGGGGGTCGGGACGGGTCACATCGATCATCATGTCGATACGGTCGGCCAAAGGACCGCGCAGCTTTGCCCGATAGCGCTCCACCATCGATGCCGAGCAGCGGCATGGCACCTCGCGATCGCCCAAAAAGCCGCAGGGGCAGGGATTGCTCGCAGCAAGCAACTGAAAGCGCGACGGGAAGGTAAAGGCCCCGTCGACGCGCACGATCCTCACACAGCCGCGTTCGATGGGCTGACGCAGCGTCTGCAGCACACCCGTGGGAAACTCGGCAAGCTCGTCCAAAAAGAGCACGCCGCCATGAGCCAGGCTGATCTCACCCGGATGCACCGGGCGTCCTCCGCCGATAAGGCCTGCGGTTGAAATACTGTGGTGGGGACTGCGGAAGGGCCGGTGCCCCGCCAACAAGCCATCAATGTTCTCACCCAAAACCGAATGGATGCACAGCGCCTCCTGTTGATCCTCAACGGAAAGCTCGGGCAGGATGCCGGTCATACGGCGCGCAAGCATCGTCTTGCCCGATCCCGGGGACCCAATCATGAGCAGGCCGAGTTCTCCTGCCGCCGCAAGCGCCATGCCGCGTTTAGCGACTTCCTGCCCCAGTACGTCGGCATAGTCGAGCTCGGGCTCAAAGGTCGCCTCGACGCCCTCAGAATCCAAATAGTGCCGCGCGGCATCGCCCATACCATGAGCAAGCTGAGACAAATGATCGATGAATCCGCAATCCACGCCCGCAAGCGGCACATGCTGATCGGACCTGCCGGCGATAAAGGACAGCCCCATATCACGCGCCAATAGCTGAAACGCCACCTCGCCCTTGACAGGAAGCACCGTACCGTCCAAGCCAAGCTCACCTGCGATAAGACAACGATCGAGGTTGTCGCGGGGAATCTGACCATCGGCCGCCAATACCGCAATGGCGATGGGCAGATCAAAGCCGCTACCGGTCTTGCGAATATCGCCGGGCGCCAGATTGACCGTAATGCCCGAGCGCGGAATCTCGAACCCGGCGGAGCGCATCGCGCAGCGAATACGACCGCGTGACTCCATCACCTCCATACTCGGAATGCCGAGCATCTGGATGCCCGGAACGCCACCGGCAAGCGAGACCTCGACCGTGACGTGAATCGCCTCGACGCCGCGGATGCAGGCCGCGTGAACGGCAAACGTCTCGAACGCCATCACGACACCTGCCAATCGAATGCGTTGTACTGATGCTCGATCTCGGCGATATGCCCGCCGCGGATGGTGACGCCCACGGCATCGAAGCGAATCGCCTTGAGCGGATAATGCTCCATGAGATAGCAACTTGCGATGCGGCGATAGCGGCGTTGCTTTTGGGCGTCCACGGCCTCCTCGGGAAAGACCCGCGTGTTGCAATCCAGTGCAACGCGTCTGGTCTTGACCTCGGCCATCACCACGACATCGTCGAGCTCATCGAGCAGCACCAGATCGGCCTCACCCTCGGTGCAACGATAACCCTGCTCCAGCAAGGTGTAGCCGCGCTCGTTAAAGTAGTCGATGGTGATCAGCTCGCCCAGCATGCCCAGTTCGCGGGGGCTGAGTCCCTTGATAAGCTCAGGCGTCATCGCCCCGCAATCGAGCTCGCCGTTTTCCCAACGCTCCTTGAGCTGCTGCGTCTTGCTCTTTTTGCTTGCGGCACTCATGGGGTCTCCTTTCCCGCACACTGCATTGCCCCGATGATGAGGGCACCTTTCATGCGGGTAAGTACCGGAAACAAACCAAAAGCTGACCAAATGCCGTCAAAAAAAGGACCGTACGCAACAATCACGTTGCACACGGCCCGGTACCAGCAGGTTTATAAAACGCTAGGGGTCCCTTTCTCCACAATTGACCTAGAAAAGGCGCTCAGTCTGCAAAAAGTTTCCGCAAAAGCTCACGCGGTGCAGTGGACAAAGTCCATGTTTGCGAATGGCCTCGATATGCTCGGGGCTTGCATAGCCCTTCGACTCTGCCAGATGGTACTCGGGGTACTCGGCGTCGTACTCGACCATCATCTCGTCACGCGTGACCTTGGCCATGATGGACGCCGCGGCGATGCAGGCGATTTTGGCATCGCCCTTCACCACATCGCGCTCGTTAGGAACGGCGCCCAAGGGGTTGCCATCCATGAGGACGCAGTCGGGCTCGAGCCCCGTATCGGCCACGGCGCCCGCGACGGCAGCGCGGATGGCGCGGGCCATGCCCATATCATCGATATCCTTCGGCGCGATATGGCAAAAACCAATCGCCGTCGCCACCTCGGCAATCTTCACCGAGAGCAGCTCGCGTCGCGCCGGCGTGAGCTTTTTGGAATCGTTGATACCCCAGACGCGCGGCTCCATAGGAAGACAGACGGCGCACACCGTCAGAGGACCGGCCACCGATCCGCGACCCACCTCATCGACACCAACGACCACCCCATCGCCGCCAAGCTCATGCATAAGCTCGTACATGTCATTGACGCGCTCACGCTCGGCAAGCTCTTTGGCATGGCGTTTGAGGGCGCGTTCACAAGCCTTGATCACCTGCTGGCGCGGGTCCTCGCGATAATGCTCCACGAGGGCGGGAATCTCCTCAAACGTAGCGCTCGCCAGCTCACCGGCAACCTGCGATGCCGAAACCGAGCTCGTCATGTTGGCCATACCAGGCCCTCCTTGCATGCAAATCAGATAAAAAGAAGGGCCACCCGAAGGTGACCCTTGTGTCCAAACGAGTGGACAGACGCTGCGATCTTCTTAGCGCTTCTCGGGGATGCGAGCAGCCTTGCCCACCTTGTCGCGGAGGTAGTACAGCTTGGCGCGACGGACGCGACCATGACGAACGACCTCGAGCTTGGCGATCTTGGGGCTGTGAAGCGGGAAGGTACGCTCAACACCGACACCGAAGGACATCTTGCGGACGGTGAAGGTCTCGCGGGCACCGGCGCCGGCCATGCGGATGACGTCGCCCTGGAAGACCTGGATGCGCTCGCGGTCGCCTTCCTTAATGCGGTAGTGAACCTTGACGTTGTCGGCGACGCGAACCTGAGGAATGTCCTCGCGGATCTGCTGACGCTCGATTGCGCGGATGTAATCCATGTGCAATTCCTTACTCTTCTAGAGGTGCCGTACCATCTTGGCCGGCACGTAGTTGAACAAACGTATTTGAGTATACACGCGCGGGTTTCTGCTGCAAGAACAATTTTTTACGCAGACAAAAAGACAAAACCCGCACATGATAACCGCCCGCCTCACGAATGAGACGGGCGGCATGAAGGGGGGGGCTACACTAGGCGTCTACACCCAAAACGTTAGGCAGAACGCTTGGCCTCGAGCTTGGCCTGAGCGGCGGCCAGGCGCGCCAGGGGCACGCGGTAAGGCGAGCAGGACACATAGTCCACATCGGCCACGTTGAACAGGCCCTTGATAGACTTAGGGTCGCCGCCGTGCTCACCGCACACGCCAAAGTGCATGCCGGGGTTGGTGGCGCGGCCCTTCTCGACAGCCATGCGCACCAGCTCCAGCACCGCCGCGTCGATGGTCTCGAAGGGGTTGTCCTTCAGGATCTTCTTATGCATGTACAGCGGGATGAACTTGGCCTCGGCGTCGTCGCGCGAGAAGCCAAAGGTCGTCTGGGTGAGGTCATTGGTGCCAAAGCAGAAGAAGTCGGCGTGCTGGGCGATCTCGTCGGCGACCATGCAGGCGCGCGGCAGCTCGAGCATCGTGCCCACGGGAATGTTGAGCTCGACGCCCTCCTCGGAGGATACCTCGGCGATGACACGATCGATGACCTCGCGGGTTTGGACATGTTCGGCAGTGATGGAGACGAGCGGAACCATGATCTCGGGACGCGGGTCGACGCCTTCCTTGATAAGGCGGGCGGCAGCCGTGGCCACAGCGCGGACCTGCATGAGCGGCAGATCGCCAAAGACGACGGACAGGCGCACGCCGCGCAAGCCCAGCATGGGGTTGGACTCGACCATGCCGTCAATGCGACGCAGGCGGGCGCGCAGGGCAGTGAGCTCCTCCTCGGGAGCGCCGGCGGCCTCCTTCTTGGTGATGGCGACCTCGAGCTCGCGAGGATTATCCAAGAACTCGTGCAGCGGCGGATCAAGCAGGCGAACGACCACATCGCGACCGGACATGGTCTTGAACATCGCCAAGAAATCCTCAGTCTGGACCTTGAGCAGATCGGCCAGGGCCTGCTGCTTCACAGCCTCGTCGTCGGACAGGATGAAGCTCTGGATAATGTTCTTACGGTCGCCCAGGAACATGTGCTCGGTGCGGCACAGGCCTATGGCCTCGGCGCCAAACTCGAGCGCGAGCGCGGCATCCTCGGGGTTGTCGGCGTTGACGCGCACGTGGTTGGCGTGACCGTCGGTCTCGTCCAAGCGGATCTCGTCGGCCCAGGACAGGATGGTGTCCAGATCGCCGGTGAGCTCAGCGGAGACCAAATCGACAGCGCCATCGACGACGATGCCCTGAGTGCCATCGATGGAGATGATGTCGCCCTCGTGCAGCACGCGGTCGCTGCCCTCGATGAGCACGACCTTCTCGGCCGCGTCGATATGGAAACGCTCGACACCGCAGACGCAGGGGGTACCCATGCCACGGGCGATAACGGCGGCGTGGCTCGTCTTGCCACCATGGCTCGTCAAGATGCCCTCGGCGGCAACCATACCCTTCAGGTCATCGGGGTTGGTCTCCCAGCGGACCAGAATGACCTTATGGCCCTCGGCAGAACGCGCGACGGCGTCATCGCTCGAGAACACGACCTCACCCACGGCGGCACCGGGGCTGGCGTTAAGGCCGTGTGCAAGCGCCTCGTACTTCTTAGAGGAGTCGAACTGCGGGTGCAGGAGCTGGTCGAGCTGCGCAGGGTCGATGCGGCTCACGGCCTCCTCACGGGTGATGAGGCCTTCCTCGACCATCTCGATAGCGATGCGCAGAGCGGCGGTGGCGGTACGCTTGCCCACGCGGGTTTGGAGCATCCAGAGCTTGCCCTGCTCGATGGTAAACTCGATGTCGCACATGTCACGGTAGTGATCCTCAAGCGTCAGGAAGACACGCTCAAGCTCCTCACCTGCGGACTCGAGGCCCGGGGTGGTCTTGAGGTCGGCAATGGACTCGGTGTTGCGGATGCCGGCGACGACGTCCTCGCCCTGGGCGTTGACCAGAAAGTCACCGTAGAACTCCTTGGTGCCGTCGGCCGGGTTGCGCGTAAAGGCGACACCGGTCGCCGAGGTCTCGCCCTTATTGCCAAAGGCCATAGCCTGAACGTTGACGGCGGTGCCAAGGTCGTCGGAAATGCCGTGCTGCTTGCGGTAGATGCAGGCGCGCTCGTTCATCCAGCTGCCGAAGACGGCCTGGATAGCAAGGCGCAGCTGGAGCTCCGGATCGTGCGGGAAGACAGGCTTGCCGTCGGCGACCTCGAGCTCGGGGTACAGGGCGGCCTCGACGTACTCGGAGAAGATACCCTTGAACGTCTCGACGAGCTCCTGCAGATCCTCGGCCGAAAGCTCGGAGTCGACGCGGGCGCCGGCGACCAGGCGGGCATGGGTCAGGGCATTCTCGAATAGGTCGGCGTCAACGCCCATGACAACGTTGGAGAACATCTGGATAAAGCGACGGTAGCTATCCCAGGCAAAGCGCGGGTTTTGCGTCTGGGCGATGAGACCCTGAACCGAGTCGTCGTTGAGGCCCAGGTTGAGAACCGTGTCCATCATGCCGGGCATGGAAAACGGAGCACCCGAGCGAACCGACACGAGCAGCGGATCGTTAGCGTCACCAAGCTTCTTGCCGCAGCGGTCCTCGAGGTCTGCCTCGGCGGCAACGATCTCATCGAGTGCGCCCTCGGGCCAGACGTTACCGGCACCGGAGTACTCAACACAGGTCTGGCAGGTAATGGTAAAGCCACCGGGGACCGGCAGGCCGATGCGGCTCATCTCGGCAAGGTTTGCGCCTTTGCCGCCAAGCACGAAGTTCATGGACTTGTCGCCCTCAGTGACACAGGTGCCCTGAGCGTCGGTTCCAAAACGGTAAACCCTCTTGCAATCGCTCACGATACTTCCCCTTCCATGCGCTCTCGCGCACGACCGTGGTAACGAATCGACCCGCCGGATGCGGGCCGTGAGGGAACTATACGGCGGGTTTTGAGCGGGCTTGAGCAGAGGATGCGCGGTTTGGTAAACGTGCTAAAACTGGCGGTAAACGGTAGGTAAAGGTGGTTACCTTATGAAGATACCAATGCAAGTAACTTGCAGGTCAAAAGCGGTAATAACTGCTAAATCGCTTTACCATAATCATGCATTATTTTGAGGTAGTCTCTTTGGGTGGCTAATTTGGGACGGGGCTATTTTAGCTACCCCACACGAGCGTTCGGCCCCAAGCCGTATCCGGATTATGGGTAGCTAAAATAGCCCCGTCCCAAATTAGCTACCCAAACACAACCTTATCCCAAATGGGCTACGTTTGTTGGGCCCGACGGGCGGCGCGGCGTGCGCGGGCTTCTTTGATTTCCTCCAGATGGCTAATGATCTCGGAGGCGCTCTCCTCGATCGCCTTGCCGTCGGTACGCACCACAAAGCAGCCCAGGCGCTTCATGAGGGCACGGGCTTCCTCGAGCTCGCTGCGCACGCTCTCGGGCTCGGCATAGGAACCGGCGACGGCGCGGGCGTAGTCATCACCCAAGCGGCTATCGCGAATTTCGGAAATCACATCGACGGTCGAAATCAAGCCGAACAACCGCATCGGGTCGACCTCGAAAATTGACTTCGGCGGCTCCATGCCATGGGCAAAAGGAACATTGGCAACCTTGTAACCCTGATAGGCCAAATACATCGACAGGGGCGTCTTGGACGTGCGCGACACGCCCAGCAGCACGATATCGGCACCCGACAAATCGTCGCAACCACGCCCGTCATCGTGCTCGACAAAATACTCCATGGCCTCGATGCGGTGGAAATACCGGTCATCGGTCTTATGGATCACACCCGCCACTCCTTTTGGCGGCACGCCAATAAGCGACGACAGCACCGCAAGCGTCGGACCGATCAGATCGACCGAGCGAATGTGCAGCATACCCAAGTAGTCGAGCACGCGAGCACGAAGCGCCGGGTTGACGATGGTGTGGAACACGGCAATATCGCGATGGTCGGCATCGACGCGCGGGCCCACAAACGACTCGACCTGCTCCACTGAGTTCACCTTGGGCAGGCGCAAGAGACGAAAAGCCCCTTCATCAAATTGCCCGGACGCCGCAAGCACCACCTCACAAGCGGTATCACCGAGCGAGTCGGAGATAACGATAACGGTTGGACGAGCGGTGACCGGGCAATCCATGCGGGGCTCCTTTTGCGCTTACTCGCAGGCTAGCTTACTTTTTGCGGGCAAGCTCACCGATGTTGGCGATGCCGGAGAAAACGGCCTCGAAGCGGTTGAGCAGCTTAAGGCGATTATCGCGGAGCTGCTCGTCCTTGTCCATGACCATAACCTCGTCAAAGAAGCGGTCAATGGGGGCACGCAGGGCGGCAAGGGCGGCAAATGCCGCAGGGTAATCCTCGGCAGCAAGGGCTGCGTCGACGGCAGTCTGAGCGGCCTCGGAGGCGTCGGCGAGAGCAAGCTCGGCATCGCCCATCAGGCTACGGTCGTACTCCGCACCCAGCTCGGGCTTGGAGATATGCGCGGCGCGGGCATAGGCGGTGGCCAGGTTGTCGAAGGTCTCGGCGTCGTTTTTGCGGGCCTCGTCGAGGGCAGCGCAGCGGGCGAAGAAGACGGACGGGGCAATGATGTGCACCGCGGAGACGGCGGCAACGGTATCGGCCGGGATCTTCTCGTCGCGGGCCATGCTCACCAGGCGGCCATGGAAGAAGTCGCGAACCTGCTGGGCGACCTCGGCGGCGTCGAACTCAATGCCCTGCTCACTGTAGAGCTCAAGGGCGAAGTCGATCAGCGACGTGGGATCGATCGGCAGACGGTCGCGCAGGATGTTGATGATGCCGATAGCGGCACGACGCAGCGCATAGGGGTCCGAAGAGCCGGTCGGGGGCTCGCCGATGGCAAAGATACCGGCGATGGTATCGAGCTTGTCGGCGCAGGCCACGATGCAGCCAGCGGTGCCCTCGGGCAGCTCGTCACCGGCAAAGCGAGGACGATAGTGATCGCGAATAGCATGGGCGACCTCGTCGTTCTCCCCCATCGCGCATGCGTAGTAACCACCCATCACGCCCTGCTGGCTCGTGAACTCGACGACGGCGTTGGAAACCAGGTCGGCCTTGCACAGATGCGCGGCGCGAGCGGCATCGGCAGCCAGGTGGGCGCCCAGATGGGCCTCGCGTGCAATAGCGAGCGCGAGCTGCTCAATACGCTCGGACTTGGCGAGCACGCTACCGAGCTTCTCCTGGAAGGCAACCTTGGCCAGACGCTCACGGAACTCGTCGAGGGAGATCTTCAGGTCCTCCTCGTAGAAGAACTTTGCGTCGTCCAGACGGGCGCGCACGACGCGCTCGTTGCCGTCGATCACGCGCTCGGCGTTCTCGGGCTTGCTGTTGGAGACGACCACAAACTCACGCGTGAGCTTGCCCTCGCCGTCATAGATTGGGAAGTAGCGCTGGTTGGTGAGCATGGACTCGCAGATAATCTCGTGCGGGACCTTGAGGAACTCCTCGTCGAAGGTACCGACGAGCACCGTCGGCCACTCGCAAAGGTTGATGACCTCTTCAAAGACCTTCTTGGGCGTATCGACATGGCAGCCGGGGCGAGCAGCCTCGACTTCGGCGATACCGGCAAGGATGGCCTCACGACGGCGCTCGGCAGAAAGCACACCGGCTTCCTCGAGCACCTGCTCGTAAACAGCGGGGCTGGCGACCACATGGTCACCGGGGCCAAGCACGCGATGGCCGCGCGTGGTATTGCAGCTCGTCACGTCAGCAAAGGACACGGGCACGACATCCTCGCCCAAAAGGCAGCAGATCCAGCGGACCGGACGCACGAACGTGGCGTGCTCGTGACCCCAGCGCTGAGAGCGGTAATTGGGCCACTGCAGGCCGGCGATGGTCTTCTCGCACAGGGCCGTCAGAATCGGGGTGGCCGGGGCAGAAGGGATGTTCTTCTCGGCAAAGACGTACTCACGGCCGTCGGTGTCCTCGCGACGGGCCAGGTCCTCGGCAGCCACACCGCACTTGCGGGCGAAGCCCTGGGCGGCTTTGGTGGCGTTTCCGTCGGCGTCGAAGGCGATGTTGGCCGCGGGGCCACGCTTAACCTCGTGAACCTCATCGGTCGCGGTGGCGACGTCGGCAACGAGCGCAGCCAGGCGACGCGGGCTCGAGATCACGCGGACCTCGCCGTGGGCCAGACCGGCCTCGTCGAGACCCTTGGCAATCATGGTGCCAAGCTGCTTGACGGCATTGTTCAGCGGTGCAGAGGGCATTTCCTCCGTACCGATCTCAAACAGGAAATCCTTAGCGTCTGCCATGGCTTACGCCACCTCGCCTTCCTGGTCGGCATTCTCGTTGACTCCGGCGACCTCGGCCATGTAGGCCTCGCAGCACGCCTTGGCGACGGCGCGGACGCGCAGAATGTAGTTGGCGCGCTCGACTGCGGACAGCGCACCGCGGGCATCGAGCAGGTTGAAGGCGTGGCTGCACTTCATGACGCAGTCATATGCCGGCAGCGGCAGCTTGCGCTCCAGGCAGGAGTGGCACTCAGCCTCGTAGTCGTCAAACTTCTGACGCATCATTTCGACGTTGGCGACCTCAAAGTTGTAAGCGCTGAACTCGCGCTCGTTCTCCAGGAACACGTCGCCGTAGGTCATGGGCGTGCCGTCGGGCAGATAGCTCCACACCAGGTCGTAGACCGAGTTGACGCCCTGGGCGTACATGGCGATACGCTCCAGGCCATAGGTGATCTCGACGGGCACGGGGTCGACCTCGATGCCGCCCACCTGCTGGAAGTACGTAAACTGCGTGACCTCCATGCCATTGAGCCAGACCTCCCAGCCAAGACCCCAGGCGCCGAGCGTCGGGCTCTCCCAGTCGTCCTCGACAAAGCGGACGTCATGGTCGTTGGGGTCTAGGCCAATGGCGGCCAGCGAACCCAGGTAAAGCTCCTGGGCGTTGACCGGTGAGGGCTTGATGAGCACCTGGAACTGATAGTAGTGCTGCATGCGGTTGGGGTTCTCGCCGTAGCGGCCGTCGGCAGGACGGCGGCAAGGCTGCGCATAGCAGGTGCGCCACTCGGCGGGACCGAGCGAGCGCAGCGTGGTCGCGGTATGAAAGGTACCGGCACCGACCTCGGAGTCATAGGGCTGCATAATGACGCAGCCCTGCTCGCCCCAGTACTGCTGGAGGCGCAGGATGATGTCTTGGAAGGAAAGCGATGAAGCGTTCATGCCTCTAATATCCCCTCGTCGAAACGATTACACGGTTAGGTACTGTACTATAGCGGTTTTTAGTCGACAGCGCCGATACGGTTGAGCGGCCAGTAGCGCACAAGCGCCACGGCGATCAAGTCGGAGCGGTCGACCGGGCCAAAATAGCGGGAGTCAGCAGAGTTCTCGCGGTTGTCGCCCATCACCCACACGCACCCGTCGGGAACGGTGTAGGGATAGCTCACCTGAGCGCCAGGGGCCTGGACCGAAAGCGGCCAGCTCATGCCGGTCGTATAGTCCTCATCGAGCGTCTGGCCGTCAACGACCACGTGTCCGTCCTGAAGGTCGACCGTCTGGCCGGCCGTGGCAATAACTCGCTTGACGAGAACATCGTGCTCGGAGGTGCCATCGGGGTTGTGGAATACCACAATATCGCCCTGTTTGACGGGCTGACCGAGCTCGAGGCTCACCTTTTGCGCCAGGATCTGATCGCCAATCTCGATCGTAGACTCCATGGAGCCGGTAGGCACCACAAAGGGTTCAACCACAAACGAGCGAATCAAAAAGGTGGCGACGAGCGCAATCGCGACGACCACGATCCACTCAAAGGCACCCTTTAGCACGGAATGCTGCGATGGAACCATTCTCACTCCTCGCTTAGCGAATACGACGCGTCCAAAATCTCTTGCGCGTACGCGCGCTCCTCAGGCGTAAGCCGCGCCGTCTCGATCAGATCGGGTCGCCAGCGGCAGGTACGCTCAATGGCATTCTTACGGCGCCAGGCGTCAACCTTGGCATGATCGCCACTCACGAGCACCGGGGGCACACCCTCGCCGTTGAACTCGGCGGGGCGGGTGTACTGCGCATATTCGAGCAGGCCACCGTCCTCGGCAGTCGAGAAGGACTCATCCACGTTGCTCATCTCATCGCCCAGGGCGCCGGGGATGAGGCGAACGACAGCATCGGCCACGACCATGGCGGGGAGCTCGCCGCCCGTGAGCACATAGTCGCCGATCGACAGGCGCTCGTCGGCATACGCATACGCGCGCTCATCGACGCCCTCGTAGCGACTGCACACAAACAGCAGGCGCTCACTTTTGAGTAGGCGCTCGGCCACATGCTGCGTAAAAGACTCGCCACAGGGGGTAAAAAACACCACAGTGGGCTTGGGACCCTCTGCGCTAATGGCCTCGACGGCCTCGGCAATAGGCTCGACCTTCATGAGCATGCCCTGCCCGCCGCCGTACGGCTCGTCATCGACGGTACGATGGCGGTCGTGCGTCCAGTCGCGCAGGTTATACGCCTTAAAATCAAAAAGGCCGGCCTTGCGGGCGCGGCCCAAAATCGACGTGGACATGACGGGCTCAAACATCTCGGGAAAGACCGAAAGGGTCTCGATCAGCATGTTGTCCTCCCTACTTGTCCATATCGATCAAACCATCCATAACGTGGACGGAAATTGCCCCCTGATCGGGAAGATCGAGCACAACCTGCTCGATCACGGGAATCAGTACCTCGCCGTACCGATCGCCCTCGACAACCCAAACATCGTTGGCGGGCGTCGACATAATCTCGACAATCGTGCCGAGCGAGCCAAAGCGCTCATCGACCACCTCGCGACCCATCAGGTCGGTATAGGCGGCGTCGAGCGAATCGAGCTCAAAATCGTCACGATTTGCCAGCACATAGCATCCCGTGATGCCCTCGGCGGCCGTCAAGTCATCAATGCCCTCAAACGCGACCAGATCGCCATCGCCCGTATCGTTAACGGATGCGACCGTGCAAAAGCGGTCGCGCTTGAGTGCCGGCGGCGTCAAGGCGACGCGCATACCCGGCTCCAATACAGAAGGAAGCCCCCGCAGCGGCTGCGCGAGGACCTCCCCCTTCCTTCCGTGCGGCTTGACCACACGGGCGATGTTTTTGTACTGGGACCTCAAGGTCCTAGCCCAGAACCTCTACCTCGACTGCAGTGTCGAGGCGAGCGGCCAGTGCACGGGCGAGCGTGCGAATGGCCTTGATGGTACGGCCACGACGGCCGATGACCTTAGCGACGTCATCCTCGGCAACCGAAACCTCAATAGTAGAGGCGTCTTCGCCATCGATGACCTCAAGGCTCACGGAATCCGGGTCGTCGACGATCTGAACAACGAGATATTCGACGAGATCGGCGATGCGATCTGAGAGCATTGCCTCACCCTCGAGCTGTGCAGCGTCAACCTCAGGCACGATTTACTCCTCGGCGCCCTCAGCGGCCTCAGCGGCAGCCTTAGCGGCCTCGGCCTCTTTGGCGAGCTGCTTCTTGGACTTCTTGACGACGGTCTCGGTCTTCTCGCCCTCGTTGGCGGCCTTGACCAGAGCGACGACAGCGTCGGTGAGCTGAGCGCCCTTGGCCTGCCAGTCGGCGATCTTCTCGAGATCGAGGTTGATGGTCTTGGGGGCGGTCATCGGGTTGTAGCGGCCAACCTCCTCGATGATACGACCGTCACGCGGGGCGCGGGAATCGGCGACGACGACACGGTAGTACGGACGCTTCTTAGCGCCGTGACGAGCAAGGCGAATCTTGACTGCCAAAGGAAACTCCTCCAACCAAGCAGCTTTAGGCTGCAACTACAAACAAACAGTTGAACATAATACGCCATCGACGCGGGCAGGTGAAGTCCGTGAGACCAACTTCTTCGGTGTAGTCGAAGGCAAATCCATATCTTAGACAAGAATTCGCGATTTGCAAGCACATCCACGCACCCCACATGAGCTGCGCGGTATACTCATGCCATGAAAAGACGCGAACATACATACGGTTATGAGGATGCTGCGGGCGTCACGCCGCCGCCCTGGACGGGACCGGCGGTGGGCCTCATGGACCTCGACGCGTTTTTTGCGAGCGTGGAGATGCTCGACCACCCCGAGTGGCGCGGCAAGCCGCTCATCGTGGGCGGTGACGCCGATTCTCGCGGTGTTGTATCGACCTGCTCCTACGAGGCACGTCGCTTTGGCGTGCATTCCGCCATGCCCTCGGCCGAGGCACGGCGCCTGTGTCCGCAGGCCATTTGGACGCATGGGCATTTTGATCGCTACCGCGAGGTCAGCGCGCAGGTCATGGCGATTCTCGCCGACGAGACCCCGCGCGTTGAGCGCGTATCCATCGACGAGGCTTTTATCGATATCACACCGGGTCGCTTTGCGCCCGAAGACCCGTTGCAGGTTGCACGACGCATAAGCGACCGCGTGGCAGCGCTCGGCGTGACCTGCTCCATCGGTGTCGGCTGCAACAAAACGGTCGCAAAGATCGCAAGTGAGCGGGACAAGCCGTTTGGATTGACCATCGTGCGTCCCGGAACCGAACAGCGCTTTTTGGCCGCGCTGCCGGTATCTGCCATGAGCGGCATCGGGCGCTCGGCCGAAGAGCGACTGCGCCGCATGCGCATCTACACGCTCGGCGAGCTGTCACGTGCACCGGAATCCACCTTGGCCTCTATTTTTGGTGTCAACGGCGTACGCATGCGCCAGCGTGCTCTGGGACTCGAGGTTTCCGAAGTCACGAGTCTTGATGAGGAACGCGAGGTTAAATCGGTGAGCAATGAGCGCACCTTTGCGAAAGATTTGACTGAGCGTGGGGACATCGAAGCGGCGATTGCACTGTTGGGAGAGTCAGTGGGACGCCGTCTGCGCCGTCAGGGACTAACGGGCGCCACGGTGACGCTCAAGCTCAAGTATTCGTATGGAAGCGGGCGAACGGCGCAGCGGCGGCTGCCTCATCCGACCGACGATGAGAACATCTTCGTGGCGGTTGCACTCGAACTGCTCGACAACATCTGGCAGGAAGGCATGCATGTTCGCTTAGCTGGCATCGGCATGAGCGATTTCGATCACCAAGGCGGGATCCAAACCGACCTGTTCTGCGAGATCGATGACCGCGGAGCCCAATCCAGCGACCGCCGCGACCTCTCCGTCGCCATCGACGCCGTCCGAGACAAATTCGGCGACACCGCCCTATCCTTCGGCCGCCAATCCCGCTTCAACGATTAACCACCTTTGGGTAAAAAGAAAGCCGGGTAGCTGCGGAAAACCGCAACTGCCCGGCGATATGCGTGAGGTTAGCTAAACCCCGTCTCAAATGAGCTACTAGAGGAGGTTGAGGGGGAGCTGGGGGGCGTCGCCCCAGAGCTTTTCTAGGCGGTAGAAGTCGCGGGCTTCGGGAGTGAAGACGTGGACGACAACAGAACCGTAGTCCATGAGCATCCAGGTCTTCTGCTCACGGCCCTCGATGGAGAACGGATGCTCGCCGCAAGCCTCGGCGACCTTCTCCTCGATCTCGTCGACGATCGAATCGACTTGGCGGTTGTTGGTACCGGTGGCGAGCACAAAGTAGTCGCACACATCGGAAAGCTCGGTCAGGTCGAGCACCTGCACGTCCTCGCCCTTCTTGTCGTAGGCGGCCTGCGCGGCGGCGCGGGCGACATCCTCGGCGGCGACACCGCTCGCGGACAGCGAGGCGGCGGTGCGGTCGGACGTGGCGGCGAAGCTCTTGTGCTCCACACCCTCAAGAATCTGCTCGTCGGTCATGGTCTCGTCGGCCATGGAATACCTCTTTCTAGACGCACCCGAGCTAGCGCAGCTGGGCGTAATGGTTGTAAATCGTAATAGCCGTGGGATAAAGATAACGCCCGGTCTGAATCACATAGACCAGACCCTGCGCAAAACAGGAGAAGAACAACTCGTCGAGCGAGGACTTCCCCACCATCTTGCGCAGCGCATGGGCATAATCGCCGTGGCGGTTGGGTTCGATGGCATCGGCAACAAAGACCACCATATCGAGCGGCATCATGTCGCAAGCGCCCACGGTGTGACGGTCGACAGCCTGAAAGACCGCCGGCGACAGCTCGGGAAAAAGCTGCGGAAGCTCACAGGCGGCAACAGGGCCATGCAAAAGCGGCGTCGCAGCGGAAGGAGAGCCGGCAATCTTAATGCCATAATGCAGAGCGCGCGTGACCAGCTCGTCGTCGGAGAGCACCTTGTCCCAGTCATGGATCAGGCCGGCGGCGGCGGCATCAAAGCGGTCGACACCGTACACCTCGGCTAGGTGCAACGCAGTCTCGGCAACACCAAGCGAATGGACATAGCGCTTGCGCTTATCCTTCATGCGAACATCGAGCAGCCCATGAATACGCGCCAGCAGCGCGCGCTCATCGCCCTCAAACTGATCCTCTACCGGCAACGTAGACCCCCATCACTCAAAATCTTTTTGACCCAGATCGGCATACAGCCCGCGTTTACGAATATAGCCGAGCACGGACTCGCTCGTAAGATAGCGCACACTCATACCGCGGGCAACTCGCTTACGAATGTTGGTCGAGCTGATCGCCAGCGCCGGAATCTGGATATAGCGCACGTCGAACGGCAGACCCGACTCTTTGATTCGGGCAAGCGCCGTATCGATATCAAAGCCCGGTCGCGTCGCCGCAATAAAGGTAGCAAGCTCAGCGATTCGTTCGGCATCATGCCAGGTCACAATATCGATAATTGCGTCGGCGCCCGTAATAAAGTAGAGCTTTACCTGCGGCGGGTAAAAGTCGCGAAGGGCATGAAGCGTATCGGCCGTATAGGTTACGCCCGGACGGTCGATCTCGAACCGGCTCGCCAAAAAGGCCGGGTTCGCGGCGGTGGCGAGAACCGTCATGGCATAACGGTCCTCGGCAGGCGTCACCGGCTTGTCAAGCTTAAAGGCAGGCGTGCCCGCCGGCATAAAGAGCACGGCATCCAAGTCGAGGGACTCGCGCGCCTGCTCAGCGGTCACCAGGTGTCCGTAATGGATGGGATCAAAGGTGCCACCCATAATGCCAAGCCTAAACTCCTGCCCAACCTCTAGAGGAAGCTCGGGCAGACCGATTCCACCGCGCAGCGACATGGCTTACTCGCCCTCCGGAGTCTCGACATCGTCCGCGGCATCCGCCACATCGACAACCTCGACGCCCTCATCCGCAGCATCGGCCACGTCAATGGCCTCAACGGCAACGTCCTCGCCAGCATCCTCGAGCTCCTCGTACTCCGAGAAGTCCTCGGCGCCCTCAAAGTCAAAGGCGCGCTGGCAAATGCGGACCTCGTCGCCCGCACGGCAGCCGGCCTTCTCGAGCGCATCGTCGACACCCATGCGCGCAAACTTATGCTGCAGGTAGATGATGGCTTCCTCGTTTTCCCAGTCGGTCTGGATGACCATGCGCTCAATCGCGCGACCAACCACACGGAACGCACCGGGCTCTTCCTGGACAATGCGGAACCGCTTCTCACGCTGCAGGCGGCGGCGCTCCCACTCATCGTCGCGCAGAACGACCGGCTCATCAGAGACCGCCAGCTCGGCGCGAAGCTTAGCCACCTGCTCGCCCACGGCAAGCATCAGCGTGTTGAGGCCGGCGCCAGTCACGGCGGACACGGCAAAGAACATATGGCCATCGTCGAGCGCCGCACGCTTAAGGTCGGCAATCTTGTCGGCCGTGCCCGGCGCATCGCACTTGTTGGCGACAACGATCTGCGGACGCTCCGAAAGCTCGGCGCCATACTGCTCGAGCTCGCGGTTAATAATGCGATAATCCTCGACCGGATCGCGATCCTCAAACCCGCCCGTCATGTCGACGACGTGCATGATCAAAGCCGTGCGCTCAATGTGGCGCAGGAACTGATGGCCCAGCCCCTTGCCCTCGCTCGCGCCCTCAATAAGGCCGGGGACGTCGGCAACGACGTAAGAATATTCGCCGGCACGCACCATGCCGAGGTTTGGCACGAGCGTGGTAAACGGGTAGTCAGCGATCTTGGGACGGGCGGCACTCATGCGCGCAATGAGCGAAGACTTACCCACCGAGGGAAAGCCCACGAGCGCGGCATCGGCCATAAGCTTCATCTCGAGCTCAATCCAGTGCTCCTCGGCCGGTTCGCCCAGCTGAGCGAACGCGGGCGCGCGGCGCACCGACGTCACAAAGTGGGTATTGCCCAGGCCACCGGCACCGCCGGGCGCCACGACGACGCGCTCGCCATCGTGCACCAGGTCGGCAATCTCGAACATCGGGGTCTGCGTCTCGGGGTCGAGCTCGCGCACCACGGTACCCATAGGGACCTTAAGAATCAGGTCCTCGCCGCTCTTGCCATTGCGACGAGCGCCCTGGCCGTGCGTGCCGCGCTCGGCGCGGAAGTGATGCTTAAAACGGTAATCGATCAGCGAAGACAGCTGAGCATCGGCCTGGATGACGACATTGCCGCCACGACCGCCGTCGCCGCCATCGGGGCCGCCCTTGGGAACAAATGCCTCGCGCCTAAACGACATGCATCCGGCTCCGCCGTCGCCGCCGCAAACGGTAATGCGGCTGATATCGGTGAACTGTGACAACAGAATCGCCTCCTACAAAAAAGAGGGAGACCCTTGAATCCTAAAACTCAAGTGCCTCCCACATATGTGCTCTATGAAGGGTGAATTACGCGTTCGCGAGCGGGCGTACGCTGACCCTGTGCTTGATACCCTTGTGGAACTCAACGGTACCGTCGACCAGCGCGAACAGCGTGTCGTCCTTGCCACGGCCAACGTTCTCACCCGGGTGGATGTGCGTGCCGTGCTGACGGACGAGAATCGTGCCCGTGGTTACCGTCTGGCCGGCGAAGCGCTTCGTGCCAAGGCGCTGACCGCGGGAGTCACGGCCATTACGGGAGGAACCGAGTCCTTTTTTGTGTGCCATTGTGTATACCTACTCTTTCGTTACGAGTGTAATCTACTCGGCGACGGGAGCCTCGGCAACAGCCTCGGCCTCTGCCTTGACAGCCTTCTTGGCGCGGGACGTAGCCTGGACCTTCACGATCTTCAGCTTGGTGAGCTGCTGACGATGACCCTTCAGACGACGATAGCGCTTACGCTTGTGGAACTTGAAGACCAGCTGCTTCTCGCCCTTGAACTGCTCAACGATCTGAGCGGTAACCTTGGCCTTGGCCAGCTTGTCGGGATCGGTGACGATCTTCTTACCATCGTTGAGGAAGATGACCGGCAGGGTGACCTTGTCGCCCTCATTGCCCTCGATCTTCTCGACGGTGATGACATCGTCGGTGGCGACCTTGTACTGCTTGCCGCCCGTGTTAACGATTGCGTACATGTTTACTTGCCCTTCATGCATCAGTTAGTGCAACAGCCGAATATAGTAGCAGGCGATAATACCCCCGTCAACGAGTATGTGGAGCAAATCCACAAGTTCGCACAGGTATGGGGCTGACGAGTCGGCCCTCGTCGTCCTCGCATGCTTGATTCTGACGCTCGACATCGTAGGAGCAGATGGTCACGAGGTCTTGCATACCGGTGGAAACAATAGGTGCATCCACGCCCGGGGTCAAGCCCTGCAACAAAACATCAGCAGCGGAAAGCAAAATTTCCGGACGCATGGAGCCCTCGTTGTCGGCATGGGTGTCGAGCATGAGCACCAAATGGTCCGGGCGATCCCCCGCCGTGAGCTCATAGCCCACGAGCGTGTGATCCAAATCCAAGCGCTTGCTTTTTTTGCCGCGCGCGTAGTCGATGCCATGGTCCGCGCGCAGTGCGTCGATCGCGCGACGCACCTCGTCGGCGCTTACGGGCGCCTCGGGATCCAAGTGCAGGTCAATGCGATACGACAGGCGCGTGAGCTGCGCCGTCAACGCCGACGTGCGCACGTCGATGTACGCCGCCTCGATGGGTGCCAGATCGGCCGGAGACGCCGCAGCCAGGCGCCCAAACGCCTCGTCGAGCGCCACGAACTCGGTCATAAACAGGTCATACCACTCGCAGGTCGACGACGTACCCACCGGTAGCGCCGAAGAGAAGCCCACGCGCATGTGCGGAGAGAAGCCCTGCGTGACGGCATAGGGAAGTCCCGCACGGCGCACGATGCGCTCAATGGTATGGATTACTTCGAGATGGCCCAGGTACTTAAGGCGATCGCGCTTGCCATAGCGAACACGAAGTCTAAAGAGCGTGGGGTTGTCGGTCAGGCGCTCACTCATGCGCGATCACCCATCAATACATTCTTGGCGTGGAGCGTGGGGCAGATTCCGCAGCCGGTGCACGACGTGCGGGTGCAGTCGGGAGTCGTGACACCCTCGAGCGAGCGTCGGTACTCGCGCTCGAGGAAGCCGCGCGTGCAACCGGGGCTCACGTGCTCCCACGGCAGGCGCCAGTCCAACTCGTAGGGCAGGTGCACGAGCTCATTGAGGTCGATGCCGTTTTTGGCAGCAGCCCCCTTCCAGTTATCGAGCGAGAAATGCTCTACCCAGGCGTCAAAGCGAGAGCCCGCGCGCCAAGCATCGATGATGACGGGCGTCATGTCACGACCGGCGCGGGACAGCGCGGCCTCGATGAGCGAGGTCTCGGCATCGTGGTAATGCACGCGGACGGCACGGTTGCGAACGCTCGTGATAAGCAGCTTCTGGCGACGCTTGACGTCGTCGTAATCGAGCTGCGGGCACCACTGGAACGGCGTGGCAGCCTTGGGGATAAAGACCGAAACCGAGATGGACACCGAAATCGAGCCGCGACGAGCCTTGGGCACCACGGAACGACCGAGTTCCAGCACGTGATCGGCCAGATTGGCGATGGCCACGATGTCCTCGTCGCGCTCGCCGGGAAGGCCCATCATAAAGTAGAGCTTCATGCGGTTCCAGCCGGCCTCGAAGGCCGCCTTGGCCGCACGGTCCAGGTCCTCCTCGGTCACGTTCTTGTTAATGATGTCGCGCATGCGCTGACTGCCGGCCTCGGGCGCGAACGTCAGGCCGCCCTTCTTTTCGCCGGCGACCGACTCGGCCATATCCACGCCAAACGAATCCAGGCGCTGCGACGGAATGGACACGCGAATACCCGTATCCTCCAGGCGACGGTTGAGCCTGCCGAGCACGTCGCGAATGCAGGAGTGGTCAGTCGTGGAGAGCGAGGTCAGCGACACCTCGTCATAGCCGGTCTTTTCCAGACCCTGAATCACCGACGAGACGATCTGGTCGGCCGAGCGCTCGCGCACCGGGCGATACGTCATGCCTGCCTGGCAAAAACGACACCCGCGGGCGCAGCCGCGCAGGATCTCGATAGACAGGCGGTCGTGGACCAGCTGTGCATAGGGTACGCACGACTGCGACAGCGGATTGGTGGCACCAAAGTCCTCGACGACGCGCTTGTAGACCACAGTCGGCGCATCCTTTCCCTCACGCGGCACGGTGTAGCCATGCGGCGAGCAGGGCTCGTCGTGACGAACCTCATAGAGCGACGGCACGTAGTTGCCGGCAATGGATGCAAGCTGCTCAACAATCTGCGCGCGCGGGACCCCTTCGTCACGCAGACGTCGATGCAGCTGGCAGGTCTCGAGCAGCGATTCCTCGCCCTCGCCAATGAGGATAGCATCGAAGAAGGCCGCGTACGGCTCGGGGTTGTACACCGAAGGACCACCGGCGATGACAATGGGGTCGTCCTCGGTGCGGTCGGCCGCCAACAGCGGAATGCCAGCGAGGTCGAGAGCCTCGAGGAAGTTCGTCACCGCCATCTCGTGCGGCACATGCAGGCCGACGATATCAAACGAAGCGACGGGGGCGGCACCTTCGAGCGACAGCAGCGGAATACCCGCCTCGCGCATGGCGTCACCCATATCGGGCCACGGCACATAGCCGCGCTCGCAGGAGATGCCCTCGGCCTGGTTAAGAATGTTGTAGAGGATGGCGATACCTTGGTTGGGCAGACCGACCTCGTATACGTCCGGATAGATCAGGCAACAACGGTAATCGGCATCGGCCTTGGAAAGCGTGCCCCACTCGTGATCGATATAGCGGCTCGGTTTCTCGACCTTGGCGAGCAGCGGCTCAATTAAATGAAAACAATCTTGGTATGCAACGCGCAACGGAAAACCCCTAAGCAGCGAGATCGGATGCGTCCTGGTAGGACGCCATAGGACGGGTAGCGCCCGCGACCGTGGTCACCAGATCGCGAACGCGGGAGAACGTGGCAGTGACCACCTCGTTGGCACGGCTGTAGTCGACATCGCGCTCGTAAAGCGAAACGAGCGCACGGCCCATACCATAGGTGCCCGCGGCGGCAGTGAGCGCCTTGACGGCAAACCCAATATGCGGCGTCTGCTTGACGAGCACGCGGGTGACCGCGCGGATCACAAGACCGCCGGCAAGCACGCCCGCGACCTCGTAGCCGCGCTCGGGCTTAATGCCGCGCCCAAAGACGGCAGCGAGCTCAAAGAGCATACCCACCTGCGCCAGCGCCATAACGGGATAATCGGCGCCCGGCAAAAACACCAACGCACCGGTCGCCATATTGGTAAGCGCGCACGAGGTGATAATACGATTGGCCGCCGCGATGCGCATGAAGGCAAAGTTCGCCGCAAAAGCCGTTTCCTTGTCGGTGCGATCGAGAATCCAGCGGGCAAGCGTCTCGAGCAGATACGTCTTATCGGTTGCCGCTACCACGCCGAGCATGGGCGTGGACTCCTCGATAAACGGCGCCTCCACAGCAGACTCGGCAAGCACGCATACGGGCGCGCCGGCGATCACGAGCTCCTGCACGGCACTCTCCAAGCGGTCAGAACCACACGAGAGCACCAGTGCCACATCAGTATCGGTCTTTGGAGCAATTCGCTCCTCCCCCAGACGCTCGACGCGCACAATGCCCGAGGTCGTCTGCGGCACAAAGGCGTCACGCACCGTCTCGGCCAGAAAGCGCGAGGCGGACGAATCCAGATAGACCGAGACGCGCACCGGCGTATCGGAATCCTTCTTAACGGACGCGCCCATCTTAAAAGCGCGGGTCAGCTTATCTACGGGAATTTTCATAGCAAACTCCTCCAGCGGTTACGCGGCGCCCGAACGATGCCGCCATATGGATTGTACGATACCCACCGTCAGCAGCTGAATCATCATCGAAGACGAACCAAAGCTAATAAACGGTAGCGGAATACCGGTAATCGGCATCATGCCGATGCACATGCCGATGTTTTCGAAGGTCTGGAACGCCCACATGCCAACGATGCCCACACACGAAAGACGCAAAAACAGCGACTCACACTTAAAGGCGACGCGAATCGTCGAAAAGATCAACAGCACGTAGAGGCACAGGAGCAAAAAGGAACCGCAAAAGCCAAAGGTCTCGGACAGGAAGGCGAAGACGAAGTCGGTGTGGAACTCAGGCAGAAAGCCGCCGGCCGACTGCGTCGCATGGCCCAAGCCCTTACCAAAGAAGCCGCCCGAGCCAACGGCGATAAGCGACTGCTGCAGGTTGTAGGCATCGTCCGAATCGGCATTATCGGGGTCGATAAAGACCGTCAGACGGTTCATCTGATACTGCTTGATGAGCACATCGTGGCCGAGCAACGAATCAAAGACCGAATCGAGCGCCAGGACGAGGGCCACCAGGCCCACGAGCAGGGCTAGGGTCGACAGCACCCATTCGCGGCGCGCACCGCTCATACAAATGACGATGGCGCCCGAAACCAGCACGACCAGGCCCGAGCCCAGGTCGCCCATGGCAACGACGGCCAAAAACGGAATGGACAGCATGCCGCAGAGCTTGACGTAGTCGCGAGCGGTATCGATACGACCGTTATACTGCGAGCCAAGCGTAGCAATAAAGAAGATGGTGATGAGCTTGGCAAGCTCAACCGGCTGGAATGTCAAGCCGATACCGGGAATCTTGATCCAGCCCGTCATGCCCAGACCGCCCGTATAGGACAGACCCGGAATCTTGGGCGAAAAGATCACGATCAGGTCGATGACGAGCAACGCCGTCGAGAAATTGGAAATACCGCGCAGGTCGATACGCCAGACCAGCACCGCCAGCACCGCACCGATGCCAATTCCCAGCAGATGGCGTGAGAACGAGGCATCGGCCTTAAACTGCGAAGCCGACCAGATAATGATGGCACCGTAGGCGACAAGCGCCACAGTAGCCACGAGCACACCGATATGCACCTTTTGGCGAAACGTGCCGCGCGAGGCCGAAAGTTGCTTGTTGACGCGGTCCAGGCTGCTGCGAGAGCCGGTCTTGGTTGAACGGAACAGATCCGCCGGAGAAAAACCCATCGCAACCTCCTATCGAACCGAAGAATCGCCCGAGGCCGAAGAGGTATCGGGCTCGTCATAAATCACGCCGAGCACGTCGCGCACGACATGCATCGCGGTATCTGAGCCACCGCCGCCCTGCTCCAAGACAGTAGCGATGACATACTTGGGGTCATCGGCCGGTGCATAGGCGCAGAACCACGCGTATTCGTCCTCGCCGCTTTTCTCGCCCGTGCCCGACTTGCCGTATACCTGCGGCGTCAGGGTGCCAAAGTGAGCCGCCAGGGACGTCGATGCCGTGTAAATCACGTCGTGCATGCCGTTGCGAACAAGAGCCAAATCCGAATCGCTGTTGATCTTGGCCTCCAGGCGCTTCTTCTTGCCCTTGCCGTTGTACTTATAGGCATCGCCGTCGCCATCGCGCGACACGGCAGACAAAAACACGTGAGGCACGTACTGTTTGCCGCCGTTGGCAAGACCCATATAGGCGCACGCCATCTGCAGGGGCGTCACCAGGATGTCGCCCTGGCCGATGGCAATGTTGGTCATATCGCCGGCATTCCACTTACGATCCTCGGCAGAGGCATCGGTGAAGTACGACTCTTTCCATTCGGCATCGGGAATACGGCCCGCGCCCTCACTCGGCAGATCGATACCGCAGGTCTTGCCTAGGCCCCAGCGACGAAAGACCTCCTGCAGGCCCTCGGGATGTTGCTCGTCATAGAAGAACGCCTTGCCCATGTCGTAGAAGACGGGGTCGCACGAGTTGGCGATACCCGACTGCAGCGTCATGGTGCCGTGGCCGGAATGCAGCCAGCAGCGCTTGCCCCAAGCCTTGCCCAAGCCCGTCCAATAGCCCGTGCAGTTGGTAGTCTGCGTTGAGGTGTAGGTTCCAAACTCAAGACCGGCCAGTGCCGAGAGTGGCTTGATGGTCGAGGCCGACATGTACTGTCCGCTAATGGCGCGGTTGAGCAGCGGGTGTGAACCCTCGTCATCATTGAGCTCGGTCCACACGTCATTTGAGACGCCGCCGATAAAGACGGACGGATCGAACTTGGGCTCGCTGGCCATGCCCAGGATCTCGCCATTGTTGGGATCGAGACACACCACGGCGCCGTTGCCGGCATTGCTGTAGCCAGTGGTCTTGGCAAGCTCGATAGCGCTCGCCAGCGCCGTCTCACAGGCCTGTTGGATCTTAAGGTCGAGCGTGAGCTTAATGTCGGAGCCGGCCTTCGCGGGCACGGCGCCGGCCTGACCGGTCACATTGCCCGAGGCATCGACCTTGACGGTCTGCTCGCCACGAATACCCTGCAGCAGGTTTTCGTAGTAGCTCTCAACGCCCGCTTGGCCCACGATATCGCCCGACTGGTACGTAATCCGGCCAGCAGAAGCATCATCAACGCCAGAGGTTTTCTTATTCTGGGCCTCGAGCTGCTCTGAGGTAATGGTGCCTGTATAGCCCAAAATGTGACAGGCCGTCTCGCCGTACGGGTACTGGCGCTCGGTACGCTCGGCAATCTTGACGCCCGGGAACTCGCCGGCATGCTCCTGAATATAGGCAACCGTGGAGCGACGGACATCCGTCGCGATGGTATGCAGGCTCTGGGCGCCCTCGGAATTGTCCTGGATATTGCGAAGGACCGCCACGTAGGGCATACCGAGCACGTTGGCAAGATGGCGAACCAGAACCTCATCCTCGGCAAGGTCGCGGTAGGCCACGACAGCAAGTGAGGGACGGTTCTGGACAAGCGCCACGCCATTGCGGTCGAGGATGCGGCCGCGCACAGCGGGTGTGGTAACGGTGCGAGTCTGATTGCTATTAGCCTGCTTCTCGTAATAGTCCGACGAGACCATCTGCATGCCCCACAGCTTGACGGCAAGCGCCGCAAACATCGCGCCCACACCCGCGGTGAGGATGGAAAAGCGGCCCTTAAAGGCGGTCGCCGCGGTATTGCCCTCGCCCTCGGTGGCGCGCGGGGCCGTTCCATGCTGCGTATCGTAGGTAAAACGGGAATCGCCCCGACGCATGATGACCAGCGCGACCACGATGGCCACGACCAGCACGATACCGGCGATAATAACCGTCATCTGGGAAGACATCTACGGGCCTCCCCTATTTGAGCTTGCGGGTCTTGGGCTTAAAGCGCATACCCGTCTGGCGTCCGCCACGTGCGGAGAATCCATAGCCGGACTGCGGCACGACGCCGGACATCAAAAACGGAATGGCAACCAGACCCGTCAGGATCGAGGACGGCAGCGCATGGCCGAAAATCGCCACGACAAAGCTCGTCTCCAAACCCATAAACAGCAAGATGATGCTGTAGATCACATTAATGACGAGCGCGAAGGTGCCCACCGTGATGCCGCGCGCACTCGGGGTACCGCCCGTCTGACCGGCGGCGCTGTGCACCAGGGCAAAAGAACCCACGGTCAGCAGGAGCGACATAACGCCCACCGGCACGGCAGCGGACAGGTCATAGAACAAGCCGCTGCAAAAACCACACGCGACGGCACGGGTCGGGTCGCCCGAGAACACGCTTAGGCACACAAGAATAATCATAAAGTTGACGCGACCGCCCGCAATTGAGATCTGCGGTGCGAGGCCTGCCTGCAGCAGCACGCACACGATGGCGGCGATTACAAACGTGCGGGAGCTCATCCCCTGCTCGTGTAGATCCATGGACATGCCCCCTATTCGCTCGAGCCGGAATCGGTCGTCTCGGACGTGTCGGGACTGTCATCCGAGCTCTCGTCCTTCGTCTTGGTCGCAGCATCGCGCGACGTTCCCTGCGGCGTGCTGTTGGCCGTGCTCACGTCCTCATCCGAGGCCGACTGTTCGTCGGTCAGCGAGGTAATGACCAGCACTTCCTCGTTGTTCTCGGCCGTCGTCTGAGCGCGCACCACAATGGTGTAGTACACATCGTTTGCCGATTTCTCAACCGACGAGACGGTGCCGAGCGGTAGACCCTTGGGGAACACGCCACCGATGCCCGAGGTCACGATGATGTCGCCAACCTTAACATCGGAGTCGACGCTCACGTACTCAAGACGCAGCGTGCCGTCAGCCTGACCCTGCAGCATGCCCTGGGCGCGCGTGTCCTGCACCATGGCGGACACGCCCGAGTTCTCGTCGCCAATCAAGCGCACGGTCGACGTTTTGGCCGATACCTCGATAATCTGGCCGATAACACCGGCAGAACTCGTCACGGGCATGTTGATGGTAAGGCCGTCGGCAGAGCCCTTGTCGATGGTAACGGTCGAGGTCCAGGCATCGCCAGAGGCACCAACGATACGAGCAGCGGTCGATTTGAGGTTGTAGGTCGACTGCAGGCCGACCAGCCCCTCCAGACGCTCAGCGGTCTTTTGAGCCTCGGAGAGCTCAGCAACCTTAGAGGTCAGTTCCTCGTTTTGCTTCTTAAGCTCGTCAAGCGTGTCCTGCGACGCCGTAAGGTTAGAGAACACGTTGCCGATCGCATTGAAGGGAGCCGCCACAGCCGAACCCACAAAGCGCACCGGCGAGGTAATCGTCGTCACGCCCGAACGCACGGCATGAATCGGTCCTGCCTCGCCCTCGCGGATGTAAAACGTGAGCAGCAACACCGAAATCAGGCTGAAAACAATCAACGGGCGCATACCCGTTGATTGTCGCTTGGTATTCAGATTTGTGGAGAAACCCGAAGATCGTGCCAAATGGAATCCACCTTTTGGAAATTAAGCATTGGTCTGGACGAAGCCGCCATCAAACGCATTGGCCTCGAGCACGCGGGCACAGCCGTTAACGACGTTATCGAGCGCCGTGGGGCTGACGTTGACCGAAACACCGGTCTCATCGCGCAGGCGCACGTCGAGACCGCGCAGCAGCGCGCCGCCACCAGTCAGCAAAATGCCGTAGTACATAAGGTCCGAGGCAAGATCGGGAGGCGTAGCGTCGAGTGCGTCCTTGACGGCCTTGGCCATCTCGTCGAGCGGCTTGTTGAGCGCGCGACGGATCTCCTCGCTCTCGATGCGCACGGTCTTGGGCAGACCGGTGATCACGTCGCGGCCGTTGACCTCGACGTCGAGCTCGTCCTTGAGCGGCACGGCGGAGCCGACCTTGATCTTGATGTCCTCTGCCGTACGCTCGCCGATGGCCAAGTTGTAGGCATCACGAACGTGCGTGAGGATGGCCTGATCGAACTCGTCGCCGGCAATACGGATGGACTGCGAGACGACGATGCCACCCATAGCGATAACGGCAACCTCGGTGGTACCGCCACCGATGTCGATGACCATGGAGCCGGTGGGCTCCTCGACGGGCAGGTCGGCGCCGATAGCAGCGGCCATGGGCTCCTCGATCAGGTAGGCCTGGCGAGCGCCAGCCTGGATCGTGGCCTCAAAGACGGCACGCTTCTCGACCGACGTGACACCGGAGGGAACGCAGACGACAACGCGCGGACGCGGGGTCCACGGATAGCGCTTCTCGGAAGCCTTGTCGATAAAGTAGCGGAGCATGGCCTCGGTAACATCGAAGTCGGCGATGACGCCGTCCTTCAGGGGACGAACTGCCACGATGTTACCAGGCGTACGGCCGAGCATGCGCTTTGCCTCGATACCGACCGCCAGGATGCGCTCGTCGTTCTTGTCGATGGCGACGACAGAGGGCTCGCGGATGACGATGCCCTTGCCGCGCACAGAGACAAGCGTATTTGCGGTGCCGAGGTCGATGGCAAGATCGCCCGCATAGCTACCGAAGAACATATCCATCAAAGAAAACAACGCAACTCCTGATGTGTTGGATGATTGCTGGAAAACTACTAGCTCATCATACTAGCGCAAGCCCGGCACCTCACTTGCGGTGAAGCGCCGGGCAAAGCTAAATCCCATAAGGTCACTACTGGTTGTCAGCAGCCGAGAAATCCATATCGAGCGAGGAAACGGCCCAGCCGATATGGTTGCCGGAGCGCACGAATTTAACGGTGTACTCCTGCTCGCCTCCCTTGGACAGCGATGCCTTCACCTTGGCGGTCGTCTCGGTCATGGACTGATCCATGCCCTCGACTGACACGGTGGCACCCTGCGGAATCGAGGAGATGATCATCGACTTGGCGTCCTCGGACAGGCCCGAGGCCAGGCAAGACTCGGCCTTTGCGGTGTCACCGTCGCCGGCAGCCTGGAACAAATCGGTAACGACAGACTCCTGAGACGGGAAGCCAAAGCCGCGCGTGTAGGCAAAGCCCAGACCGCCCGCGGCGATCAAAATGAGCAGAAGCAGCACGATGAAGACTTTGAGACCCGTGTGGCGATGGCGGCGACGAACCTTGGCCTGCTTACGATCCTGACGGTCCTGCTGGACCATCTCGGACTCGGACAGCGTAAAGAAGCCGGTGTCCGAGGGATCGGGCATAAACTGACCGGTCGCGCCCGTAGGATCGAGCGGATCGACGGCAGGAGCGTCCATCGCGGGCGCCGGAGCCGTGGACATAGCCGTCTGGGCAGACAGCGCGGCAAGCGAATCGTGCACGCGGGCAAGCTCGTCGGCCTGCTCGGAGGTGAGCTGGTAGATGCCATCGGCAGTAGCGGCGTTAAAGGCGTCGAGTGCGTCGGAGGGACGGCCGGCGGCAGAAAGCGCCTGACCCATGCCGGCGTTGAGCGCACGTGTGTCGTCGCGGGGGCCGGCAAAGTCGATAGCCGTGCGGTAGGTCTCCACGGCATCCGCCGGACGGCCGAGTTTAATGAAGCAACGACCGAGCTCGCCGAGTGCGGCGGCAGGAGCCGGATTGGCGCCGTCGATGGCGGCCTGACGGAAGGCAGTACCCGCGTTGGCATAGTCGCCCGACTGGAACAGCGCATTGCCCAGGCCCAGATAGGCCTTAAACGGCGTGGCATAGGAAGCATCCTGCGTAGCAGCAGAGAACGCCTGAGCGGCCGTCGTGTAGTCGCCCACGGCGGCGAGCGCCTTGCCGCGGTTGGTGAGCAGCGCACCGCGCTTGCCGTAGGTGCCGTCGTTGAGGGCGGCGGCATAGGCCTCGGCGGCCTCGGCATACATGCCCAGGTGCATCAGGGCGTTGCCACGAAGGTGATCGGCCTCGCCCATAATCTCATCGGGAGTCTTTGCCGCCCCAAGCATCTGGGCTGCAGCGGAAAAATCACCCGCGCGGTAAGCGGCGCGGCCCTGTTGGATCAGCTGGCTATTCAAGGAAGTCCCCTTTACTCGTGAACGATCTCGACATGGACGATCTCGTCGCCGGCACGCAGCTGCGAAATCACATCGAGACCCTCGACCGTGGCACCAAAGACGGTGTAACCGGAATCGAGGTTATGCTGGGCACCCAGGCAGAAGTAGAACTGCGAACCCGCGGAATCGGGGTCCATGGAGCGTGCCATGGCAAGGGCGCCATCGACATGGCTGTTGCGCGGATTGGTGGCAAACTCGCCCTTGATGCAGTAGCCGGGGCCACCGGTACCGGGCATGCCGTCGGGGCCCTCAAGACCGGCAGCGACGTCGGCGCCGGACATGTCACGGGTATTGGGGTCGCCGCCCTGGATGACAAAACCGGGCACATAGCGATGGAACTTAAGGCCATCATAGAAGCCCATCGTGGAAAGCTCGCAGAAGTTCGCGACATGAATGGGAGCGCCCTCGCCGTCAAACTTGACCTTGATGGTACCCTTCGACGTCTCGATTACAGCGCACTCGTCGCCGACAAGCTGATACTCGGGCGTGTAGAGCTCTTTCTTAAAACCAAACATGTGGTTCCTTCCTCGTGCGTTTAAAGCATATTTGTACGAATTGTAGCAATAAGCACGGGCTTACATCAATTGCGCACGTAGGTTATGCCGACTATGGCGAACTAATTTTAGGAACGCTGCTGCGGCTTCCAGGAGCCCACGTTGGCGTCGTACTGGTTCAGCGCGCTGTTGCCGCCCTGCGCGATGGGCGCCAAGATCTCGCTTTGGTGGGAGCTCATCGACTCGCCATCGGGAATGGCCAGCGAAATGTCCCAGCTCTGGCAGATCACGTCGACACGCTCGTACATCCACTCGGCAAGCTGCTTTAGGTGGGCGATGTCGTCCGCATAGACCGTATCGTCCTGTACTTTCAGGTTGTTGAGCTCATCTAGCGTCTTTTTGATCTGGTCGCGCAGGGCGTAAGCACTCTGCGACAGCTCCTGACGGGTGGACAGCGGCGTTCGGAGATAGCCGTTGTTGAAGGAATCGATGACCTCGCCGATCTGATCCTCGTCACCGTAGGACACGATGGTCTGATACAGACCGTCGAGCCTGGTATAGAGCCGATCATCGGTCAGCACGGTTTCTTCCTGGACCACCTCGGCAGAATCGTCCTGCTTGGTATCGTCCTCAGTCGCCTCGCCCTTTTGGCGCGTAGGGAAGGTCGTCTGCGCGGCCTGGCCAAACTGGTCATAGAAGCCGGGCATAACACCCATGGGATCGGCCGTCACGAACCAATAGGCCCCACCGCACACGACGGCAAGAACCGCGATGACGATAAGCGGCTTGGGAATATGACGCTTGTGCTTGTGATAAGCGTCCTCATCGGGATGCACCTTACGCTTGGGTTTTTGAGGATCGTCGTGCAGGGAAACCGGTGTGGGAATAACGACCTTGGGGATACCGAAATCCTTATCGAAAGCCGGCAGCACGCAGGTCTCATTGGGGTCGGCGGCGTCCGAAAGAACCGCGGCTGCCGAGGCGGGCGCATGCGGCACCTCGGTATCAATCTGCTCTTGCGTTAGGCGCGGAAAGCCCGCCGTGCGGCCCGCTGCCAGGTCGGATGCGGCCGCGTCCTCGGAGAGAATACCCGGAGCGGGGCGTCCGCATTTGGGGCACGTACGATCATGCGGAGAAAGACGGGCACCGCAGCCCTCGCAGAACACAAACTCGGTGTGCTCGGGACCATCGCCCGGACCCACATAGGCGTTGCAGTAGGGGCAGAACGAGGCGCCGTCCTCGATAGTCTTAAGGCAATGCGGGCAGATCACGGCATCCTCTTTTCGAAGCAATTCAAACAATCGAGGTTAGAGCATAACATCGCCACGGCCCCACAGGAGCAAGGCACCAATTCAACATCGGAGGGTAGCTAATTTGGGACGGGGCTTTTTTAGCTGCCCTGGCCGCCAATTGGCCAAATCGATCGCGCCATCAGCCTGGGGGCCATCAGCCGGGGTAGCTAAAAAAGCCCCGTCCCAAATTAGCTACCCTGTAAGGTGCGGTTACAACTTCTTTTTCTTGGGCATCGAGACTTTGATGCCTTGGGCGGACTTGGTTACGCGGGAGCGCTTGGCGCCTGTGGGATTCTTTTTCTTGGGCTGGGCCTGGGCCACGCCCTCGAGTGCGCGGGCCTCGGCCTCGCGAGCGGTGCGATCTTCGCGGCGCTGCGCCATGTCGGCGGCGACGCGCTTGGCAAAACGTTCGGCCGTCGAGCCCGTCGAGCTCACCTTGCCGCCACCGCGACCCAGGCGGACGCGCACACCGCGGCCAAAACCAGTTGCGGCATGACGACGACGCGGCTTGAGCGAATCCATCATCGTGGCGAGCTTAAAGAACACCGAGCAGGTAAAGACCACGATAACAGCCAAGATAACCATCTGGCCCATCGACAGGTTGGCAATAGACAGCAGCTCCGGGAATCCGATAACGCCCACCAGGATGCCGGCGACTACAAACACAAAGAGCACCACACGTAAGGGCGTGAGAGGCTGCGAGATGCGCCAGATTAGGCTGACGCTCGCCGCGCACGACGTAAGCAGGCACATCGTAGACAGCGTGAGCTGGTTAAAGCCAAACACGCGCGCCACAAAGATATCGAGCGCCGCAGCCAAAATGACCGCAATCGACGCCGGCAGTGCACGCTTGAGTACGTTGCTCAAAAACGCACCCTTCACACGAGCATTGTTGGGCTCCAGGCCCAACACAAAGCCCGGCGCGCCGATGCAGAAGAAGTTAATGAGTGTCATCTGGATGGGCTCGAAGGGGTACGGCGGCAGCGCGATGCACAGCGCCGCCAGGCCCATCGAGAACAGCGTCTTGGTCAGGAACAGCGAGGCCGAACGCTGCAGGTTGTTGATGGAGCGACGGCCCTCGGCCACCACGGCGGGCATCGAGGCAAAGTCGTTGTCGACGAGCACGATCTCGGCCACGTTGCGCGCGGCATCGGAGCCGGCCGCCATGGCCACGGAGCAGTCGGCCTCCTTGAGCGCCAGCACGTCGTTGACGCCGTCGCCCGTCATGGCCACGGTGTGCTCGCGGCGCTTGAGCGCCTGCACGAGCTCACGCTTCTGCTGCGGGGTCACACGACCAAAGACATGGTAGCGGTCCACTGCGGCATCGAGCTTGGCCGGCGTATCGAGCGTCGTGGCGTCCACATAAGCGTCCGCCCCCGGCACGCCCACCACGCGCGCGATCGACGACACCGTACGCGGGTCGTCGCCACTGATCACGTTGAGGGTCACGCCCTGCTCGTTAAAGTAGCCAATGGTCTCGGCCGCCGAGGTACGAATCTCGTCGCGGATGGTCACAAAGCCCATGGGCTCGGCCTCGCCCACCATATCCCCATCGGGCGTAAAGCCGTCCACGCGCGCCACCACGAGCACGCGGCAGGTATCGGCAAGCTCGGCGACACGGTTCTCGACCTGCGAAAACACACGATCAGAGAGCACAAACTGCGCGGCACCCATCACATAGGAGCCCTGCGCAAAAGAAGCGCCACTCCATTTTTTAGACGACGAGAACGGAATGACCGACAGCGGCTCAGACACCTCGACCGGGCGATCGGCGTAATAGTTGAGCAGCGCCTGGCAGGTCTCGTTGGCATCGGCCGAAGTCGCACGCGCGACGTTAGCCAGCGCAAAATCGAGCACTGTGGTATCGACGGGAACAGCCGCCTCCTCCGAGTCCACGCCAAAGCCAACACCCTCAACAGGCAGCGGGTAGGTGCCCTCGACCTCCATACGACCCGACGTGATGGTGCCCGTCTTGTCCAGGCACAGCACGTCGACGCGCGCGAGCGTCTCGATGCAGTAGAGCTGCTGCGCCAGCACCTTGCGGCGGGCCAGGCGCACCGTGGCGATGGCGAGCACCGACGAGGTCAGCAGCACCAGGCCTTGCGGGATCATGCCCAGCAGGGCGCCCACCGTGGACAGCAGCGCCGACGAAGGCACATGACCAGCCAACAGCTCGGAGAAGCACCACGAAAGCGCGCTATCGCCCGGGGTTCCCGCGGCATCCCACAGCCCACTTACACTCGAGGCGAACAGAGCCAGGCCAAGCGGAATCATGATGATGCTCGCAAAGCGCACGATGGCGTTAAGCGCGTTCATGATCTCGGAATTGACCTTTTTGACGTACTTGGCCTCGTTATTAATTTTGGCCACGTAGTTGTCGGCGCCGACATGGATCACGCGGGCGCGCAGCAGGCCCGAGTCGATAAAGCTGCCGCTCATGAGCTCGGAACCGGGCTGTTTCTTAATAAGGTCGCTCTCGCCCGTCAGCAGGCTCTCGTTCACGAGCGCCTCGCCCGAAACCACCACGGCGTCAGCGGGAATCTGGTCGCCGCGCCCCAGGCGGATGATGTCGTCGAGCACGATCTGGTCCAGGTCGAGCTCCACCTCGGCGCCATCGCGCACCGCGATGGCCTTCTTGGAGGTCAGCAGCGTGAGCTTATCGACCATCTTCTTGGAACGCATGGACTGAATGACGCCAATAGCGGTATTGAGGAACACCACGAACAGGAACGTCAGATTCTTAAACGAACCGGTCAAAATGACCAGGAAAGCCAAGATCACGTTGATCAAATTGAACAGCGTGCAGAGGTTCTCGATGATGAGCTCTTTGACCGACTTGGTCTTGAGTTCCATGTTGCGGTTGATTTTACCGGCGGCGATACGCTCCTCGACCTCGGCGGTTGAGAGTCCGCGCTCGATATCCGTTGCTGCCATACCACGTCCCATCACGTCGCGTCGGTATAAGAAAACCGCCCGGACCATGCGAGGTTCGGACGGTCTTACGTTCGATGGTGCCCCATGTTGGATTCGAACCAACGGCCTTCTGCTCCGGAGGCAGACGCTCTAATCCCCTGAGCTAATAGGGCGAACGACTGGCATTATACCCAAGTGCACCACGGGCTATCAAAATAAAAGAAAAAGCTTTGCAATTCCGAGGAAGACGAGCCGCAACGGCCCACTTTAGAAGGCAAAAGCGAGTCAGATAGTATAAACTCTCATGCACCATATATACACGGCTCGCGATGCGGGCCGTTTTTGCAAAAGTTATCCATCGAGGTGAGAGGCACACCATGATTGCAATTTTAAAGCAGAGCGCCAGCGACGAGGCCGTAAGCCATATCGTCAGCTGGATTGAGAAAAAGGGTCTGAAGACCGATGTCTCGCGCGGCGAGAACGAGACGATCATCGGCCTGGTGGGCGATACGACCAAGATCGACCCGTTCCTGCTCGAGTCCATGGACGTCGTCGAGCGCGTGCAGCGCGTCTCCGAGCCGTTCAAGCGCGCAAACCGCAAGTTCCACCCCGAGGACTCCGTCATCGACTGCGGCCACGGCGTCAAGATCGGCGGCGATCAGTTCCAGGTCATCGCCGGCCCGTGCTCCGTCGAGGGCGAGAACCTCATCCGCATCGCCCGCCGCGTGAAGGCCGCCGGCGCCACGATGCTGCGCGGCGGCGCCTACAAGCCCCGCACGTCCCCCTACGCCTACCAGGGCATGGGCCCCGCCGGCCTCGACCTGCTGTGCGAGGCGTCTGCCGAGCTCGACATGCCGATCGTCACCGAGATCATGGACCCGCGCGACGTGCAGGTCTTCTTGGACAAGAAGATTGACGTCATGCAGATCGGCGCCCGCAACGCCCAGAACTTCCCCCTGCTCAAGGAGGTCGGCAAGACCAAGACCCCGATCCTGCTCAAGCGCGGCATGTCCGGCACGATCGACGAGCTGCTTATGGCCGCCGAGTACATCATGAGCGAGGGCAACGACAACGTCATCCTGTGCGAGCGCGGTATCCGCACCTTCGAGACCCGTACCCGCAATACCTTCGACCTCAACGCCGTGCCGGTGCTGCACCACCTGTCGCACCTGCCCGTCGTCGCCGACCCCAGCCACGCCACCGGCTACACCCGCTACGTTGAGCCCATGGCGCTCGCCGCGACCGCCTGCGGTGCCAACGGCCTGGAGATCGAGGTCCACGACGAGCCGAGCCGCGCCTGGTCCGACGGCGCCCAGGCCCTCACCCCCGATCAATTCAACGACACCATGCGCCGCATCCGAGCCATCCGCGAGGTTGTCTGCCAAGAGACCATGGAGTAACCCATGGGTACGGTGAGAAACGCGCGCGTTAACCAGGGCGGCCCCAAGTGCGCCGGTATCGTCGGCCTGGGCCTCATCGGCGGTAGCTTTGCCCGCGGCTATGCACAGGCGGGCGTCCGCGTGCTGGCCTGGGACCCCGATGACGATGTCATGACGGCCGCCAGCATGGGCACTGTCGCCGGAGAGCTCAACGACAAGACACTCGGCGAATGCGACATCATCGTCCTGGCCTGCTACCCCGAGGCCTGCATCGAGTGGCTCGAGGCGCATGCACAGGCACTCGCCGACGCCACCGACACCGACGCCATCATGGGTCCTGTGGTGATCGACACCGTGGGCGTCAAGGGCATTGTGTGTGAGCGGGCCTTTGAGCTTGCCCGCGAGCACGGCTTTTACTTTGTGGGCGCGCACCCCATGGCGGGCACGCAGTACTCGGGCTATGCGCACTCCCGCGCCGACCTGTTCCAGGGCGCCCCGCTCGTGCTCGTGCCGCCCGCAGTGGACGATGCGCTCAAGCTGGAGCTTTTGGGCCAGGTGCGCGAGATGGTGCGCCCCTTGGGCTTTGGCAAGTTCAGCGTGACCAGCGCCGCCGAGCACGACCGCGTCATCGCCTTCACGAGCCAGCTTGCGCACGTGGTATCCAACGCCTACGTAAAGAGTCCGACCGCCCAGGTCCACCACGGCTTTTCGGCCGGTAGCTACCGCGATCTCACCCGCGTGGCGCACCTCAACCCGCAAATGTGGTCCGAGCTCATGATCGACGACGCCAACGCGCTCGCCTTCGAGATCGACCATCTGATCGAGTCGCTTGGCGCCTACAGCCGCGCCCTTAAGGACCGCGACCAGCGCTATCTGGAGAATCTCCTTGCCGAGGGCGACCGCATTAAGCGCGCGCTCGACGACGAGGCCTCCCACTAGACCACCTATCACGCCAGGTCGAAAGGACCGAAGCTTATGGCGATTACCATCGATATCGACACCGCACGCCCCTACCAGGTGCATGTAGGCACGTTTTTGCTGGAGCAGGCGGGACCGCTCGTGCGCGCCACTGCCGGCGGCACCAAGGCCGTCATCGTGACGGACACCAACGTGGGCCCGCTCTACCAGATGCCAGTTAAGCAGAGTCTGGAGGCATCAGGCTACGAGGTGAGCATCTGCACCTTCGAGGCCGGCGAGGCCCATAAGCGCGCCGAAACCTATGTTGCCATTTTGGAGTTTGTGGCCGAGCACGAGCTTTCGCGCTCCGACGTGATCGTGGCGCTCGGCGGCGGCGTCGTGGGCGACGTGGCCGGCTTTGTGGCCGCCACCTACATGCGTGGCTGCAAGTTTGTGCAGATCCCCACGAGCCTGCTCGCCATGGTGGACTCGTCGGTGGGCGGCAAGACGGCCATCGACCTGGCTGCCGGCAAGAACTTGGCCGGCGCCTTTTGGCAGCCGAGCGTGGTTATCGCCGACGTGGGGTGCCTGGCCACCCTCACGCCCGAGCAGTTCGCCGACGGCTGCGGCGAGGTCGTCAAGCATGCCGTGATCGCCGACCCGGAGCTTTTCGCCGAACTGGAGAAGACCCCGCTTACGCTTGAGCTACTCAACCGCGATGTGGCCCGCGTAGCGCTCATCATCGCCCGCAATATCGACATCAAGCGCGCCGTGGTCGTCGCCGACGAGCGCGAAACCAACCAGCGCAAGCTGCTCAACTTTGGACACAGCGCCGGACACGCCGTCGAGGCCTGCGAGCACTTTGAGCTCGGACACGGCAACTGCGTGTCGATCGGCATGGGCATCATCACGCGCGCCGCAGCCCTACACGGCGTCTGCGATGCCGAGCTGCCCGGTCGTATTGAGGAACTCTGCGCCCGCCATGGCCTCAAGACCCACTGCGACCTAGATGCCGATGCCATCTTTGCCGAGGCGCTCCACGACAAGAAGCGCGCGGGCGACACCATCGACCTGGTGATTCCGCACGACATTGGCCACTGCAGCATCGACCGCACGCCGCTTTCCACTTTCCACGAACTCATTGCCGAAGGCCTCGGCCAGAAGGGAGACGCATCCGCATGCTAGCCCGCATCACCCCGTCCCCGCTCAAGGGCACCGTTCCCGCCATCGCATCTAAGTCGATGGCGCATCGCCTGATCATCTGCGCCGCGCTTGCCAACGGCGAGACGCACGTTACCTGCAACACTACCTGCGCCGACATCGAGGCCACGGTGCGTTGCCTCACGGCGCTCGGCGCCCGCATCGAGACCGTCGAGGACGGCTTCCAGGTCCACCCCACCATGAAGAGTGTTGAGTTTGGCCTGCTCAAGGCCCTTGCCGGCGGCACGCTCGACTGCGGCGAGAGCGGCTCCACGCTCCGCTTTATGCTGCCCGTCGCCTGCGCGCTGGGTGCGAATGCCACCTTCGTGGGCCAGGGCCGCCTGGGCGCCCGCCCGCTCTCCCCGCTCTCGGACGAGATCATCGCCGCCGGTTGCGACCTGCAGGGCCTGGGCGGTTTTCCGCTCAAGACGAGCGGACGCATGCGCCCGGGCACCTTTGTGCTGCCGGGCAACGTGAGCTCGCAGTATATCTCCGGCCTGCTGCTGGCAGCCCCGCTGCTGGCCCAGCCCTCCTGCGTGCAGGTGACCGGCCTCATCGAGAGCCGCCCTTACATCAACCTGACAATCCAGGCCATGAAGGCCTTTGGCGTCGAGGTCAACGTCGAGCGCATTCCGGCCAAGGACGGCCAGCCCGAGGTCACGAACTTCCGTGTGAGCAGCGGCTCGTACCGCACGCCCGGCAGCGTAGCCGTCGAGGGCGACTGGTCCAACGCCGCCTTTTGGCTGAGCGCCGGCGCCATCGGCACCGACCCAATCACCGTCGAGGGCGTGTCGCTGAGCTCCGCACAGGGCGACCGTAACGTGCTTGCCGCGCTTTCGCGCTTTGGCGCCCGCATCGTGCGCTCCACCAACGCCGCCACCGTGCAGTCCGACAAGCTCGCCGGCTTTGAGATGAGTGCCCACGACATTCCGGACCTGGTGCCCGTCATCTCGGCCGTGGCATCGTTGGCGCAGGGCCGCACGTTCATCCGCGATTGCGCCCGCCTGCGCATCAAGGAATCCGACCGTCTGGCCACTACCACCCGCGAGCTCACCGCACTGGGCGCGCAGGTGCGCATTGCCGGTGACGACCTCATCATCAAGGGCATCGACGCTTTTACCGGCGGCGAGGTCGATTCGCACAACGACCACCGCATCGCCATGATGGCTGCCATCGCTGCGAGCCGCGCCACTGGCGAAGTTGTGATCCACGGCGCCGAGGCCGTCAACAAGTCCTATCCCGATTTCTTCGACCACTACCGCCTGCTGGGCGGCAAGGTCACGCTCGAGGAGGAATAGCATGTCCTCGACCTTTGGCAACGTATTGCACCTGAGCATCTTCGGCCAGTCGCACTCCCCCGCCATCGGCTGCTCGCTCGATGGCATTCCGGCAGGTATCGCTGTTGACCTGGAGCAGCTGCAGGCTTTTTTGGACCGTCGCGCCCCCGGCCGTGACGAGACCGCAACCAAGCGCCGAGAGGCTGACGCCGCGCACATCATCGCCGGTGTGGTCGATGGGCACACCACCGGCGCACCCATCGCAGCGATCATTGAGAACACCAACACGCGCTCCAAGGATTACTCCGAGTTGCGCCGCAAGCCCCGTCCCGGACATGCGGACTTCCCTGCGCGCGTGAAGTATCACAACATGCACGATGTCGCTGGTGGCGGGCATTTTTCCGGCCGCCTAACGGCACCCTTATGCATCGCCGGCGGCATTGCGCTGCAGGCACTCGAGGCCCGCGGCATTCAGGTCATGGCGCACGTCGCGCAGATCGGCGGCATCTCCGACCTGCCGATGGACGATATGGTCTATCGCGAGGCCGACCGCAAGGCGATCCTAACGAACGATCTTCCTTGCATTGACGCCGCCGCAGCCGGCCGCATGCGCGAGGAGATCCTAGCCGCGCGCGACGAACTCGACAGCATCGGCGGCATCGTGGAGTGCGGCATTTACGGGCTTCCCGCGGGCATCGGCGACCCCATGTTCGACGGCATCGAGAACCGCATCGCGCAAATCGCGTTTGGCATTCCCGCCGTAAAGGGCGTGGAGTTTGGCATGGGCTTTGCCGTCGCCGCCATGCGCGGCAGCGAGAACAACGATCCGTATCGCATCGATGCCGAAACCGGCGAGATCGAGGTCGAGTCCAACAACGCCGGCGGCATCCTGGGCGGTATTTCGACCGGCGCGCCCGTCATGTGGCGCATGGCCGTAAAGCCGACGCCCTCCATTGGCCGTGAGCAGCAGACGGTGGACATGGACGCTATGGAAAATGCCGAGCTCTCGGTCCACGGCCGCCACGATCCCTGCATCGTCCCCCGAGCTGTCCCCGTAGCCGAAGCAGCAGCTGCCCTCGCGATTTGGGACGCCCTCCTCGAGGACGCCGCCCAGCGCTAATCCGCCCACCCCAAGGGTAGTTAATTTGGGACGGGGCTATTTTAGCTACCCCGGCAGTTAACGCGACGTTTTGGCCGATTTGCTGCCGGGGTAGCTAAAATAGCCCCGTCCCAAATTAACTACCCCAGGCAACGATTTACGAAAGGGGCCTCCATGGACCTTGCCGACATCCGCCAGGCCATCGATGGCATCGACACTACGCTTCTCAGCAGCTTTGTCGAACGCATGGACATTGCCACCGAAGTCGCCAAATCAAAAATCGAGATGGGCAAGGCCGTCTTCGACCCCGCCCGCGAGCGCTCCAAGCTCAACAACCTCGCCAGCCGCGCACCCGAGCGCTACGAGGCGCAGACCATCACGCTGTTCCGCCTCCTCATGAGCATGAGCAAGGCCGAGCAGCAGCGCTACATCAACGAGCTCAAGGGCATCACGGTGTCGCAAAAGGCCCATGCCACGGCTGCAGCCTCCGACACGCCCTTCCCTCAAACGGCCACCGTCGCCTGCCAGGGCGTCGAGGGCGCTTACAGTCAAATCGCCGCGTGCAAGCTCTTTGACGTGCCCGATATCGCCTTCTTTGAGACCTTCGAGGGCGTTATGCGCGCCGTACGCGACGGCTTTTGCGAATTTGGCGTGCTACCCATCGAAAACTCAACTGCCGGATCGGTCAACGCCGTCTACGACCTGCTCGCCCAGTTCGATTTCCACATCGTGCGCTCGCTGCGCCTCAAGATCGACCACAATCTGCTCGTCAAACCCGGCACCAAACTCACCGACGTGCGCGAGGTTTACAGCCACGGCCAAGCCATTGCCCAGTGTGCGGGCTTTATCGAGTCCCACGACCTGCACGCCACCAAGTACCCCAACACCGCCATGTCGGCCGAGATGGTCGCCAGCTCCGGGCGCACCGATGTTGCCGCCATCGCATCGCGCAGCTGCGCGACACTCTATGGCCTGGAGGTGCTGGAGCCCAACATTCAGGACTCGGACAACAACTACACGCGCTTTGTCGTCATCAGCCGCGAGCCGCGCGTCTACCCCGGCGCCAACCGTACCTCGCTCATGATCACCACGGCCAACGAGCCGGGTGCGCTCTATCGCGTACTCGAGCGCTTCTACGCGCTCAATATCAACCTCATCAAGCTCGAGAGCCGCCCCATCCCCGGCCGCGACTTTGAGTTTATGTTCTACTTTGATCTGGACTGCCCCTTTGGCAGCAAGGCCCTCGACGACCTGCTCGATTCTATCGACGACGTGTGCGAGAGCTTCACCTACTTTGGCAGCTACACGGAGGTGCTCTAGATGACCGATACCGCCGCAACCCGCCCCTACGGAGTGCTGGGCCGCGTGCTGGGCCACAGCTACACCCCGACCATCTACAAGAAGCTCGCTGGGCTCGATTACGTGCGATTTGAGCGCGAGCCCGAGGACCTCGCGGCCTTTATGACGGGCGACGAGTGGGAGGGCACCAACGTGACCATCCCCTACAAGCGCGCCGTCATGGAGTATCTGGACGAGCTGAGCCCGCTCGCCGAGCGCATGGGAAACGTCAACACCATCACGCGCCTGGCCGACGGCCGCCTGCGCGGCGACAACACCGACTACTTCGGTTTCCAGTGTCTGGTCGAGGAGCTGGGTGTGGAGATTGCCGGCAAGAAGGTCCTCGTGCTCGGAGCCACCGGCGGCGCCGGCACTACGGCAAGCATGGTGCTGGGCGACCTGGGCGCGATCGTGGTGCCCGCGGGACGCACGAGCGAGGTCAACTACGACAACATCGCACAGCAGTCCGACGCCGCGTTGCTCGTCAACTGCACCCCTGCGGGCATGTTTCCCCACTGCCCCGACGCGCCATGCACGCTCGAGGGCCTCGACGCGCTCGAGGGCGTCATCGATATCGTCTACAACCCCGCCCGCACGGGACTCATGCTCGAGGCCGAGCGTCGCGGCATCCCCTGCATCGGCGGCCTGCTGATGCTCGTGGCCCAAGCGGCACAGGCAGTCGAGCGCTATACCGGCCAGGTCACCCCGCACGAGCGCATCCTGGACGTAACGGAGCGCCTGTCCCGCCGCGAACAGAACATCGCGCTGATCGGCATGCCGGGCTCGGGCAAGACCCGCGTGGGTGAGCAGATTGCCCTGCTCACGGGACGCGAGCATATCGACCTCGATCGCGCCCTCGAGGAGCGCCTGGGCATGCCCTGTGCCGACTTTATCGACGAGCACGGTGAGCCGGCCTTCCGCAAGCAGGAGACGGCGGCGCTGTCCGACATCTCCAAGCGCAGCGGTCTGGTGCTCTCCACCGGCGGCGGCGTGGTCACGCGCGACGAAAACTATCCGCTGCTGCACCAGAACAGCCAGATTGTGATGCTCAACCGCAAGCTCGACGAACTCGCCCACAAGGGACGCCCCATCACCGCCCGCGACGGTATCGACAAGCTGGCCGAGCAGCGCATGCCGCGCTACCGCGCCTGGGCCGACTACATCATTGACTCACGCGACTGCGCCGCCAAGACCGCGGTCGCCGTCCTCGACACCCTTCCACCAGCCCTCTAGCAAAAACCACCACAAAGGGGACAGGCACCTTTGTGGTGGTTTTCCGTTCCGCCGCACCGCCCGCCCAACCGCAAAGGAAGCAACCATGAAAGCACTCGTCATCAACGGTCCCAACCTCAACATGCTCGGCATTCGCGAGCCAGGCATCTACGGCAGCGATAACTACGACCGCTTGGTTCAGATCTGCCAGGAGGCAGGTGCCGCACAGGGCTTTGACGAGGTCGAAGTCTTCCAGTCCAACCACGAGGGCAGCATCGTCGACAAGATCCAGGAGGCCTACGGCAAGGTCGACGGCATCGTCATCAATCCGGCTGCCTACACGCACACAAGCGTCGCAATCCTCGATGCCCTCAAGGCCGTGGCCATCCCCGCCGTGGAGGTCCACATCAGCGCCGTCGAGACGCGCGAGGACTTCCGCCAGATAAGCTACGCCCGCCTGGCCTGCTTTGCCACCATCACCGGCGAGGGCCTGCAGGGCTACGCTCACGCGTTGGAGCTGCTGAAGGAGCGTCTCGAAAAGTAAGCCTGCAACACTACCGAATAAATAGCAGCGGGGAGGGCCAGCTTGGTCCTCCCCGCTTTTAATTACGCCTTCTTGATGACGTACGCCAACCCTATGTCGCACCCGCAGCGCACAATCGACGCAAGGAGCCATGGCACTGGCAACGCCATAAGCAACGGCATGGTCTGCCAGGGGATAAACCAATCGACCGTGTGGATTGCAAAGATGGCAAGACTGGCCTGTCCGCAGAACACGAGCGCTTGTTCAAAGGACCCCAAAACCGGTACGTCTTTCAACTTCTCCAGCGCCATGGAAACCCAACACACGCAATAACTGCCGGCAAGAGCGGCAACTGTCGCAACCACAAACCCATCCACGCGGCGGCTCGAAAGCTCAAGCCCACTCAGCGCGGCAAGGACAAGCCAAGTGACACCGGCCCCAATAAACAGCAGGGGCTTGCTCGCGCTCGGCTCGAGCCTCCTCTGGCGCGCCGTATAGCCAATCCACATCAGCAAGACGATGTAGCAGCTCAGATCCAAATCGAGTGGCAGGTAAACACCCATTAATCGAGACACGCTCAAACCGCAAAAGGCAATCGCGGCACAGACAACGCCCTGCCAAACAACCCCAATCCCGCGGTGATCAAACAGCCGCACGAGCACACTAAACAGCAGGCGCGAGGTAAACAGCGCGGCCAAAAACCACGCCATGCCAACGGCAGCGACACCAAGCCCAGGGATATCAACGCCCGAAGCAAACACAAGCGTCTGAAGTCTCGTAACCAACGTAGCTGCCGTCAACGGAGCGCCGCTCATCAAGAACGTCGGCACCTGCCACGCCAGTGCAAGAACCACATACGGCACCAGCAGGCGCGACACCGAACCACTCAGCAGCTCACGCCACGGCTTCGGCCTAAACGTATAACCCGGCAAGAATAAAGAACAACGGCATGTGAAACGAGAAGATCGCGTGCCGCAAGGGAGAGGGATTTAGGACGGTGTGCCCCACAATGACCAGAATAATTGCAATCCCCTTTGCAATATCGATCCAGTCGAGCCTTTTGCTTCCCATGGCGAACCCTTCAAAACCGCAGTACACAAGATGAAAAAAGCCCAGACCACCAAGCGGTCTGGGCTTAATAAACGATGGTGCTCCATGGCGGATTCGAACCGTCGACCTTGGGATTAGAAGTCCCCTGCTCTATCCAACTGAGCTAATGGAGCAAATAACCGCACGCCCAAGCAAGCACAAGCCTGTCAGGCGCAAGTAATTATAACCTAGTTGAACTGCTCGCGGTACGCCTTGCAGACCTCATCGACCGGGCCGTCCATGCGAAGGTCACCCTTCTCAATCCAAACGGCACGCTGGCAGATGCGCTCAACCTGCTCCATAGAGTGCGAAACGAACAGAACCGTCACGTCGCCGCTCTGGATAAAGTGCTGGATGCGGGCCTCACACTTTTGCTGGAAGAACACATCACCGACGGACAGCGTCTCGTCAACGATCAGAATATCGGGCTCGGTAATCGTCGCGATTGCAAAGGCGATACGCGCCACCATGCCCGAAGAGAAGTTCTTAAGCGGCATATCGACAAAGTTCTGCAGCTCAGCGAACTCGATAATGCCGTCAAAGTTGGCGTCGATGAACTCCTTGGTATAGCCGAGCAGGGCGCCGTTCAGATAGATGTTCTCGCGGGCGGTCAGCTCGGGGTCAAAGCCGGCGCCAAGCTCAATCAGCGGCGCGATGTTACCGTGCACCTTAACGCTGCCCTCGCTAGGCTCAAGAACGCCAGCGATAATCTTGAGCATCGTAGACTTGCCGGAGCCATTGGTGCCGACCAGACCCACAACCTCGCCGCGATGAATATCAAACGAGATGTGCTTAAGCGCCCTAAACTCCTCAAAGAACAGCTCGTGCTTGGCAAGCTTAATGAAGTACTCCTTGAGGTTGGTCAGCGACTCGGACGCCATGTTAAAGATCATGGTGACGTCGTCGACCTCGACAGCCAGAGGCTGCTCGCTGTAATCAACAACAGATTCAGTCATCACAGCACTCCTTAGATGTAGAGGATAAATTTGCGCTCGGACTTATGGAACACGGTATAGCCAATAATAAGCGCAAGAACCGCCCAAGCGACGCACATACCAAACGTCATAAGCGAGGGCGTAGTCTGGAACAGGAAGATATCGCGCATAAACTGCAGGTAGTTGAACATGGGGTTCGCATACATCAAGATACGCACGAGATGCGGCATTTGCGCAATATAGTCAGTCGTCCAGAAGATGGGCGTAATGTAAGTCCACGCCGTAATGACGACGCTCCACAGATGCATAACGTCGCGGAAGAAGACCGTAAGGGCAGAGAGCATCATGCCCAGGCCCATGCAGAAGCACATAAGCAGCAGCAGGCAAACCGGCAACAGAATCAGGTGCCAAGAAGGCATAACGCGGAACCACAGCATGACGATGGCGACGGCGACCAGCGAGAAGGCAAAGTTGACCAGCGAGAAGAGCACCTTCTGCACCGGGAAAACCCAGCGGTGCACCTTAACCTTCTTGAGCAGAGGGGCAGCGCCCACGATCGACGTCAGGGCCTGGTTAGTAGACTCAGACATGACGGCAAAGGTGATGTTACCCACGATCAAGTACAGCGGGTACATCTCGGGCGTCATTGAGCCATTGCGGCCCTGGCCAAAAATCGTCGAGAACACGATGGCCATGACGATCATCATCAGCAGCGGGTTGAGCACCGACCATGCGACGCCCAGAACGCTACGGCGATACTTGATCTTAAAATCCTTGGTAACCAGCTGACGAAGGATAAACGCGTCCTTCTCAAATTCGTTCTTAGCAAACGTCGCAGGCAGACTGCGAGTTTCTTGTTGCTTTGTCTGATCCGACACGGATGCAACTCCTTTACTCGTAATCGTTGACAAACGAACAGTATAGACCCGACGGCCATGCAAACGATTCGCGCAACAAAACTGGAGAACTAACCCACATCTTAGGATGCCAGGCCCAAACGGCTATACTTTCTAGGATTGAATGTATAAGGAGCATTAAGTGAATTCTGAATCCATCGCCGTCATCATCCCTTGCTACAACGAAGCGCTCACGATCGGCCAAGTCATCGACGACTTTCACCGCGAGCTTCCGCAGGCGACGGTCTATGTCTATGACAACAACTCGTCGGACGATACCTCACGCATTGCCACCGAGCACGGCGCCACAGTCCGCTTTGAGCCCCGTCAGGGAAAGGGCAACGTGTGCCGCCAGATGTTTCGCGATATCGACGCCGATTGCTACCTGATGGTCGACGGAGACAACACCTACCCCGCCGAGGCGGCCAAGGCCCTCTGCGAGCCCATCCTTAACGGCACGGCCGACATGACCGTAGGCGATCGCCTTTCCAACGGCACCTACGCCGAGGAGAACAAGCGTGCCTTCCACGGCTTTGGCAATAATCTGGTCCGCGCCATGATCAAGTGGATCTATGGCTACAGCTTCGATGACGTCATGACAGGCTACCGCGCCATGAGCCGCCCGTTCGTTAAAACCTTCCCTGTGCTTTCCGAGGGCTTCCAGATCGAAACCGAGCTCTCGATCCACGCCGTCGACCACCGCTGGCGCATCAAAGACGTGCCCATCGAGTACCGCGACCGTCCGGAAGGCTCCGAGTCCAAGCTCAATACCGTGAGCGACGGCATTAAAGTCGTTGCGATGATCGGCACGCTGTTCAAGGACTACCGCCCGCTCAAGTTCTTCAGCCTGGTTGCGCTTCTGTTTGCGGTGATCGGCCTCGCCCTGGGCATGCCCATCGTTGTCGAGTATTTCCAGACCGGCCTCGTTCCGCGCTTCCCCACCGCCATGCTCGCCGCGTCGTTTATGTTCCTGTGCGGACTGAGCCTTGCGACCGGATTCATCCTGGATTCTGTGGCAAAGGTTGAGAAAAAGCAGTGGGAGGTCAACGTGTACAGCAAATACGCCTACGATGACCAGCCCGGCCACCCTACTTCCAAGCCAAGCGAGAGGTAGATCTTCCGCAAAATACTATTGGCTCCACTGCGCAGATAGCCACCAACAAGAAAAGCCGCCGATAAAGAACGGCGGCTTTTACTCTCGAAAAGTTAATAGCGGCTAGAGCGTCTTGAGGTACTCCCCCAGCTCTTCCTCCCAGTCGGGCATGTGGAAGCCGGCAGCCTCGAGCCTGGAAAGGTCGAGCGCGGAGTGGACCGGGCGCGGGGCGACGGGACCGGCGGCGCTCGCGTAGTAGTCGGCGGTCGATACCGGCAAGACTTTCTCCCCGTTGCCGTTGGCCGCCTCGAAGACGGCGCGGGCGATGTCGGCCCAGGACTTGACGGCGCCGGAGCCCGTGCAGTTATAGGTGCCGTAGGGGGCGTGCGTCCCCAGCACGTGGAAGATGGCCTCGGCCATGTCGCGCGTGAAGGTCAGGCGTCCCAGCTGGTCGTCGACCACGGTGACCTGCGTGAGCCCGTCCTCGGGGTCTGCGACGCGGTCGGACAGCGCCTTCATGGTCTTGACGAAGTTGTGCCCCTCGCCGATGACCCAACTGGAGCGCATGATGTGGTGGCGCGGGCACCCGGCCACGGCGATGTCGCCGGCGGCCTTGGTCTGGCCGTAGACGGACAGCGGGGAGAAGGGCTCCTCCTCGTCATGGACCTCGACCGTGCCGTCGAAGACGTAGTCGGAGGACACGTGCACGAGGGTGATACCGTGCCCGGCGCAGGTGCGGGCGAGAAGGGCGGGACCGGTCGCGTTGGCCTTCCAGGCGGTGGCGCGGCCCTCGGGGGTCTCCGCCTTATCCACGGCGGTGTAGGCGCCGCAGTTGATCACGGTGCCGTAGAGAGACCAGTCGTATTTCGAGTAGGCCGCCGGGTCGGACATGTCGAAGGTGTCGATGTCGCAGAAGTCGAAGTCCTTCGCCACGCCGCGCTCCTCGGCCAGCGCGCGGACCGCGCGGCCCAGCTGGCCGTTGCAGCCGGTGACGAGCGTCCTCTTGGGCGCCATGGGGACGACGTCCCTGAGCATCGGGTGGTTGAGGTCGGCCTCGGAGACGGTGGCCTCGTCGAGCGGGATCGGCCACTCGATGGCGAGCTCGGGGTCGGCGAGGTTCACGAAGGTGTAGGTCCTCTTCAGCTCGAGGGACCAGTGGGCGTCCACCAGGTAGGTGTAGGCGGTGCCGTCCTCCAGGGCCTGGAAGGAGTTGCCCACGCCGCGCGGGACGTAGATGGCCTTCGACGGGTCGAGCGTGCAGGTGAACACCTTGCCGAAGGTCTCGCTTCCCTCGCGCAGGTCGACCCAGGCGCCGAAGACCGAGCCGCGGGCCACGGAGATGAACTTGTCCCAGGGCTCCGCGTGGATGCCGCGGGTGACGCCCCTCTTCTCGTTGTAGGAGATGTTGTTCTGGACGACGCGGAGGTCGGGGATCCCGAGCGAGGTCATCTTGGCGCGCTGCCAGTTCTCCTTGAACCAGCCGCGCGAGTCGCCGTGGACGGCCAGGTCGACGACCTTCAGGCCCCCGATGCCGGTCTCCGCGACGGAGAGGTCCTTCTCGAATGCGATGTCTGCCATGTGGGAAAAGCTCCTATCGAAGAGGTTGGATAACCGGGGGCGCCCGCGCGGGGACGCAGGATCATCCCCATGCCCTGCGGCCCCGCGCGGGCACCCCGCGGCGC